>DATGUQ010000149.1:0-48372 GCA_035301145.1 Brachybacterium sp. | reverse complement strand
TGCCTGGTCAGAGCCGACATCCCGGTCCGGATCACTGTCCGTCCCGAGGTCCCGATCTCCGGGGCACGAGGAAGAACATTACGGGCCCCGCACACCCCCGTCAAGCCAGAACGGCCCTTTTCCACGTGGCCTCGACCACATGCTCCTGCGCCGGGCGTCCATCCTGGTCACGGCTGCGCATGAGGGGACGGCCGTGGAGGTCTGCGCAGCAGTCCCCCGGGCGCTCAGGAGGCGGGCACGACGCCACGGTGGAGGGCGACGATCCCGCCGCTGAGGTTGCGGTACTGGGCCCGCTCCAGCCCCGCCTCGAGGAACCATCCGCGCAGCGACTCCTGGTCCGGCCACTCGAGGATCGACTCGGCGAGGTACTCGTAGGCATCGACCGTGGCGGCGACGGTGCCGGCCACCGCGGGGAGCGCACGCAGGAGGTACTTCTCGTAGAGGGTCCTCAGCGGTGCCCACGTCGGGGTGGAGAACTCGCACACGACCACCCGTCCGCCCGGGCGGACGACCCTGACCATCTCCGCCAGCGCGCGCCTCGGCTCGTGCACGTTGCGCAGGCCGAAGGAGATGACCGCGGCGTCGAAGGAGTCGTCCGCGAAGGGCAGGTGCTGGCCGTCCGCTCCGACGAACGGGACCGGGGCTCCCCGTCGACGCCCCTCGCTCATCATCCCCAGGGAGAAGTCGGCGGCGACCACGCGCGCCCCCGCGCGGGCGATCGCGGCGGACGAGGTGCCGGTGCCGGCGGCGAGGTCCAGGACCTGCGCGCCGGGTCCGCTCTCCAGCGCCTGCACCATCAGCTCACGCCACATCCCCACCTGGCCCAGCGCGGCGATGTCGTTCATCAGGTCGTAGCGCTCGGCGATGCCGTCGAACATCGTGGCGACGTCGTACGGCTGCTTCTCCAGATCAGCACGGCTCATGCCCCGATCCTGCCACGTCCGCCGCGCATCCACGGACGCCGCTCCACCGATCCCCGCCCGCTGGGACAATGGGGGCGGGTACCCGTGCGACCGGTGCCCTCGTCCCGTCCATCATGAGGAGTCCACGAATGACCGCTGCCAGCACCGCTCGGACCGATGCCCTCCGTGCCCTGTCCATCCCCCAGCACCTGCTGCCGGCGGACGGCCGCTTCGGCTCCGGCCCCTCGCGCATCCGGTCGGAGCAGATGGAGGCGCTTCGGTCCGTCTCCACCTCGGTGATGGGCACCTCCCATCGCCAGGCCCCGGTGAAGGACCTCGTCGCTCGGGTGCGCACCGGGCTCACCGAGCTCTTCGCCCTGCCTGAGGGGTACGAGGTGGTGCTCGGCAACGGCGGCTCGACCGCGTTCTGGGACGTGGCGGTGTTCGGGCTGATCGAGCAGCGCTCCCAGCACTTGGTGCTCGGTGAGTTCTCCCAGAAGTTCGCCGCCGAGTCCGCCGGCGCCCCGCACCTGGCGGAGCCGGAGGTGCTGCGCGCGGACCCGGGAAGCGCGCCGCAGCCGGTCGCCTCCGCCGAGGTGGATGCCTACGCCTGGCCGCACAACGAGACCTCCACCGGCGTGATGGTGCCGGTGCGCCGTCCCGAGGGTGCCACCACGGACCAGCTGGTGCTGGTCGACGCGACCTCGGTCGCCGGTGCGGCCGTCGTGGACATCGCCGAGACGGACGCCTACTACTTCGCCCCCCAGAAGGCCTTCGCCTCCGACGGCGGCCTGTGGCTGAGCGTCCTCTCCCCTGCCGCGCTCGAACGGGCGCAGCGGCTGGGCCGGGACTCCTCGCGGTGGATCCCGTCTTTCCTCTCGCTCACCAGCGCGATCGACAACTCCCGGAAGAACCAGACCCTGAACACTCCCGCAGTGGCCACGCTGGTGCTGCTGGCCGAGCAGATCGAGTGGATGCTCGCCCGGGGCGGCCTGGCATGGACGGACGAGCGCACCCGGACCACCAGCGGCATGCTGCAGGAGTGGGCAGCCGGTCGGGAGGAGATCACTCCGTTCGTGACCGACCCGTCCGCGCGCTCCCAGGTGGTGACCACTCTGGACGTGGACGAGTCGATCGACGCCACCGCCATCACCGCTCTCCTGCGAGCGCACGGCGTGGTGGACATCGAGCCGTACCGGAAGCTCGGTCGCAATCAGCTGCGGATCGCGACCTTCCCCTCCGTCGGCGAAGAGGATGTCGCTGCGCTGATCCAGGTGCTGGATCATGTGCTGGACGCCACCGCCGACGCCTGAGCGCACCTCCGCGAGCATTCGCCCGGACGGCCCCTCCCGAGGCTGTCCGGGCGTCCGCGCCCGGGTCGCGTGCGGTCAGTCCCGCGGCGGGACGAGGAGCTCGCGCAGCACCCGGGACCCCTCGCGCAGGGCATCCCGCTGCGCAGGCGTGGCGCCGTCGATGCGGCTGCGGAGCCAGGCGTGCCGCCGCTCCCGTCCGGCGAGCACCAGCTGCTCTCCCTCCTCGGTGAGCGTGACCCGCACCTGGCGCCCGTCGACCGGGTGCGCGGCACGCCGCACCAGCCCGGCCTGTTCGAGCCGCCCCAGGATCCGGGTCATCACCGGAGGGCTGACGTGCTCGAAGTCCGCCAGCGCGCTCGGCGTCGACTCCCCCGCCCGCTGGAGGTAGGCGAGCACGGAGAACTGCGGGGCGGAGACCTCCTCGGAGGCGGTGTGGGAACGCAGGATCCGCGAGGAGACCAGCAGCACGCGTTGCAGCTCGTCGGCGAGCTCGACGGCCTCCGCGTTCTCCTCCGGCGAGCCGACAGCGGGCTCCGCCGGCTCCTCGCCGGCCCCGTGCGTGCTCACAGCAGCAGACCCTCGAGAGCGCCGCGCAGGAAGTACGCGACGAACAGCACCGCGATGAGGTACATCAGCCAGTGCACCTCCCGCGCCTTGCCACGGACCATCCGGATGAGCACGTACATCACGAAACCGGCCCCCATCCCGACGGTGATCGAGTACGCGAACGGCATGAGGATGATGGTCAGGAAGGCTGGGACCGCGATCTCGACGTCGGTGAAGTCGATGTCGGTGATCTGGGTCATCATCAGGAAGCCGACCATCACCAGTGCGGGGGTCGCCGCCTCGTAGGGGACCATCGCGACCAGCGGCGACAAGAAGGTGGACAGCAGGAAGAGCACGCCGACCACGACGGCGGCGAGACCGGTGCGGGCCCCCTCGGCCACCCCCGAGGTGGATTCGACGAAGCTCGTGTTCGACGAGACGCCGCCGACGCCCCCGGCGATCGCGGCCGCCGAGTCCACGACCAGGATCCGCTGCGAGTGCGGGATGTCGCCGTCCTCCTGCACCAGGCCGGCCCCGGATGCGACCCCGACCATCGTGCCCATGGTGTCGAAGAAGTCAGCCAGCAGCAGCGAGAAGACGATCACGGTGGCCCCGATGACGCCGGCGGCGGTGATCCCGCCGAGCGGGTCGACGGTGAAGAGGGTGGCGAAGTCCGGCAGCCGGATCGGGAACTCGCCCAGCGCCGGGACGTTCATCGCCCAGCCCCCGGGGTTGCCGGCCTCCGTGCCCTCGGGCGCCGAGTAGGCACCGAGCTGCAGCACCCGCTCGAGCACCATCGCCAGCACGGTCGCCGTGACGATCGCGATGAGGATCGCGCCGGGCACCTTGCGGATCCACAGCACGAACATCAGCAGCAGCCCTGTCACGAACACGAAGGTCGGCCAGCCGGTGAGGGAGCCGTCGTTGCCCAGCTGCACCGGGGTGCCCGCCGCCGTGGTCACGAACTTCGCGTTGAACAGGCCCAGGAAGGCGATGAACAGTCCGATGCCCACGGCGATCGCCGTCTTGAGGAACGGTGGCACGGCGTCGAAGACCGCTTTGCGGAATCCGGTCAGGACCAGGATCAGGATCACCACGCCCTCGGCCAGCACCAGACCCATCGCGCCGCCCCAGGTCATGCCGGGCAGCGGCACGACGGAGTAGGCGAGGTAGGCGTTCAGCCCCAGGCCCGCGGCGAGCGCGAGGGGGAACTTCGCCCAGGCCCCCATGACGATGCTCAGCAGCCCGGCGATCAGCGCGGTGCCGGCGGCCACGGCGGGGAGGTTCGGTTCGGTCCCGCCGCCGAGGTACATCCCGGTCGAGTCCGGCACCGTCCCGATGATCAGCGGATTGAGCACCACGATGTAGCACATCGAGAAGAAGGTGACCAGGCCCCCTCGGAGCTCACGGGCCACCGTGGAGCCGCGCTCGGAGATCCTGAAGTAGCGGTCCAGTCCGGACCGGTGCGAGGGATCGACCGCTGCGGCGGCCGCGGAGGGGGCGGGATCTGCGTGCTGCATGGGAGAGATCGTATCCGCCGTCGGCGACCGAACGCGCCGTGACCGGGCTCAGCTCAGCTCGGTCAGCGGGCTCTCCGCATCGAGGCGACGCGAGTAGCGGTAGTAGTCGGCGAGCTCCAGCCGCGAGGCCGCGGCCTCGTCGACGACGACGGTCACATCGGGGTGCAGCTGCAGGACGGTCGCGGGCCAGCGGGCACTGATCGCGCCCTCGGCGAGCTGGGCGACGGCATCCGCCTTGCCGCTCCCGGACGCGGTGAGGACGATCCGTCGCGCCTCACGGATGGTGCCCAGGCCCTGGCTGAGGGCGCGGACCGGGACGTCGTCCGCGCTGTCGAAGTAACGGGAGTTGTCCTCGATGGTGGAGCGAGTCAGACCCACCACGCGGGTGCGGGAGGCGAGAGAGCTGCCGGGCTCGTTGAAGGCGATGTGCCCGTTGGAGCCGATGCCCAGGATCTGCAGGTCCACTCCCCCGGCCTCGCCGATCCGGCGGTCGTAGGCCGTGGCCTCGGCGACGGGATCGGCCGCGGCGCCGTCCGGGGACAGGACGGCGGCGTCGTCGATGTCGATGTGCGCGGTGAAGTTCTCGCGGATGAAGCGGTGGTAGCTCTGCTCGTGGCCGGCGGGCAGGCCGACGTACTCATCGAGCAGGAAGGCGCGGCTGCGGGCGAAGGAGAGTCCCTCCTCGCGGTGGCGGCGGATCAGCTCGGCGTAGGCCGGCACCGGCGAGGACCCGGTGGCCAGGCCCAGGACCGCACCGGCGTCCCCGGTCTCCCGGAGGGTCCGGGCGAAGACGTCCGCGACGACGCTCGCGCCGGCCTCGGCGTCCGCCACGATGTGTATCTCCATGCGCTCCTGCCCTTCTGTCCCGATGCCGCGCCATGGCGCACCGAGGATCGTTCCTGCGTGTTCTGGGAGATCTCCGAGCATACCCGGTCACAGGAGATGACCATGGCGGGCGACGCCGGGGCGGCACCTGGCAACTCCCCTCGGCCCGGTCCCGTCCGGTCCTCACGCACGGACGCTGCCGCGCAGCTCGTGCGCGGCAGCGTCCGGACCAGCCTCCCGGGGGCGCCTTGCTCAGTCCGGGCCCCCGGCGGGGCTCACTTCTTCTTGCCGGCGTTCGCGGCGTACTCGAAGGCGGCGCGAGGGGTCTCGGCCTGCGGGATGCCGATGATGTCGCGGCGGGAGATCAGGTTGGTCGCCCACCCTGCGATGACGGACGCCTTCCGGCCGAGGGTCGGCATCGCGTACACGTGGTACGAGCGGGCCATGAGCCATGCCGGCAGGCCGCGGATGTCGATCTCCTTCTCGCCCAGCTGCAGCCGGCCCACGCCCTTGTACATGCCCAGGGTGGCCATCACGCCGAGGTTGCGGTGGTAGTAGTCCACCAGCGGGCGGCCCTGGACCGAGCGCGCGATGTTGTCGGCCAGGCGCTTGGCCTGTCGGACCGCGTGCTGCGCGTTCGGCGGGCAGAACTTGCCCTCGCCCGAGGCGAGGTCCGGCACCGCGGCGCAGTCGCCGGCGGCGAAGACGTTGTCCAGGGGGCCGTCGGCACCGTTGACGCGGAGGTCGGCGAGCGCCTCCAGCTTGCCCATCAGCGGGCCGCGCTCGGTGACCACCGGGAGGTCGGAGACCTCTGAGTCGGAGAGCACGGGAGCGGGCTTCACACCGGCGTTCCACACCAGCAGGTCGGACTCGAACTCGTCGCCGTCGCTGGTCTTGATCACGCCGTTCTCGGCGGAGTTGAGGAAGGTCTCGAGCTTGACCTCGACACCGCGCTCGCGCAGCTGCGCCAGCACGTAGGCCCGCTGGTCCTCGGTGAGCTCGGGGAAGATGAACGGTGCGCCGTCGACCAGCACGAAGCGGATGTCCGAGGCGTGGAGGTCGGGGTAGTAGCGCAGCGCGTCGCGGACCATGTCCTCGGACTCGGCCACCGCTTCGCCGCCGGCGAAGCCGCCGCCGATGAAGGTGAAGGTGAGCAGGCGCTTGCGGACCGCGGGGTCCTTGGTGGTCGCCGCCTCGGCGAGGTTCGCGAGGACGCGGTCGCGCACGGCGGTCGCCTCCTCGACCTGCTTGAAGCCGATCGCGTTCTCCGCGAGGCCCGGGATGGGCAGCAGACGCGGGACGGCACCGAGGCCGACGACCAGGTAGTCGTAGGCGATCTCGAGCTTCTCGTCGTCCTCGAGCGCCACCACCACGGTGTTCTCGGCGCTGCGGATCTCGGTCACCGACCCCGTGACGACCTTGGCGCCGGTGAGGACCTTCCGCAGCGGCGCGAGGACGTTGCGCGGATCGATGCTGCCGGCACCGACCTCGGGGAGGAAGGGAGCGTACGTCATGTACGGACGCGGGTCGACGACCGTGATCGCGACCTCCGGACCGAGGGTCTTGCGCAGCTCGGATGCGGCCGTCAGACCGACGGAACCGCCTCCGAGGATGAGGACGTGGGGCTTGCCGCCGAAGGTATTAGTCATACGCACAGACTAGAACTGCGAGGGCCCGGACACAAAAGGGATCACCGGTCGGACAGGCGAGCTCAGGGCACCCGGTCCAGCAGGTCCAGCGCGATCCCGTCGAGGATGTCATGTTCGCTGGTCCGCGCGGAGACGACGCCCGCGGCCTCGGAGACCCGCGCGACGATGCGCGACCAGATCAGCGCCCCGGCCCCGATGACGTCGATGCGACCAGGGTGGATGACCTTCCTCAGCGACCGCTCGGCACGGCTCTCGGACAGCAGGGTGCGGCAGATGCCACCGACCTCGTCGATCGTCAGCGACGCCCCGTGGGTCACGTCGGGACGATAGTCCCGGATCCCGGAGGCCACGGCCGTGACAGTGGTCACCGTTCCGGCGACGCCGACCAACGACACCGCCTCCTCGAGGGGCACCTCCGCGGCTGCGTGGTCCAGCAGGGCGTCGATCTCGGCGGTGGCGGCCTCGATCTCGGCGGTCGTCGGCGGATCGGTGACGAGGTGGCGCTCCGTCAGGCGCACCGAGCCCATGTCCATGCTGATCCGGTGGCTGGGGGTGTGCTCGCCGAGCACCAGCTCGGTGGATCCCCCGCCGATGTCCACGACGAGCCGCGGTCCGGCGGGCAGGTCCGCGATGGTGCTGACGGCGCCGCGGAAGGAGAGCGCCGCCTCCTCCGCGCCGCTGATCACCTCGGGGGCGACGCCGAGGATCTCCCGGACCCCGTCGACGAAGACGTCGCGGTTGGAGGCATCACGGGTCGCGGAGGTGGCGACGAAGCGGATGTCCTGGGTGTCGACGCCGTGCTGCGCGATCAGCTCCTGATGACGCTGTGCGGCCTCGAGCGTCCGCCGGACGGCGGCCGGGTCGAAGCGGCCGGTGCGGTCCACGCCGAGCCCCAGCCGCACCATCTCCAGCCGGCGCTCGAGATCGACGAGGGCCCCGGAGGCCTCGTCGCGTCGGGCGATCAGCAGGCGGATCGAGTTGGTGCCGCAATCGATCGCGGCCACTGGGGCGCTCATCGGTCCTCCTCGGCATCGTCGCGGCCCGCGGCCCCGGCTGCGGACGCCGGCGCGGTGTCCTCGCAGCGGCAGAGCAGCTCGGGCAGCACGCCGTCGATCAGGGGCAGCACCTCGTCGGCGATCGGATTGATCCCGGGGCCCTCGGCGAGCGCCTGCCCGGCGAGCGCATGGAGGCACTTCACCCGGGCGGGCATGCCTCCGGCGCTGACGTGCCGGACCTCCTCGGCCTCACCGAGCTCCGCGCGACGGGCGAGATAGCGCTCATGGGCGGCACGGTAGGCGGCGGCGAGCCCCTCCTCCTGCTGCACGCACTCGGTCAGTTCGGCCATCAGACCGGTCGCCTCGAGACGCGAGAGCTCGAGCGTGAGCCAGGGCAGCGTCAGGTAGAGCGAGGTGGGGAACGGCGTGCCGTCCTCGAGCCGGGGGGAGGTGCGGACCACGGCGGGGCGGCCGCAGCCGCATCGGCGGGCGATCGAGACGACGCCGCGCATCTCGCGCCCGAGCTGCGCGCGCATCACCTCGTGGTCCTGCGCGGCGGCAGGGGTCTCGAAGGGGAGAGGGGCGAGGGTGCTCACTGGTCGGTGTCCTCATCGGTGGTGTCGGCGGGGTCCTGCTCGGAGACGTCGTCGTCGGTCGACCCCGTCTCGTCGGGGATGTCCTCGGGGGTGAGGCGGCTGGAGCCCTCCACGCTCTCCCAGAGCACGGAGAACCATTCGCCCTCCTTCGCGGCCTCCTGGGCCTGCTCGGCCTCGGTGAGGGGCACGTCGCGCCCGGAGGTGTCGGTGAGCCGGTACTGGGTCTCCCCCGGCATCGCGAACAGCAGTCGCTCGCGGGCGCGGGCGGCGACGTAGGCGGGGTCCTCCCAGCGGGCCACCTGCGCGCGCAGGGAGTCGACCTGCTGCTCCTGGCGGTCCACCTGCGCCTGCAGCTCGCCGAGCTTCTGCCGCTGGGCGACATAGGTGTTGACCGTCGGCACCAGCGCGGCGAGAGCGACCACCACCAGGGCCACCAGTGCGAGCGTGCGCCGGGTGATCGTGATGCCGGGGCCGTCCTCCTCCGGGGCGCGGCGCGCGGCGGCGGGTCGCGAGGCCGCGGCGGGGCCGCGGGAGCGCGAGGCCTTCGGGGCCCCGGCCCGCCCGGTGCCGGCGCCCGGTCGCGAGGTGGTCCGTGCGCCGGAGCGCCTGCCCCCGGACGCAGGGACCGGGCGCCTCGTGGTTCGCGGGGCGCCCGGTCGTCTGCTGCTCATGCGTCGAGGTTACAACCTCGTCCCTGGGTGCTCAGGCAGTGAACCGCGGGAAGGCGGAGCCGCCTGCGTAGCGTGCGGCCTCACCCAGCTCCTCCTCGATGCGGAGCAGCTGGTTGTACTTCGCCACGCGCTCGCCGCGCGCCGGGGCGCCGGACTTGATCTGGCCGCAGTTGGTGGCCACCGCCAGGTCGGCGATGGTGGTGTCCTCGGTCTCACCGGAGCGGTGGGACATCATCGCGGTGAAGCCCGAGCGGTGCGCGAGGTCCACGGCGTCCAGGGTCTCGGTGAGCGAGCCGATCTGGTTGACCTTGACCAGCAGGGAGTTCGCGCAGCCCTCCGCGATGCCGCGGCCGAGACGCTCGGGGTTGGTGACGAACAGGTCGTCCCCGACCAGCTGGGTCTTCGTGCCGAGGCTGTCGGTGATGGCCTTCCAGCCCTCCCAGTCCTCCTCGTCCAGCGGGTCCTCGATGGAGACCAGCGGGTACGCGTCGACGAGCTCGGTGTAGTACTCGACCATCTCGGCGGCGGTCTTCTGTGCCCCCTCGAAGGTGTAGGTGCCGTCGGCGAAGAACTCCGAGGCGGCGACGTCGAGCGCGAGGGCGACATCCTTGCCGGCCTCGAAGCCGGCCCGGCCGATGGCCTCGACGATGAGGTCGAGGGCCGCACGGTTGGACTCGAGGTCCGGGGCGAAGCCGCCCTCGTCGCCGAGGCCGGTGGCCAGGCCGCGCTCCTTGAGCACCGCCTTCAGGGCGTGGTAGACCTCGGCGCCGACGCGCATCGCCTCGGAGAACGTCTCCGCACCGATCGGCGCGATCATGAACTCCTGGATGTCGACGTTGGAGTCCGCGTGGGAGCCGCCGTTGAGGATGTTCATCATCGGCACCGGCAGGACGTGGGCGTTGGGCCCGCCGACGTACTGGTACAGCGGCACGCCGGCGGAGTCGGCGGCGGCGCGGGCCACGGCCAGGGACACACCGAGGACGGCGTTGGCTCCGACGGTGCCCTTGTTCGCGGTGCCGTCGAGCTCGATCATCGCGGCGTCGATGTTCCGCTGCTCCTGGACGTCCATGCCCAGGATCTTCGGCTGGATGTCGGCGACGACGGCGCTCACGGCGTCCAGGACGCCCTTGCCGAGGTAGCGGCCCTTGTCGCCGTCACGGCGCTCGACGGCCTCGAACTGGCCGGTGGAGGCGCCGGAGGGGACGGCAGCGCGGGCGAAGGTGCCGTCGTCGAGCAGGATCTCGACCTCGACGGTGGGGTTTCCTCGGGAGTCGAGGATCTCGCGGGCGTGCAGGGCATCGATCAGAGCGGCCATGGGCTGTTCCTTCCTTCGGGTGTGAAGTTCCGTCACGGCCGGTCGGCGCTGACCGTCCGCACGACAGTCTAGGCCGAGCCGTCCTCCCCGGGCTCATCGGTGTCCGCGACGGCGCGCTGCGCCCGGGTCCCGGACCGGTCCCCGGGCTCGGGCGACGGGGCGGGGAGGAGGCCGCCGGTGCGGACCAGCAGCGTGCGCAGCGCGGTCTCGGGGTCGTCGTCCCGTGACTCGGCGAGGACGGCGAGGTCCAGCAGCGCGCGGCCCACATCGGCCCCCCAGTCCTGGGCGTCCTCGGCGCGCGCGGCCTCGTCGGCGGCGGCCAGAAGCTCCTCGAGACGGCCCGCGGAGCGGGCCCGGTGGACGGCCTTGGCGGCGGTCTGCAGGCTGGGCAGCCGGGCGGGGATGTCGTCGAACCAGCCCTTCTCCCGCACGCCGGAGGACGCCTTCTCGGCGGCCTTGACCGCATGCCACTGGGCGATGATCTGCTCGACGTCCTCCCGGTCGTCGAGTGCGTGGTCACGTCGGGGTCCGAAGATGTGGGGGTTGCGCCGTTCCATCTTCCGCACGAAGGCACGGGCGACGTCGTCCACGTCCCAGGGCGGGTCCTCCTCCTCGCCCACCCGGGCGTGGAACAGGATCTGGAACAGGAGGTCCCCGAGCTCGTCGGCGAGTGCGCCGGGCTGGTGGCCGGCGGGGTCGTCGATCACCTCGAGCACCTCGTGGGTCTCCTCGAGCAGATAGCGGGCGAGCGACGCGTGGGTCTGCCGATGGGTCCAGGCGTCCCCGTCGGGCGCGCGCAGCGCCTCCATCACCTCGACCGCGCGCAGCAGGGCGCTGCCGCGGACGGGCCGGCCGGGATCGGGCGGGCCGGTATCGGGTCGGTCGGTCTCCGGGTCCCGGCCCGGGGGGCTCTGCGGATCGCTCACGGGAGCGAGGCTACTCCGCCGTGGTCCGGACCGTGGGGGCGGCGATCTGCTCCGCCGCCGCGGGGACCAGGGTGCGCAGCACCTCCCGCGCCCACTCCAGCAGGTCGTGGTCGCGCAGCTCGGTGCCGCCGAGCCGGGAGGTCATCGGGCGCGGCACCAGCACCTGGCGCACGGCGGGTTTGAGCACGGTGCCGGGGTACAGGCGCTTCATCCGCATCGCGGCGGAGTCCGGCACCTCGAGGTGGGCGAAGCGGATCATCTTGCCCTGGGCCTGGACCTCGTCGATCCCGGCGGCGCGGGCGTCGATCCGGAACCGCGCCACGTCCAGCAGCACCTCGACCGGGGCGGGCGGGGCGCCGTAGCGGTCGGTGAGCTCGGAGCGGATCTGCTCGACCTCGGAGGGCTCCCGGACCGCGGAGAGCTTCGAGTAGGCCTCGAGGCGCAGGCGCTCGGAGCCGATGTAGTCGTGCGGGACGTGCGCGTCCAGCGGCAGCTCGACGCGGATCTCCTTCTCGGGCGCCTTGCCCTCGCCGCGGAAGGCGGCGACGGCCTCCCCCACCATCCGCACGTAGAGGTCGAAGCCGACGCCGGCGATGTGCCCGGACTGCTCGCCGCCCAGCAGGTTGCCGGCGCCGCGGATCTCGAGGTCCTTCATCGCCACCTGCATGCCGGCACCGAGGTCGGTGTTGGTGGCGAGCGTGGTGAGGCGGTCGTGGGCGAGCTCGGTGAGCGGTTTGGACGCGTTGTAGAGGAAGTAGGCGTAGGCCCGTTCGCTCGAGCGGCCGACGCGGCCGCGCAGCTGGTGCAGCTGGGAGAGGCCGAACTTGTCGGCGTTCTCCACGATCAGGGTGTTGGCGTTGGCGATGTCCAGGCCGGTCTCGACGATGGTGGTGCACACGAGCACGTCGAAGTCCCGCTCCCAGAAGTCGACGATGACGCGCTCGAGCTGGTACTCGTTCATCCTCCCGTGGGCGACCTGCACCCGGGCGTCGGGCGCCAGCTCCCGCAGGTGTGCGGCGACCCGATCGATGTCCTCGACCCGGTTGTGGATGTAGAACACCTGCCCCTCGCGCAGCAGCTCGCGCCGGATCGCGGCCGCGACCTGCTTGTCCTCCTGGGCACCGACGTAGGTGAGCACCGGGTGGCGCTCCTCCGGCGGGGTGGCCAGGATCGACAGCTCCCGGATCCCGGTGACGGCCATCTCGAGGGTGCGCGGGATCGGGGTGGCGGACATCGACAGGACGTCCACGTTCGTGCGCAGCGCCTTGAGCGTCTCCTTGTGCTCGACGCCGAAGCGCTGCTCCTCGTCGATGATCAGCAGGCCCAGGTCCTTGAACCGCACGTTGCCGGTGAGCAGGCGGTGGGTGCCGATCACCACGTCGACGCCGCCGTCGGCGATCCCCTCGATCGTGGCCGTCGAGTCGGCGGGGTTCTGGAAGCGGGAGAGGCCCCGCACCGTGACCGGGAAGCCGGTGTAGCGCTCGGTGAAGGTGTCCAGGTGCTGCTGGGCGAGCAGCGTCGTCGGCGCGAGCACGGCGACCTGCTTGCCGTCCTGGACGGCCTTGAACGCGGCCCGCACCGCGATCTCGGTCTTGCCGTAGCCGACGTCGCCGAGGATGAGGCGGTCCATCGGCACGGATTTCTCCATGTCCGCCTTGACGTCCTCGATGGTCGAGAGCTGATCCGGGGTCTCGACGAACTCGAAGGAGTCCTCGAGCTCCCGCTGCCACGGGGTGTCGGGGCCGAAGGCGTGGCCGGGCGCGGACTGCCGCGCGGAGTACAGCCGCACCAGCTCGTCGGCGATCTCGCGGATCGCCTTGCGGGCCTTGGACTTCGTCTTCGCCCAGTCCGCCCCGCCCATCCGGTTGACGCTGGGCTCCTCGCCGCCGACGTACTTGGTGACCTGGTCGAGCTGGTCGCTGGGGACGTACAGGCGGTCCCCGGGCTGACCCTTCTTCGAAGGCGCGTACTCGATGACCAGGTACTCGCGGGTGGTGCGCTTGGCGCCGGTCCCGACGGCACGGCTGGTCATCTCCACGAAACGCCCCACGCCGTGGTGGGCGTGGACGACGTGGTCCCCGGGGCGCAGCTGGAGGGGGTCGACGACGTTGCGGCGCCGCGACGGCATCTTCCGCTCCTCGCCGCGCCGCGCCCCGGACTTGCCGGTGAGGTCCCGTTCGGCGGCCAGGATCAGCTTGAGGTCCTCGTCGACCAGCCCTTCGACGAAGGGGCCGACGGTCACCACGGCCTCTCCGGGCGCGACGGGGTCGGCGAGCTCGGCGGCGAAGACGGCGGGCAGACCCTCGGCCCGCAGGTTCTCGGCGACGTGCCGGGCACCGCCCGGGCCCACCATCGTGGAGACGACGGACCAGCCCTCGGTGCGGCGCCGCTCGAGGTCCTTCGCGGCGTCCCCGGGCTTCCCGGAGTACCCGGGGTGGGTGGTGGAGGCGGTGGTGAGATCGACGTCGGTGTCCAGGCCGAAGGCGGCCAGGGAGAACCAGGGGCGACCGCCCTCGCGGGCGTGCCCCTTCGCCTCGGACAGCGGCACGAAGCTCGCCGCACCCACGTCGATCGGCAGGCCGCCGCCGGCGGCTGCGCTGGACCAGGCCGCGGCGAGGAACTCCTCCGTGGTGGCGACCAGCTCGTCGGCCCGGGCGCGGGCCTTCTCGGGGTCCAGGACGAGGAAGCGGGCGCCCTCGGGGAGCACGTCGGCGACCTGCTCCATGCCGTCGACCAGCACCGGGCTGAGGGACTCCATCCCGTCGGCGGCGATCCCGTCGGCGATCCGCAGCAGCAGGTCACGCACCCCGGGCAGCTCCTCGGCGCGGGCGCGGGCGCGCTCCCGCACCTCGTCGGTCAGCAGGATCTCCCGGCAGGGCGGCGCCTCGAGGCCGCGCGGGGCCGGGTCCAGGGAGCGCTGGTCGGCGACGGAGAAGTAGCGGACGTCGTCGATCTCGTCGCCGAAGAGGTCCACTCGCACAGGATGCGGCTCGGTGGGCGGGAAGACGTCGAGGATCCCGCCGCGCACCGCGAACTCGCCGCGCTTCTCGACCATGTCGACCCGCACGTAGGCGGCGTCGACCAGGTCCCGCTCGAGGTCCTCGAGCGGGTATCCGTCCCCCACCGCGGCGCGCACCGGGCGCAGGTCCCCCAGGCCCTTCGCGATCGGCTGGAGCAGCGAGCGCACCGGCATCAGCACCACGTGCGCGGGCTGCTCGGTCTCCGGGTGCGCGATCCGCCGCAGGGTCGAGAGCCTCCTGGCGACGGTGTCGGCGCGCGGGGAGAGCCGCTCGTGGGGCAGGGTCTCCCAGGCGGGCAGCTCGACGAGGTGCGCCGTGCCCACCAGGGCGGACAGCGCCGCGCGCAGGTCCTCGGCGGCCCGGGTGGTGGCGGTGACGATGACCAGCGGCGCCTCGGCGGTGGCCCGACGGGCGAGGTCCGCCACCAGGAAGGGGAACAGGCCGGTGGCGGCGACGATGCTGCCGCCCTCACCGCTGCGGGCCCCCTCCTCGACCAGTTCGCGGACCGCGGTGAGGTCGCGGCCGGCGGCCAGCTGGTCGAGCAGCGGGCGCAGCGGCGGGCGGGTCGTGGTCGGGGTGGGAGCGGCGGTCTGCGTGGTCATCGGGCCTCTCGGGAGTGGAAGCGCTGCTGGGCGGCGGTGAGCCCCTCGAGGATGACGGACTCGACGGCGTCGGCCGCGTCCGAGACCAGCATCTCCAGCGACCGGCGCTCGGTCGTGCTGAAGGGGGCGAGCACGTGGTCGGCGGTGTCGCGGCCGCCGGTAGGGCGGCCCACCCCCACCCGCACCCGCAGGTAGTCCTTCGTCCCCAGGGCCCGGCTGATGTCGCGCAGGCCGTTGTGGCCGCCCTCGCCGCCGCCGAGCTTGAGCCGAACGGCGTCGAAGGGGATGTCCACCTCGTCGTGCACGGCGATGATCCGCTCGGGCGGGATGTCGTAGTAGGCGGCCAGCGCCTTAACCGGGCCGCCGGAGACGTTCATGAAGGTGGTCGTCTTGGCGAGGACGACGCGCGCGTCGGCACCGGGGATGCCGAGCCGCCCCTCGAGCACGACGGCCTGGGCACGACGGGCCGCGGTGAAGCGTCCGCCGCCGGCGTCCGCGATGTGGTCCAGGACCATCTGCCCGATGTTGTGGCGCGTCGCGGCGTACTTCGGGCCGGGGTTGCCCAGGCCCACCACCAGGTGGGGGCCGGGCGGGCGGGCGCTGACGGTCATGGGGCTCCTCGATGCTGCCTCGGTGCCGACGGGGCCGCTGCCGGCACGGACTGGTCGGTCGGCGCCGCTCTCCGCTCCCGGGCGTCGGGGCTCTCCGCTGCGGGCGTCGCCGCGACGGGGCGGGCGCACGACCCCGGACACAGTACCGGGGCGCCGCCCTGAGCGCGACGCCCCGGCACCCCAGGTGTGAGCAACGGAGCGGACGGACGGCATCGCGCCCGTCCCGCCCGCCCCGCGGGGATCACTCCTCCTCGGCGGAGTCCTCGTCGGCCTCGGCGGGCTCGGCGGACGCCTCGGACTCCTCGCCCTCCTCGTCCTCGGTCTCGTCGATGCGCGGCAGGGCGACGCTGGCAACGAGCAGCTCGACGTCCGAGACCAGCTCGCTGCCCTCGGGCAGGGTGACGTCGCCGGCGAAGACCTGGAAGCCGTCCTCGGAGCCCTCGACGTCGACCTCGACCTGCTCGGGCACGTTCAGCGCGTCGACCAGGAGGGTCAGGGTCTGCAGGTCGACGAAGGCCGCCGCCGGGGCGATCGGCTCGCCGGTGAGGACCACCGGGATCTCGACCTCGACCTTCTCGCCCTTGCGGACGATGATCAGGTCGAGGTGGGTCAGGGAGCGCTTCAGCGGGTGGCGCTGGATCTCCTTGATGAGCGAGAGGTGCTTGGTGCCGTCCGGGAGGGACAGCTCGAGCAGCGCGTTGGGGTTACGGGCCGCCAGAGCGGTGTCGTGACCGGGCAGCGAGAGGTGGATCGGGTCCTGGCCGTGCCCGTACAGGACGGCGGGGACGCGGCTCTCGGCGCGCAGGCGGCGCGACGCGCCCTTGCCGAAGTCCTCGCGCAGTTCGACGTTCAGCTTCTCAGCCATGGGGTGCTCCTCGTGGAGTGGGTGGCTCGACGATGAGCGACGCCACGGGGCACAGGGAGCCCAGCTCCCGGTTCCGCACCGCGTCGATCACGGAGGGGCCGGCGCCCTCTCCCTCGCCGAAGTGACCCGGTGAGAGTAGCACGAGCGCCGGGCCCCCAGCGCAGAGAGGTGAGCCGCGCCGCACGGCACAGCCGCTGCCCTCCCGAGGAGACCCGCGCCCCTGCGGGTCAGGAGCCCGTTCCGGTGACCCGGGTCCTTCCGCGGGAGGGGGCGTGCCAGGGGGTCAGCGTTTCAGACCTCACCGTCGAAGATGCTGGTGACCGAACCGTCGTCGAAGACCGCGCGGATCGCTCGTGCCAGCAGCGGCGCGATCGAGAGCTGCGTGAGCCGGTCGAACTGCTTCTCGGGCGGCACCGGGAGCGTGTTGGTGCACACCACCTCACGCACCGAGCTGTTCCTCAGCCGCTCGGTGGCCGGGTCGGAGAGGATCGGGTGCGTGGTGGCGATGACCACGGAATCAGCGCCGTTGGCGACCAGGGCATCGGCCGCCTGCACGATCGTGCCGGCGGTGTCGATCATGTCGTCGACGAGGATGCAGGTCTTGCCCTCGACGTCACCGATCACGCGCTTGGCCACGGCCTGGTTGGGCCGCTCGGGGTCGCGGGACTTGTGGATGAAGGCGAGGTTCACACCGCCCAGCTTCTTCGCCCACTGCTCGGCCACCCGGATCCGGCCGGCATCGGGCGAGACGACGGCGATGTCCTCCGCGCCGTACTTCTGCTGGATGTAGTCGGCCAGGATCGGAAGCGCCATCAGATGGTCGACGGGCCGCTCGAAGTACCCCTGCACCTGGGGAGCGTGCAGATCCACGGAGATCATGCGGTCCACGCCCGCTGTCTCGTACATGTCCGCCATCAGTCGGGCGGAGATCGGCTCGCGACCACGGTGCTTCTTGTCCTGCCGCGCGTACGGGAAGCTCGGCGCGATCGCGGTGATCCGCTTGGCCGAGGCCCGCTTGAGCGCATCGATCATGATGAGGTGCTCCATCACCCACGTGTTGATCGGGGCGGGATGCGACTGCAGGACGAAGACGTCCGTGCCGCGCACGGACTCGCCGTAGCGGACGTAGATCTCTCCGTTGGCGAAGTCCCAGGCGTCCATCGGCAGGACCTCGACGCCGAGCTCCTCGGCGACCTCCTGCGCGAGGACCGGGTGGGCTCGTCCGGAGGCGAGGACCAGTCGCTTCTCCCCGGTGGTGACGATTCCGCTCATCGCTGCTCGTGCTCCTTGTGCTCGTCGGCGGCAGTGTCTGCAGGCGTCCTGGCAGCGGACCCTTCGTCAGCGCCCAGGGCGGCGCGTGCCGCGCCCTCGGCCGCGGTCCCCGCACGGCGTCGCAGCGTCCATCCTTCCATGTTCCGCTGCGAGACGGCGTTGACCCCCAGCGCGCCGGCCGGGACGTCCCTGCGGACCGTGGTCCCGGCACCGGTCGCCGCCCCGTCGCCGATCGTCACCGGTGCCACCAGCACGTTGTCGGAGCCGACGCGCACGTGCCGGCCGACGGTGGTGCGGTGCTTGTCGACCCCGTCGTAGTTCGCGACGATCGTGCCCGCGCCGATGTTCGTGCCCTCGCCGATCTCCGCATCGCCGATGTAGCTGAGGTGCGGGACCTTCGCGCTCTCGCCGATCGCGGCGTTCTTGGTCTCGACGAAGCCGCCGATCTTGCCGTGGGCGCCGAGGCTCGTCCCGGCGCGGAGGTACGAGAAGGGTCCGACGTCCGCGCCGGCGCCGATGACGGCCAGCAGCGCGTGGGAGCGGACCACCTCGGCCCCGGGCCCCACCTCGGTGTCGCGCAGGGTGGTGTCCGGGCCGATCACGGCCTCCTCACCGATGTCGGTGGCGCCGTGGAGCTGGACGCCGGGCAGGATCACGGCGTCCTGACCGATGCTGACGTCGGCATCGATCCACGTGGTGGCGGGATCGACGACGGTGACGCCGGCGCGCATGTGGCGTTCGAGGGTGCGGCGGTTCATCTCGGCGCCGAGCTGCGCGAGCTGGACGCGGTCGTTGACCCCCTCGACCATCATCACGTCGTCGGTGACCACGGCGCGCACGGAGCGGCCGTCCTCGCGGGCGATCGCGAGCACGTCGGTGAGGTACATCTCGCCCTGGGCGTTGTCGGTGCCGATGCGGCCGAGCGCATCGCGCAGCACGGCGAGGTCGAAGGCGTAGATGCCGGAGTTGATCTCGTCGATCCCGCGCTGCGCCTCGTCGGCGTCCTTGTGCTCGACGATGCCGAGCACCTCGGCGCCGTCCTCGCTGCGCAGGATCCGGCCGTAGCCGGTGGGATCGGGGACCCGTGCGCTGAGCACCGTGGCGGCCGCCCCGGCACCCTCATGCTCGGCGACCAGCTCGCGCAGGGTCGCGGGGTCCAGCAGGGGCACGTCGCCGTAGGTCACCAGCACGGTGCCCTCGGCGGCGGTGACCTGTTCGAGACCGCACTGGACGGCCCGCCCCGTGCCGGGGACCTCGTCCTGGTCGGCGACGGTGACCTCGGCGGCGTGCTCCGCGAGGTGCTCGGCGACGCGGTCCCGCTCGTGGCGCAGCACGACCACCAGCTCCGCCGGGCCCGTGCCCTCGGCGGCGGTGACGGCGTGCACGAGGAGGGACCTGCCCCCGATCTCGTGGAGGACCTTCGGTCTCCGGGACTTCATCCGGGTGCCGGCGCCTGCGGCCAGAACGATCACGGCGGCGGGGGCGGTGGTCTCTTCGATTCCCACGACTGGGGCTCCTCGAGGTCTTCGACGGCTGGGGCATGCGGCATCGCCGCGGTCATCCTGCGTCATCACCGCGAGGGCGATGGGCGTTCCGCCATCAGGACTCGAACCTGAAACTTCAGAACCAAAATCTGAGGTGTTGCCGATTACACCATGGCGGATCGCGTCCTCCGGGCCGTCCCATCGGCCCCACCGGGCGCCGAAGGGAGCAGGCGGCGCCGCGGGCGCGGCCCGATACTACCGCCCGGCAGGTGGTCCTCGGGCGCCCTCCGCAGGGCAGGTGCGCCAGGCGCCCGCGTCACGAACCCGTCCCCGAGGAGCGCGCGTCCCGGGCCGTGCCCGGTCGGCCGCCGCACGGCGTCACGACCTGCGTCCCTGCGTCTGATCGATGTGGGAGACTCCCGCCATGACCGAGAAGGAAGCCCCGCGCACGCGCACGTCGCGCATGTCCGGCAAGGAGCGTCGCGAGCAGCTGCTGAGCGTGGGGCGCAGGGTGTTCGCCGAGAAGGGCTTCGACATGACCACGGTCGAGGAGATCGCCGCGCGCGCGAAGGTCTCCAAGCCGATCGTCTACGAGCACTTCGGCGGCAAGGAGGGGCTGTACGCCGTGGTCGTGGACCGCGAGGTCTCCACCCTGCTGGGCGACCTGGAGCGCTCGCTGGCGGACCAGCGCTCGCACCCCCGTGTGCTCATGGAGCGGGCGGCGCTGGCCTTCCTCTCCTACATCGACGAGAACGAGGACGGCTTCCGGATCCTGGTGCGGGACTCCCCCGTCAGCCATGCCGTCGGCACCTTCTCCTCCCTGCTCACGGACGTCGCGCAGCGGGTGGAGGAGATCCTCGCCACTCAGCTGCGGCTGCATCGCTACCCGCCGCGGGACGCCGCCCTGTACGCCCAGATGCTGGTGGGCATGGTGGCGTACACCGGGCAGTGGTGGCTGGGGACCCGCAACCCCTCGAAGGAGGTGGTGGCCGCGCGTATGGTGAACCTCTCCTGGTACGGCCTCAGCGCGCTGCAGAAGAAGCCCACCCTGCGCGAGAGCGACGGCGGCTGAGCCGAGGCCCGAGCCCGAGACCCCTAGACTCGCACCATGCCCACCACGCCGGACCCCGCCGCACCGCGCCACGACGAGGTCGACCGCATCGTCGAGGGCTGGCGCACGGCACGTGCCGATCTGGACGTCGCACCGCTGGCGGTGTTCTCCCGCATCTCGCGGCTGTCGCGGTACCTCGAGGTCGCCCGGCGCGGCGCCTTCTCCGAGGCCGGGCTCGAGGGATGGGAGTTCGACATGCTCTCGGCGCTGCGCCGCAGCGGGGACGATGCCCTCTCCCCCGGCGCCCTGATGCACGAGACGCTGGTCACCAGCGGCACCATGACCACGCGGATCGACAAGCTCGTTGCCCGGGGGCTGGTGAGCAAGAACCGCAGCCCGCACGACGGCCGCGCGGTCGAGGTGCGCCTGCGGCCCGACGGGGTCGCCCGGGTGGACGCGGCGATGGAGGCGCTGCTGGAGGCTGAGCAGGAGCTGCTCGAGCCCCTGGCGCCCGACGGCCGCTCCGCGCTCGCCGACACCCTGCGCTCCCTGCTGCTGACGTTCGAGACGGACCACCCTCCTCAGCGGTGACCGCGGCGGCGAGCACCGCCGGCCCGTCCGTCCTGCCCTTCCGCTCCCCGGAGGATCCCCTGTATGGCTCATCTGCTCGGCACCCAGTCACTGCACGTCGCCCTGCCCGACCGCGTGCTGCTCGACGACATCACCGTCGGCATCGACGAGGGCGATCGCATCGGTGTCGTGGGGCGCAACGGCGACGGGAAGTCGACGCTGCTGCGCCTGCTCGCACGCACCGACACGCCCGACCGGGGGCGTGTCACCGTCCGGGGCGGGGTGCGGGTGGGAGTGCTCGGCCAGCAGGACGAGGCGACCGCCGACACCACCGTCCGCCACCGCGTCGTCGGCGACCGTCCCGAGTTCGAATGGGCCTCGGACCCGAGGATCCGCGACGTGCTGTCCGGCCTGCTCGAGGGCATCGACCTGGAGGAGCCGCTCACCTCCCTCTCCGGCGGTCAGCTGCGTCGCGTGCACCTTGCGGAGCTGCTGGTGGGCGACTGGGACGTGCTGCTGCTGGACGAGCCCACGAACCACCTCGACGTCGAGGGCATCGCCTGGCTCGCGGAGCACCTGCGCCGCCGCTGGAGCCCCCGCGACGGCGGCCTCGTGGTCATCACCCACGACCGCTGGTTCCTGGATGCGGTCTGCACCCGGATGTGGGAGGTGCACGACGGGATCGTCGAACCGTTCGAGGGCGGGTACGCGGCGTACGTGCTCCAGCGCGTCGAGCGCGATCGGCAGGCCGCCGCGGTCGAGGCGAAGCGACAGAACCTGATGCGCAAGGAGCTCGCCTGGCTGCGCCGCGGCGCACCGGCGCGGACGTCGAAGCCGAAGTTCCGCATCGACGCGGCGAACGAGCTGATCGCCGGGGAGCCGCCGGTGCGCGACACGGTCGCACTCACCCAGCTGGCCACCTCACGTCTGGGCCGGGACGTCATCGACGTGCTCGACGTCGATGCCGGCTACGGCGACCTCACCGTGCTGCGGGACGTCACCGTACACATCGGCCCCGCCGACCGGATCGGGATCCTGGGGCCGAACGGCGCCGGGAAGTCGACGCTGCTGGGCCTGGTCACCGGGGAGATCGAGCCCCGGGCAGGCCGGGTCAAGAAGGGGAAGACGGTCACCGTGCGGCAGGTGACGCAGCAGCTGGAGGGCCTGCAGGAGCACCTGGACTCGCGGGTGAGCGAGGTGGTGGGCAGGTACCGCACCACGTTCCGCTCCGGCAAGGACGAGGTCTCCCCCGGGCAGCTGCTGGAGCGCCTCGGCTTCACCGCCGCGCACCAGAAGGTGAAGGTGGGGGCGCTCTCGGGCGGTCAGCAGCGCCGCCTCGATCTGCTGCTGACGCTGTTGGACGAGCCCAACGTGCTCGTGCTCGACGAGCCGACCAACGACATGGACACGGACATGCTCGCGGCGATGGAGGACCTGCTCGACACCTGGCCGGGACCGCTGCTGGTGGTCTCCCACGACCGGTACCTGCTGGAGCGGGTCACCGACATCCAGTACGCGGTGCTCGACGGGACCGTCCGTCACGTGCCGGGTGGGGTGGAGCAGTACCTGGAGCTGCGGGCCGCCGGTGCGGGCAAGGGCTCGCGACCGACGGGGCCCGGCGGCTCGGGTGCCGCGGGCGCCGTCTCTGCCGGGGGTGCCGGATCGGGTGCGGGCGCAGCGACGAGCTCCGCCTCCGAGGGCGCTGCCGGGTCGTCGGCCGAGGCGGGTCGGGGGCTCTCCGGTGCCGAGGCGCACGCGGCACAGAAGGAGCTCGGCTCGGTCGAGCGCAGGATGCAGAAGCTCGAACGCCAGACGTCCACGCTGCACAACGAGCTCGCCGAGCACGACCAGTCCGACTACATGGGCCTGGCGGAGATCACGGCGCAGCTGCGGGAGGTCGAGAGCGAGATCGAGGGTCTCGAGGAGCGCTGGCTGGAGCTGTCCGAGCTGCTGGGCTGAGCGCTTCGCGCTGTCATGGGCGGATTCCGGGTGCGGTCGGGACGGCTCAGCCGGCCCCGGGTTCGATGCCGCGCCACGGGACGTCGGAGATCACCGTGAGGCGGGGCAGGAAGACGTAGTCCCTGCGTCGCGCGGCGCGCCGGTAATGCTCTGCGCGGTCGTGCCGCGCTGGCGGGCGAGGGCCCAGGTGCGCGAGGGCGCGACGGAAGGAGGCGTGGGGCGCGCCATCGGTGATCGGAACCTGACTCCGGGGTGGATCCGGATCCGGGACTCGCACGGTGTCCTCCCGCCCCGCCGCCCGTCCTTCCGGCGCCGGCACTCCTGGCGGCCGTTCTCCTGGCGGCCGTTCTCCTGCCGCCCGCTCGAGCAGCCTCCATCCGGTGCCGAGCGGATCGACGTTGATCCCCCGGCGCCGGGCCGTCTGCCCGTACCGAGTGGTCCATTCGACGGTGCGACGGGTGCCGTCCTCGTCGCGGACGACGCGTGCGGTCAGGCCGGCGGCCTCCTTCTGGTTGTGCTCGGCGCACAGCCCGTTGCCGTTGTCGAGGGAGGTGGCGCCACCTTCCGACCAGGGGACGATGTGGTCCAGCTGGCGGATGTCCGCATCGCAGTGAGGGGCGCGGCACGTCTGGTGGGCCAGGCGGAGGAAGCGGGCGAGCGCGGGCGGGAAGCTGCGTGCGCGGGATTCGACGGCGACGAGCTGGCCGGCGTCGGGGTCGGCGTAGAGCCGGCGCAGGGTGATCGCGAGCTCCGGGTCCTCCCTCGCGGGCCCCATCGCCTCGAGCATCTCCTCGCGGACGTGCTCATAGGGCACCGGGCCGTACCCCTCGACGAGCGCGGCGTCGGCATGGTCGGGAGCGAGGAGCGAACGATCGGTGATGAGCACGCCGACGTCGAGCGTGGAGGGGTCGATCCCGTCGCCCCGGCCGATCAGCGCATCGACGAAGAGGTCGGCCATGATCTGCTGGTGGCCGCGCCGATCGCCCTGGGCGCGGGCCCTCTCCGCCGCGATCGAGAGCCCTTTGCGGATGCGGGCGCCGTCGAGGCCGGGCAGATTCGCGGTGAGCGTGCACATGCCGTGCTGGCCGCGACGCACGGTGACATGACGGTCCTTCTTCGCCGTGCGGTGACGGCCCGCGGCGCCCCGTGGGTCCAGCCCGTGCAGCACCTTCTCCGCCTCGTCGGCCCATTCCCGCGGACCGCAGTCCTCCAGGTGGGCCAGGTGGGCGGTGAGGATCTCGTCGACCTGGGCGCGCTGCGCGGGGCTCGCCGGCGCCATCGTGCGCCCGACGCCGTGGGCGGAGGCGGGGACGAGTCGCCCGCAGGCCAGACCGGCGAGCATTCCCGGCATGGAACGGACCAGGCGGCGGCTGCTGGCCATCGACTGCCCCGCGCAGGAGACCGACTGCTTCAGCGCCGTCGACGCCTCCGAACGCGCGATCCTCAGCGCCTCCCGCGGGGTCTCCTCACGCCTGCGACAGTCCTCCTTGACCGCTGCCTCCAAGTGCACCAGCGCTCGCGCCTGGACGGCGGCGATCGCCCCGGAGAGGTCCCGGAGGTGGCCGAGCAGGTCGATCGTCTCCGCCACGGACAGCCGGTCGACCGCGGCGGCGCCGTCGACGCCGATCCCGACGAGGGCATCCCGAGCGGCTGACACGTCGATCGCATCGATGCGGAGCTGCTCGGCCCCTGCATCGATCACGTGTGCGCTCTGCCCGTGTGCCATGGACCCATTTTCGCACGGGGATTCGACTGGCGGAAGAGGCTCCTACCTTCTACCCGTGAGTACTTTCAAATTGTGGATAACTGCCGACGGGGAGGAACAATGAAGGAGGAAAAGGGGGTGGAATTGTGGATGACGGACGGCCTCGGGGCACTCCCCCGCCGGCTGGTCCTCTCGGTCACTCCTCCTCGAGGACGCTCGCCCCCGGCGCGGAGCCGCGAGCGACCAGGCATGATTCGACGAGCGAGTCGCCCATCAGTCCGGCCGCGATCGTCCGGGCCTGCATCTCGTCCTCCACGAGGATCGCGATCGTCGGGCCCGAGCCGCTCACCAGCGCGGCGAGCGCCCCCCGCTGCTCAGCGGCCTCGACGACCGGCTCCAGCCCCGGGTGCAGCGCGAACGCCGCGGACTGCAGGTCGTTGTGCAGGGTGTCGGCGAGCAGCTCGAGGCTGCCTCCGCTGAGGGCCTGGAGCTGTCGTTCGTCCACGGTGGGCTGCAGCGGCGGGGTGCGCCCGCCGTGGGAGACGATCTCGTCGAAGCGTCGGAACACCGCCGGGGTGGAGAGGTGGCCGCCCGGCACGGCGAGCAGCCAGGTCCACTCCCCGTGGGTGAGCACGGTGGTGAGGTCCGCGCCGTTGCCGCGACCGAGCGCGGTGTGCCCGAGCATCGCGAAGGGCACGTCGGCCCCGAGCCGCGCGCCCAGCCGTCGCAGCCGCTCCGCACTCACGCCCAGACCCCACAGGCGGTCCAGTGCCACCAGGGTGGCGGCGGCGTCCGCCGATCCCCCACCCATGCCTCCTGCGATCGGGACCTGCTTGCGGATGTGGAGGGAGGCCCCCTCCCGGAGCGAGAACTCCTCACGCAGGAGCTCTGCGGCCTGCAGGGCGAGGTTCGTCTCGTCCAACGGGACCTCCCCGGGCACGTCGGAGGAGATCTCGAGGCTCAGCTCGTCGGCGCGGACGGCGGTGATCGTCTCGTAGAGGTCCACGGCCTGGAACACCGTGGCCAGGGCGTGGTAGCCGCGTTCGTCGACGGCGCCGACGCCCAGGGACAGGTTGATCTTGCCCGGGGCGCGCACGACCACCCGGTGACGCGCGGGCGGCATCAGGCGATCATCCTCTCCGCCTCGGCGATCGCCCGGAACTCCTCGATGCCCAGGGTCTCACCCCGAGCCCCCGGCGGGATCCCGGCGCTGCGCAGTATCTCCTCGGACCGGGCCGCGGACCCCGCCCAGCCGGACAGCGCGGACCGCAGGGTCTTGCGCCGCTGGGCGAAGGCGGCGTCGACGACGGCGAACACCGTGCGCCGCTCCGCATCGGTGCCGAGCGGCTGCTCGTGCCGCTCCAGCTCGACGAGTGCGGAGTCGACGTTGGGGACCGGCCAGAAGATCTGCCGGGAGATCCTGCCCGCGTGCACGGCCCGGCCGTACCAGGCGGTCTTCACGCTGGGGGCGCCGTAGGTGCGGGACCCGGGCCCGGCGGTGAGCCGGTCCACCACCTCGGACTGCACCATCACCAGGACGCTGCGCAGCGAGACGAAGCGTTCGAGCATCGTCAGCAGGATCGGGGTCGCGACGTTGTACGGGAGGTTCGCGACCAGTGCCGTCGGCTCCCCTGCCTGCGGGAGCGAGGGGAGCTCGCCGACCTGCAGGGCGTCGGCGTGGACGAGACGGAAGCGCTCCTCGCCGACCCCGCGGGAGCGCAGGGTGAGCGGGAGCAGCTCGGCCAGGCCTCTGTCCAGCTCGACGGCGACCACGTCGGCCCCTGCCTCGAGCAGACCCAGCGTGAGCGATCCCAGTCCCGGCCCGACCTCGAGCACGGCCTGGCCCGGCTCGATGCCGGCGCGGCCCACGATGGTCCGGACGGTGTTGGGGTCCATCACGAAGTTCTGCCCGCGCTGCTTCGAGGGGCGGATGCCGGCGGCCTCGGCGAGCTGACGGACGTCGCGAGCAGTCAGCAGCAGCCCCGCGCCCGCCGCGTCGGCGCCGTTCATGCGGCCACGGCCTCGGGCCAGCCGTACACGTCCTGCGTGGTGGTGCGGATCGTGCGGCAGGCCTGCTCGAGATCCGTACCGGTGACCTCGGCGATCGTCGCCATGGTGTGCGGGATCAGATAGGAGGAGTTCGGCCGGCCCCGGTACGGCACGGGCGTGAGGAAGGGCGCGTCCGTCTCGACCATCACCTGGCCGAGCCCCACCTCGGCGAGCGCAGCGCGCAGGTCTGCGGCGTTCTTGAACGTGACGGTGCCGGCGAAGGAGAGGTACCAGCCCCGGTCCACGCACGCGCGGGCGAACTCGGCGTCCCCGGAGAAGCAGTGCAGGACGGTGCGCTCCGGGGCGCCGTCCGCCTCGAGCACCTCGAGCACGTCGCGGTGGGCGTCCCGGTCGTGGATCTGCAGGGGCAGGTCCAGCTCCTTGGCCAGGGCGATGTGCGCGCGGAACGAGTCGATCTGCGCGGCGCGAGCCTGCTCGTCCCGGCGCGAGGTGCGGAACCAGTCCAGACCCGTCTCCCCGACCACCACCATCCCGGGACCGCGCAGCAGCTCGGAGACCTCGCCGATCGCCGCGTCGAGGCCGATCAGCGTGCGGCCCTCGTGGTCGTGGCCGCGGGCGTGGAGCGCGGCCTCGTTGGGGTGCACGGCGACACCGCCGCGGAGGGAGGGAGGGCAGTGCTCGGAGGCCAGGAGCGCCGCGGTCCACCGCACGGCCTCGAGGTCGGAGCCGATCGTGATCTGGGCGTCGATCCCGGCTGCGGCGGCGCGTGCGACGTGGTCGTGGACGCCGAGCTGCTCGTCGCCGTCGGCGAAGTCGAGATGGCAGTGGTTGTCGATCACCGGGAAGGGCAGCGGTTCGGGCGCCGGCGGCCAGGACCGGTCGCGCCTGCTCCCGCGGGGGTCGATGTCCTCGCGGGAGCGCACCGGTGGCGGGACGGCGGGTCCGGACGGGGTCTCGTGCGGTGACGACATGCGACCATGGTAGGAGGGCTCCGGCGCTCCCCGGACCACGGAGGCGCTCCGGCCCTCGGCCGTGACCGGACCGTGCTCGTCGAGGCGCTCGCACCGACCCCGCACCCTGGTGCCCGCATCGCTCCGCACCGGGCGCGGTGTGATACGTCACGGGCCGGAAGCGGGCGGAGCACACCGGGATGTGGCAGGATGGGTCGTCGTTGCGCGTCCTTTCGTGCACCCGAGCGCCCCTATTCCGTTGGACCGGGTTCGGGTCGCTGCTCGGGCGGATGCCAACGCTCGTTCACCCTCCGGACCGTCAAGGAGCGTCCCATGGCAGTGCCCAAGTTCAAGATGTCCCGTGCGCGCACGCGCTCCCGCCGCTCGCAGTGGAAGGCCAGCAGCGCCGACCTGGTGCAGGTGACGGTCCGCGGCCGCACCGCCTCCGTGCCGCGCCGCCTCGCGAAGGCGTACCAGCGCGGTCTCATCGAGATCGCTGACTGATCGACGTGCTGCGAGCCCGCGAGCGGCAGGAGATCAGTCGATCGGGCACAGTCTGATCGACGTGCTGCGAGCCCGCGAGCGGCAGGAGATCAGTCGGTCGGGCACAGCCTGAGCGATCGCATCCTCCGCACGAAGACCCCGGCCGCTGTGCCGGGGTCTTCGTCGTCCCCGGGGCTCCGCCCGGGTCGTCTTCCGGTCACCTCCTGCGCAGCGCCAGGTCGTAGAGCTCGCTCGCACCCACGCCCGCATGGGCGCGGGCGACCTCCTTCGCCGCGGTCTTGAGCCGCTCCCCCGCCGCCGCCCGGACGAGCACCGAGTCGACCAGGTCCTCAGCGCGCGCCGGCACCGGTGCGGCGCCCGCCACCACGATCACCACCTCGCCGAGCACCTCACCCTCCTCGGCCCAGGCGACCAGCTCCTCGAGGCTGCCGCGCCGGATCTCCTCGTAGGTCTTGGTCAGCTCGCGCGCCACAGCGGCCGGGCGAGCACCCCCGAAGGCCTCCGCCATCGAGGCGAGGGTCGCCGCCGTGCGCCGCGGCGACTCGAAGAACACCATGGTGCGCTCCTCGGCGGCCAGGGGCTCGAGCGCTCCCGCCCGTCGGCCCTCGCGCCGCGGCGGGAAGCCCTCGAAGGTGAAGCGATCCGGGGCGATGCCGGAGGCGGCCAGCGCCGTCAGCACCGCGGACGGGCCGGGGATGACGCTCACCCGGTGGCCGGCCTCGGTCGCGGCCCGCACCGCGCGGAACCCGGGATCGGAGACGACGGGCATGCCGGCATCGGTGACGATCAGGACGCGCTGCCCGGCCGACAGGGCCTCCAGCAGAGTCCCGGTCCGCTCGACCTCGTTGTGCTCGTGGTACGACAGGATCGTGCCGGCGGGCTCGACCTCGAGCTCGCGCAGCAGCCGGTGGAGCCGGCGCGTGTCCTCGGCGGCGATGAGATCCGCCGCGCCGAGGGCCCGCATCAGCCGCACCGAGGCGTCCAGCGGATTGCCGATCGGGGTGGCGGCGAGGGTGAGGACTCCGGGCTCGAGCATCCCGCCATGCTAGCGATCGCGGCCCACCGCTCCCCACGCACCTCCCGGAGCGGGCCCGGGCGATGACCTAGCATTGGGCGGGTGCCCACGGAGGAGGAAGCGACACCCCACGCCCATCGTGCGGCCGTCGACGACGAGCCGCGCGCCGTGCTCGCCTCCTACCGCCGACGGCTGCGCACCTTCGACCTCCCCGTCTCCCGCCTGGCCTGGGCCGGTGCGATGGCGCTGTTCGGGCTCGCGCTGGTGCTGCGGCTGTGGGGCCTGGGGTCGGTCGGTGAGCTGATCTTCGACGAGACCTACTACGTCAAGGACGGCTACACGCTCACCCAGGAGGGTGTGGAGATGTCCTGGCCCGAGGAGCCGGATGCCGCCTTCGAGGCCGGGGCCGTGGACAGCTACGAACCCGAGGGCTCCTACGTGGTCCATCCTCCGCTGGGCAAGTGGCTGATCGGCGGCGGGATGATGGTCCTGGGGGCGGACAACCCGTGGGGATGGCGGATCTCCTCCGCCGTGCTGGGCTCGATCGCCGTGCTGCTGCTGGCCCGGATCGGGCGGCGGCTGCTGCGCTCGACCACGGCGGGCCTGATCGCCGGTCTGCTGCTGGCGGTCGACGGGGTCCACCTGGTCCACTCCCGCACCAGCCTGCTGGACCCGTTCCTGATGTTCTTCGCGCTCGCCGCGTTCGGCGCGCTCCTGATCGACCGGGACCGGTTCCGCGAGCGCCTCGCGCTGGCCAGCGCGCAGATGCACCTCAGCTCCCAGGCGCCGGTCCCGCTCGGGGTCCGCGGGGGCCTGCGCCCCTGGCGTCTGGCGGCGGGGCTGCTGCTGGGGATGGCCTGTGCGGTGAAGTGGTCGGGGCTGTACTTCGTGGCGGTCTTCGGGATCATGACGGTGCTGTGGGACTGGTGGGCGCGGCGCACCGCCGCGCAGCGCGACTGGTTCGTCGGCGGCCTGGTGAAGGACGCGATCCCCGCCTTCTTCGCGATGGTCGGCACGGCGCTGGTGACCTACGTGGCCTCCTGGGCCGGCTGGTTCACCTCCTCCGTCGGGTACAACCGTCACCTCGCGGCCGAGGAGGGCATGGCCACGGGGAACGGGATCCTGGACTCGCTGCTGTCGCTGTGGCTGTACCACGTCCAGGCCTACACCTTCCATGTCGGCCTCGACTCCGAGCACCCCTACGAGGCGAATCCGTGGGGCTGGCTGCTGCAGCTGCGGCCCACGAACTTCTACTACCGCTCCTACGACTACGGCGAGCACGGCTGCGAGGTCGCCGAGTGCGGGGCACACATCCTGTCGGTCGGCAACCCGTTGATCTGGTGGCTGGGCACGGTCGCGGTCCTGGTGACGCTGGTGCTCGCGGTGGCGCGCCGGGACGGTCGCGCCTGGGCGGCGCTGTCGGGGATCCTGGCCGGCTACGTGCCGTGGCTGTTCTTCAGCGACCGGACCATCTTCACCTTCTACACCGTCGCCTTCGCGCCGTGGCTGATGCTCTGCCTCGCCTACGTCATGTCTGTGCTGATCGGCTCCGCCGAGGCGGACCGGGAGCGGAGGCTGGCCGGCGGGCTCTTCGTCGGCTCGCTGCTGGTGCTGATCGTGCTCGTCTCGGCGTTCTTCTGGCCCGTCTGGACCGGTCAGGTGCTGGACATCGAGCAGTGGCGGTATCGCATGTGGCTGCCGTCCTGGACGTGAGCCGGAAAGTGCTCGCCGGGCCGGGCGCGGCCCGCGGAGCTACTCGGCGGCGGGGCGTGTGCTGGGTGCCAGCACGTCGGCCAGCAGCTCCCGCAGAGCGGATGCGGACTGCTCGCCCACGGTCGCCTCGCTCTCACCCTCCTCGGGCGTGTCCATGGCGAACAGGGCGTCGCTGGTCGCGAACAGCGTGGTCTGGCTCGCCTCGGTCGCGCTGACGGCGGTGAGGACGCTGAGGGCGCGGGTGTCCGCGAGACGCTCTCCGATCTCGCCCTCGGCCGCGTCGAGCTCAGCGATCGGGGCGGTCACGGGCTCCCCGGACTCCGTCCCGGCGACCTCGTGGGGGTCGATGTAACGGGCCATCCGCTCGACGGCGGCGGCAGGCGTGGGCACGGAGAAGCGATGGAAGCCGTCGGCGGAGACGAACTCCTCGAGCACGCCCCCGTCGGCCTCCAGATGCAGCACGAGCCGCGTGGTCTGCTCCGAGACCCGCCGGGTGATGTGCACGACAGCGCTCGCGGTCGTACGCAGCATGAGCAGGCCGGCGATCGGGCGATCGATCTGCATCGCGCGCTCGCCCGGCTCGCCGATCACGACCTCCCCCTCGTTCTCCATCGCCTCGTCCACGGTGGTCACCAGGCCACGGGCGATGAGGGAGCGCAGCGCCGCCGAGGCGTGGGCGGTCTCGTCGACGCCCTCCTGGTCGAGGAAGGGGCTGCCGGCGAGGGAGAGCGCCTCGCGTCCCGCGAGCGCGACGATCTCCTCGTCGGTGAGGGCGATCACCAGCTGCGGGTCCTCGGAGGCCGAGGCGAGCAGCTCCATCGCTCCTGCGGCATCCCGCTCGGTCACGGTGGGTGTGGTCATCGACGGCTCCTTCGATCTGCACGGGATGTTCTCGGGGCGCTCACCGCGGAGCGACGCGGAGTCAGGTTAGTTCACGGCGCCGGGCCGTCGGCGGGGCGGGCTCACCAGAGGCCCCCGAGGGCGTCACCGATCGAGCTGCCGAAGTCCTGGATCGCGTTCCCGGCGGACTCGAGCCCGTTGCCGATGGACTCCGCGGCGTTCGAGGCGACATCCGAGACGGCGCCGGCGACGTTCGAGACGCCGTCGCCGACGTCCCCGATGAAGTCCCCGATCGCCTCGCGGTTGTCCCAGACCAGCTTGCCCAGGTCCATTCCGACGGACACCAATCCGGCGGCGGCACCGACGCCGGCGACGATGGGGGCGGCCGGGCCGAACAGCGGTGCCGCGAGCACCAGGCCGCCGCCCACCGCGGAGAGGCCTCCGCTGACCTTGTCGAAGGCGGTGTCGCCGGTGAGCATCTGTTGCGCTCCCAGGACGATGTCCAGGCCGGGGATCAGCTTGCCGCCGAGCTTGCCTGCTTTCGCCAGCTTCGGTGCGGCGTCGTCGAGCCACGAGGGGAACTTGCCGTCGTCGAGGATCGCCTTGAGCGGGTCCCACTTCCCGAGCTCGCCCGGGAGCCCGAGCTTGCCCACGAGATGCTTCGCGATGCTGGAGTACTCCTCGCCGAACTTCAGCCCCTTCCTCATCCCCTTGGCGAGTTCGTCCTTGTAGTGCTTCCAGGCATCGCCCAGGCCGCCCTTGAACGCGTCCTTCCAGCCCTTCCAGTGGGCGGGGAAGTCGTCGATGAGCTTGCGGAGGTCCGTGAACCCCTTGTAGATGCCCTGACCGATGTCGAGGATGCTCGCGATGTTCTCGAAGATGCCGGGCGGTTCCTCTGCCTCCGAGACCTCGTCCTGCTGCTCGGCCTGCTCCTCCAGCGACGAGCCCCGGTCCTCGATCGCGGAGACGCGCTCGTCGAACCTGGGCGCGATCTCGCTGCGCCAGCGCTCGCGGAAGGCCGCCGCGTCCTCCCCCTCCCACTCCGCGCCGTAGGCGACCAGCATCGAGACCCGGGTCCGGATCCCCTCCAGGGAGCGGGCGCGGTCGCGCATCAGCTCAGCATGCTCGCGCAGCTGATCGGTGTCAGCTCCCAGGAATCCTGCCATCGCGTCTTCCCCCGTACTCCCCCACCCGTGCGGTGTGCTCCTCGGACACCTGGGTGCTCGTCGTGTGGAGGTTCCACCGTAGATCGCGGATCCCTGCTGGGCGATGGGGACAACTCCCCATCCCCCTACGATGGCGTCATGCCCCACGGAACGAGCCCTGCCCAGGCGAGCCTCGAGCGCGCGCTGTCCACCACGACGATCCGGCGGGAGCTGATGCTGCCGGAGGACCTCGCCGACCACCTGCTGGATCCCCAGGATGACGTGCTGCTGGCCCTGCCGAGCCTGCCGGGGGACCGGGGCCGGATCCTCCTGGTCACCCGCGAGGAGGTGATCCTGGGCCAGTGGAATGCGGAGGGGACCGCGCCCAAGCAGATCACCCGCAAGCGGTCCGTGCCGGCACAGGAGGTGCGCGGGGTCTCGTACCGCCCGGGCATGTACCACGACGTCGACATCGACGTGCGCGGCCGTGACCTGTCGCTCGAGCCGTGCACGGCCGAGGACGCGATCCGCTTCACCCACGCCCTGGACACCCTCGCCACGACCGGTCGGATCCCCCCGCCGCTCTCCCCCGCCGAGGTGGACACCGCGCTGCACGCGACGGGCAACTACGCGCAGGACGGCCCGGTCGAGGCCCGCATGCGCTCCGCCTGGGACCGTGCCCTGATGGGGACGAGGGCACTGTGGAACTGCGAGGAGGTCCACTCCGGGCCGGCGCTCGGCTGGCTCCACCCCGGCGAGCACACCTACCTGGTGCTGGTGGGGACCGCCGGCGTCGCCACCGACTACCTCGCCGTCACGGACCGGCGGGTCTTCCGCGGCAGCGCCCCCGGCCGACGCACTGACGACCGGGCCCCGGTGCAGGTGCGGGAGGCGGTGTACGACTCCGGCTTCCTCAGCGACACGGTGCGGATCGAGATGCACGAGGGCTCTGCCCTGACGCTCAAGGGCGGCATCCGCCCGCTCGAGGGCACCGAGTTCGTCGACGCCCTGAACACTCTCGTCGCCACCGGTTCCCTCCCTCCGGAGCTGCGGCCCTTCCGCTGAGCCTTCAGGCGCAGCTGAACTCGGTGCGCTCCCCGCGGTCCTGGGGCCTCGGCGACCTCGCCGACATGCGCGATCTCGCCGCGATCGGCGCAGCCCGACGAGCGCACGACGCGCCTGCTGACCGCGGTGTTTGAGGGGCTGGGCCGGGGCTGACCCCGCGCGCGAGATGCCCCTCGGGACCGTCGCTCAGTCCGCGGTGACCTGCTCCCACCCGGACCGCTGCTCGAGGAACGCGCGCGCTGCGGCCTGGGCGCCCTCGAGGCTGTGGTGGGCTCCCCAGCCGCACTGGACCTCGTTGGCCGCCGGCACCTCGTCGGCCGCGAGCAGGTCGCGCAACGTGGCCTCGAGGACGGGGGCGAAGCCCTCCGGGGTGTGGTCGCCGACCAGCAGCACGTAGAAGCCGGTGCGGCAGCCCATCGGCGAGACGTCCAGGACGTCGTCGGAGTGGTTGCGCATGTGCTCGGCCATCATGTGCTCGAGCGAGTGGACGGTCTCGGACTCGAGGTGCTCGGTGTTGGGCTGGGTGAAGCGCACGTCGAGCTTCGTGAGCACGTCGCCGCCGGGCAGCTCCTTGCGATCGGCGATGCGCAGGTAGGGGGCGGCGACGGTGCGGTGGTCGAGGTTGAAGCTCTCGACGTTCATGCGCGGCTGGTCGGTCATCGGTGATGCTCCTTCGGGCTCGTGGTGTGGGACAGCGGGTACGGGATCAGCGGCTGGAGCGGGCGGTGCGCCCGCGGACGACGCCGACGAACTCCTGGCGCAGCGGGTCATCCGCCGTGCGCGGCCAGGCGAGGGCGATGCGGGTGGGCGCCGCCTCGCGCAGCGGTCGGGAGACGGCGTCCTTGCGGTGGTGGAGCCGGGCCAGCGACAGCGGCACCCGGGTGAAGCCGACACCGGTGGCCGCGGCGGCGATCCGCTCGGCGGCGTCGTCGGCATCGGCGGCGGGGATCTCGGTCTCCCCCTCGAGGTCCTCCGGTCCGACCTCGTCGAAGAGGCTGAGCACGTGCTCGGTACCCACCACGACCGCGGCCCGCTCCTCCCACAGCGGCACCAGGTGCAGGGCCTCATCCACGAGCGGGAGGCGCACGAAGCACATGTCGACCTCTCCTGACTCGAGCACCTCGTGCTGCCGCGAGAGCGGGACGGGGACCAGCTCGAGCCATGCCCGGCGGCGCCCCGACTTCCAGCGCCGCAGGAAGCGATCGGGCTCGACCCCGGGGACGAAGCCGACGCGCAGGGTGGTGGGGTGCATGCCCCCAGCCTACGACCCGCGCGGCCCCCGGTCCCGGTTCCGAGAGGTCCTCGCCCTCGCCCCCGCCGCCGCGGTGACGGTAGTCTCACCGCATGATGAGCATGCCGCCGGGACCCCCTGTCGTACCTCCGGACGACGACGGCTCCCGCGGCGCGGGCCGTCGCTGCGACGAGGTCGATGCGGATGCCGCCGCCGCGGAGGCGCTCGGCTGCGCCGATCCCGAGGACGCCCCGCTTGCCACGGACGACGATCCGGACGCCGAGAACCCGCCGGCCGACGACTCCTCGGAGACGGACGACGGCTCCACGCCGGCATCGGATCTCGACGGGCCCGCGCTGAGGGATGCGGAGCTGAGGAAGGCGCAGGAGGCGGAGCACCCCCGGCCCACCACGGGACCGGAAGCGAATCCGTACCTCCGCCCCACCTGAGCGCGACTGCGGGCCGCGACCGCGGTGCGGAGCGCTCCCGCCGCGGACGGTGCGGAGCGCCCCCGCCGCGAACGCAGAACCGCCCTCCCGGATCTTCCCGGGAGGGCGGTTGCTGTTCTCTGACCTGCGGTGGAGCTAGGGGGATTCGAACCCCCGACCTTCTCATTGCGAACGAGACGCGCTACCAACTGCGCCATAGCCCCATGTCGCTGTGCGACCTGGACAGATTAGCATCGTCGCCGCGGTGCTGTCGCATCGGGGCGCGCGCCTTGACGAAGGTCACAGCGACTGCCTGTCCGATGCGGATTCCGGATCACCGGGCCGCGGTGCGCAGGTCCTGGAGCTCCTGCTGCAGCGCGTCGAGCACCTCGAGCCGTTCCTGCCCCGTACAGGCCACGTAGGCGGGCTGGAGGTGGTCGGGGCGTTCCACGCCCTCGACACCTGGCCAGGTGCGCAGCGAGCCGCCGGCCCGGCGCAGGATGTGGAAGCCCGCGGCCACGTCCCAGGAGTTGATCGCGGTCAGCGCGGTCGCGTCGGCCCAGCCGGCGGCGACGTAGGCGAGCTCGAGCGCCGCCGAGCCCAGGTGCCGCACCGCGGAGACGGAGTCCTCGAGGGTGCGCACCGAGCTCGCGGCGAACTCGGGGAACTGTGAGCCGGTGCGCTGGCCCGGGTACCCGGAGAGCACGAGCGCGTCGGCGGAGGCGTTGGTGGAGCGCGGCCGCAGCACCTTCCCGTTGAGGGTGGCATCGCCGTCGGCGGCGGCGAAAACCTGATGCAGGACGGGTGCGTCGATCACGCCGGCGACCAGCTCGTCGTCGACGGCGACCCCGATCGAGATGCAGAACAGCGGCAGTCCGGCGGCGAAGTTGCTGGTGCCGTCGATGGGATCGACGTAGAAGCTCACCACCGGTTCGCCGTCGCCGCTCCCGGCGGCGGGTTCCTCGGCGGGGCGTTCCCCGCCCTCCTCGCCGACGATGCGCGCGGTGGGCAGCAGGCGGCGCAGCTCGGAGACGATGATCTCCTCGCTGGCGCGGTCGTGCTCGGTGACGATGTCGTGGTGGGAGGTCTTGTACTCACGGGCGAGGCCGTCGCGGTCGAGGCCCCGGAGGTACTCCGCCGCCGCGTGGGCGGCGGCCAGGGCGATGTCCAGCAGGTGCGGGGCGGAGGGCACGGCGGCGGGCGGGGTACGGGGCGCAGAGGTGTTCATCCTCGTCAGGCTAGCCCGCGGCGATCGGCCCCGGGCGGGTGGACAGGGTGCGGACGGACTCCCGCGCCTCCGGCCCGGCTCGTGCTCAGCCCAGCAGGTGCCGCAGGTACGGGGTCATCAGGAGCCCGTCGGGGTCGGCGGCCTCGCGCACGCTGCGGAAGTCCTCGAAGCGGGGGTAGAGCTCCGTGAGCTCGCGCCGGCCCAACCAGTGCTGCTTGCCCCAGTGGGGGCGGGCCCCGAAGGCCGCCAGGGTGCGCTGGACGAGCAGCAGGTAGGGACCCGCCTCCTCCGTGTGGTGGCGGTGCGCAGCGATGTACACGGTGTCGCGGCCGTGCGCGGTGGACAGCCACACGTCGTCGGCCGCGGCGCGGCGGATCTCGAGCGGGAAGGTGACGCGCACGCCCTCGGCCTCGAAGCGCTCGCGCAGCGCTGCGAAGGCCTCCTCGAAGCGCTCGGCGGGAAGCGCCCACTCGGACTCGTGGAAGCGCACGCGGCGCGGCGCGGCGAAGACGGACGCGGAGTCGTCGACCACCCGCGGCCCGGCGAACACGTGCGAGGCGATCTCGGCGACGGGCCGGCTCAGCGGAGGGACGACGGCGGCGCTGCGGCACAGCACCTCCCACAGTCCGTTGCCGAGCACCTCCTGCTGCCAGAGCTCGGCGGCGCGGGCGCTGCGGTGCCGCGGGGCGGTCGCGGGCAGCCGGCGCATGGTGCGCACCGTCGCCCGGCGTGTGCGGGGGAACCAGAAGAACTCGTGGTGGTCGGCGCGGGAGGACTCGGCGAGGAAGGAGCGTGCCGTCGCCTCGAGCGGTTCGGTGCTCTCGATCAGCTCGAGGCGATAGGCGAGGACGCACTGCAGCGTCACCTCGAGCACCACCCCGACGCTGCCGAGCCCGAGCCTCGCGGCCTCGAAGAGGTCCCGGTCCCGGGTGGGCGAGGTGTCCACCACGGACCCGTCGGCCAGCACCAGCCGGAGGCCGCGCACCATGCCGGCGAAACCGGTGAACGCGCCGCCGGTGCCGTGGGTGCCGGTCTGTATCGCGCCGGCGATCGACTGCCGGTCGATGTCCCCCATCACCGACAGCGCGAGTCCGTAGGGGGCGAGCAGCTCGGCGACGGCCCAGAGCCGGGTGCCTCCTCGCAGGGTGACCAGTCCAGTACCGGGATCCGCTGTGACCAGGCCCTGGTAGCCGTCCAGCGACAGAGTGATCCCATCGGTCGCGGCGAGGGCGGAGAAGGAGTGGCCGCCGCCGATCACCCGCAGCGCGCAGCCCCGGGCGCGGGCCGCCCGCACGGCCGCGACGACGGCCTCCTGCGAGATCGGGCGCAGCACCTGCTGCGGTGTCCAGGACACGGCTCCGCTCCAGGTGCGCAGCGTCGTGCTGCTCGTCGGCATCGGCCTCTCCTTCGGGGCTCGGTGGGGATCGCGATCGGCGGGATCCGCTGCGCGGGGGGGGACGGCTCAGAGGAAGACCGCGCCTTCGCCCCGGTACGTGGGGTGGGTTCCGACGATCCGGTCGCCCTGGACCAGCAGGTAGCTCGCGAAGTGCTCCGCGGGCTCACCGGCCTTGGCATGCCGCAGCCACACGGTGTCCCCCACCCGCAGCTGCTCGGCGGCGGCTCCGAGGACCGGGGTCTGCACCTCCCCCGCCGCCTCCTGCGGGGCGTAGGCGAGGCCGGGCGGATGGACGATGGTGGGCAGCCGGTCCGTCCCCGGCACGCCGCTGGCGATCCAGCCGCCGCCCAGCAGCGTCGCCACGTCCCGGGCCGGGCGGCGCACCACGCCGGCTCCCAGCAGCAGGGCGGGGTGCGGGGTGAAGTCCCGATAGCGGTCGAAGAGCCCGGGGCCGATCAGTCCGGAGCCGGCCGCGACCTCGGTGACTGCGTCCTCCGCGGCGGTGGACTCGATCGAGCCGGTGCCGCCGCCGTTGACGAACTCGAGGTCGGCGATCTCCCGCACCGCGGCCACCGCCTCGGCGCGACGCGCGGCGACGTCGGGGCGGGACAGGCGCTTCATGGCGCGCACCGCCGCGCCGTAGGGGGTGCGGGCCGCATCGGTGACCCCCGCGATCTGGCCCTCGTAGGCCATCATCCCCACCAGCTCGAGGCCGGGCCGGGCGAGCACCTCGCGGGCCAGCGCGACGGCCTCGGCGGGGGTGTGCAGCGGGGAGCGCAGCGCGCCGAAGCGCACGCCGGGCAGCGGGGTGAAGGAGACGTCGAGCTCGAGCGCGACCCGGATCCGGCGGCCGTCGGCGCGGGGCCCGAGATCCGCGACGGCGTCGAGGACCAGGTCCAGCTGCGCGGTCTCGTCGACCATCAGCGTGATCGCGTCCAGCGCCTCGGGACGGGTCGCGAGCCGGCGCAGCGCCCCGCGCTCCGCGGTCGGGTAGGCGACGACGACGTCGCCGGCGCCGTGGGCGACCAGCCACAGGGCCTCGGGAAGCGTGAAGGCCAGGATGCCGATGTATCCGGGCCGCGCCAGCACCCGTTCGAGCAGTCCGCGGACGCGCAGGGACTTCGAGGCGACCCGCAGCGGAGTTCCGCCCGCGCGGCGGGAGAGCTCCTCGGCGTTGGCGTCGAAGGCGTCGAGGTCGAGCACGGCCAGGGGCCGCTCACGGCATCCCTCGCGCTCGAGCAGCTCCTCGAGGGCGCGGATGTCCCGGCCGGCGCCCATCGTCAGGCCCGGCGGCGCGCGAGGATCTCGTCGAGCTGGAGGTCCTGGGCCGGTGCGAACTCCTCCTCGACGGCCTCGATCTCCTCGACCCGGTCGCTCTCCAGCGGCACGGAGGTGGCGAGCACGCTCTGCCGGTGGGCCGCGTGCCGGGTGGCGAGGTCCTCGACCTCGCCGCGCAGGGCGTAGGTGGGGCGCGGCACGGGCCGCGGCGTCCACTCCCCGGGCCGGGAGACCTGCTCCACCGCTCGGCGGGAGCCCGTCTCGAGATCGGACCGCGGCGCCTGTCCGAGCGCGGCGGCACCCTCTCCCCCGCTCTGCGCCGGGGCCGTCGCCTCGCGCGCCCGCAGCCGCGCGGTCTGCGCCTCGGCCCGCTCGCGGCGCTCGCGGGTGGCGGCGCGGGTCACGCGGGCGCGGCGCTCGATCTCCGCACGGCGCAGGCCCACCAGATAGGCGCCGAGGCCGACGACGGCGAACACCGGCACCCACCACGCGACGATCTGCGCGATGCCGAGGACGACCAGGACGGCGGAGACCGCGAGCAGGGCCCCCAACACGATCCCGAGGAGCCGGCGGGAGCGGTTCCTCTCCTGGATGGGGTCGATCCGGGTGCCGGGCTCCGCGTCGAAGCGCGGGCGACGGGTGGGATCGGCGGGACGCAGCAGCAGGCGGTCCTGGGACATGGGCGAGTTCACCTCGGTGGTCGTGCGGCGGGCGTGGACGGCCGCGGAGAGGTCCCGCGCCTGGGGGGACATCTCGGTCTCGTCCGCCGCGCGGCTGCGGCCCATCGCTTCGCGCCGGCTCGCGGTGCGCGGGAGGGCGTAGGCCAGCCACAGCAGCAGCAGGATGCCGAAGAGGACGGCTCCGAGATTGATCGACTCCACACCGACACCTTAGTGACACCGCTGTGATTCCCCTGGTCAGGTTGTGGGCGTGTCGCCGGGAAACTCTCGCCGGAGCCGTCGGAGCATCCCGTGGCCGTCGTCCCCGGTGGGGACCTCCTCCGCGGTGAGCGCGAAGACGAGGTGGTCGCGCCAGGCCCCGTCGACGTGGATCGCCGACCGTCGCAGCCCCTCGGCACGCAGGTGGAGCTTCTCCACCACCCGCAGGCTCGCCGAGTTCTCCGGCCGCACCGTGACCTCGACGCGGTGCAGCCCCAGCTCCGCGAAGAGGTGGTCGATCAGCAGAGCCGCCGCGCGGGGCACCAGCCCGCGACCCGCCGCCTCCTGGCCGATCCAGTACCCGAGCGCCGCGGAGCGAAGCGCCCCGTACTGGATGGGACCGGCCGTGATCTGCCCGACCAGACGGCCTCGGTGGACGATCACCAGCGGCACCGCGAGCCCCATCCTCGCCTGCTCCTGGTTCCAGCGGTACAGGGTGCGGAACTCCACCGGCCGCACGCCGTGCTCGGGGTCCGTCGCATCCCACGGGCGCAGCCAGCGGGCATTGCGCTCACGCAGCCGGTCGAAGGCCGCGCGGTCGCGGCGGCGCAGCGGGCGCAGCGTCAGCTCCCCGTCATGCAGTGCCAGCGGCCACACGTGAACCATCGCGTCATCGTAGACGGGCCCCGCACCGATGCCGCGCCGCCCCCTCCCGGGACGTGCCGGGCTGTGCGACTCTGGGGGCATCCCTGAGGACATGGAGGAGACGATGAGGTCACGCAAGCAGGAGCTGCGCCGGCAGCTGCGGTCCCGTCGGGCCGCCTCCTACGCCGGCGAGGAGGGCGCCGCCCGTCGACGGCAGGAGTCGCAGCACCTCCTCGCGCACGCCGCCCCGCTGATCAGCGAGATCGAATGCGCGGTGGAGCGAGCCGTCGCCGAGTCCGCCCCGGCCCCGCTGGTCGCCGCCTACCATCCGACTCCGTCGGAGGCCGACGTCCTGCCCCTGGCACACCGGCTCGCACGGGCCGGTGCCCGAGTCGTCTTCCCCGCCGCGGCGGGGACGGAGCTCGAGTGGATCAGCTGGGACGGCGAGTCGCCGTTCGAGGACTCCCCGGGCCGCGGCTTCGGCCAGGAGCCGGCCGGTGAACGGCTCGGCACCCGGGCGCTCGAGGAGGCCGTGCTGGTGCTAGCCCCCGCCGTCGCGGTCGACCGCTGCGGCACCCGGATCGGGCACGGCGCGGGCTACTACGACCGCGCCCTGCGCACCGTGCCCGACGGGGCGCGGATCGTCGCGGTGATCAACCCCGAGGAGCTGCTGCCGCCGGGCTCCCTGCCGCGTGAGGAGCATGACGTGCCCATCCCCGAGGTGCTCACCGGCGAGGGCCTCGTCTCACTGGTCACGTCCGCTCCGTCCTGAACCCTCGGCAGTCGTAGACTCTGTCCCGGTCGCCCACGAGCGACCGCGTACTTCGACCATCCCGGAGGATCCCGCGTGCCCACCTACGTCTACGCCTGCAAGAGCTGCGGCCATCGTTTCGAGCAGTACCAGAGCTTCAGCGAGGACTCGCTGCGAACCTGCCCGGAGTGCGCGCAGGAGGCGCTGCGCAAGGTCTTCGACTCGGTGGGGATCGTCTTCAAGGGCCCCGGCTTCTACTCCACCGACTCCTCGACCGCGGGGGCCTCGACGGCGTCGAGCGACTCCTCCGGCGCGAGCACCGGGAGCTCCTCGACGACCGAGAGCTCCTCGAGCACCGGGGAGTCGGCGAGCAGCGGCGGGCCCGCGAGCACCTCCGCCTCGTCCTCCTCGACCACCCCGAGCGCCCAGCCCGCCACCGCGGCGTCCTGACCGCGGCGGGACGGGTCCCGGGGCCGCTGCCGCGGGCGCGGGACCGCTCCTCCCCACCGGGTGGTCCTCCACAGCCCCGGCCGTCCGCTGCGGCCGCACGGCCGGCGGGCCTAGCCTCGCGGCATGCTCCCACGCCTGCGCTCCCATCTGCCCACCTGGCGCCGCGCCCTGCGCCGTCGCCGGAGAGTCCTGGTCGGCCTGGCCGTCGCGGCGCTCGTGGCGGCGGTGCTGCCGTCGATGCTCCCGCCGTCGGTGCGCGGGGCCGACGTGGTAGTCACGGACGTGGCGGTTGAGCCCGGCACCGTGCTGACCGCCTCCCACCTGCGCACCGTCCGGATCGCGGAGGACCTGGTGCCGGACGGCACCGCCCATGAGATCGACGGGGTGCTGGGCCGCACCGTCCGGGTCCCGCTGGATGCCGGCGCTCCCGTGCTGCCCGGGATGCTCGAGTCCTCGGACGCCGCCGCGGTCCCCGACGGCTCGGTGCTGATGGCGGTGCCGGTCCCCGAGGCGCTCGTGCCGCATCTTCGGCCGGGCACGGCGATCGAGCTGCTTCCGACCGATCCCGCGTACCTCGCGGACTCGGGGGTCCGGGCGCGCGTGCTCGAGGTCGTCCCCTCCCGGGCCGGCACCTCGGCGCTGGGCGGCACCGCGGCGGGCACGGCCGAGGCCCTCGTGACGATCGAGCGCAGCAGGGCGGGAGAAGTGGCTCACGCTCTCGGGATGGGGGCTGTCGTGGTGACGGTGATCGGTTAAAGTCCCTCACGGACCGCACCGCGGTTCCCGATCCCTCGTCCCTCCCCCCACAAAGGATGACCCCATGAAGGGTTTCAAGAACTTCGTCATGCAGGGCAACGTCATCGACCTCGCCGTCGGCGTCGTCATCGGTGGAGCCTTCACCGCTCTGATCACGGCCTTCGTCGACAACCTGATCCAGCCCGTGATCAACGTCTTCGGAGGCAACAACGTCGACGGGCTCGCCTTCAAGCTCATCGAGGGCAATGACGGAACGCTCCTCGACATCGGTGCCGTCCTCTCCGCCGTGATCGCGTTCCTGATCACCGCGGCCGTGGTCTACTTCGTGTTCGTGCTGCCGATCTCCTCCGCGCGCAGGCTCGACCGGAAGCGCCGCGGCCTGCCCGAGGAGGAGGAGACCGCGGTCTCCGAGGACATCGTGCTGCTCACCGAGATCCGCGATGCGCTCACCGCCCAGCACGGCGGTGCGACCCAGCCCGGCGGGACCGCTCCGCAGGCCTGAGCATCGTGAACGGTGCCGAGGCACCTCGTCCCACCACCGGCGCGGGCCGGGGCCGAGCGGCTCCGGCCCGCGCCGTCGATGCGCCCTCCCCCGTCGACGCCGGCCCGACCGGGCCGAGCGCCTCGCCCGGCCCCGTCGCCGTGGACGCGGAGGCCGTCGACGCCGTGATCGACTGGTTCGCCGAGGCGGGACGCGATCTGCCCTGGCGGCACGAGGACGTCTCCGCCTGGGCGATCCTCGTCTCCGAGGTGATGCTGCAGCAGACCCCGGTGGTTCGGGTGCTGCCGCGCTGGCGGGAGTGGATGCGGCGCTGGCCCGCCCCCGCCGACCTGGCCGACGCCCCCACGGCGGAGGTGCTGCGCTGCTGGGACCGGCTCGGGTATCCGCGCCGCGCGCTGCGGCTGCAGGAATGCGCGCGGGCCATCGTGCGCGAGCACGGCGGGCGCGTCCCTCGCGGGCAGGAGGCGCTGCGGGCGCTGCCGGGGATCGGCGAGTACACCGCCGCGGCGGTCACCGCCTTCGCCCATCACGGGCGCGCAGTGGTGGTCGACACCAACATCCGCAGGGTGCTCGCCCGCAGCGTGCTCGGCCGCGCCCTGCCGGACCGCAGCTACAGCGCCGCGGAGCGTGCGCTCGCCACGCGCAGCCTGCCCGCTGCGAGGGAGCGCTCGGTGGCCTGGAACCAGTCGGTGATGGAGCTCGGGGCGCTGGTGTGCACCGCGCGTTCACCGCGCTGCGCTCAGTGCCCGCTGGCCGGGAACGGATGCGCGTGGTTCGCCGCCGGCCGCCCGGCGCCCGAGCCGGACACCCGTCGCCGTCAGGCCTTCGAGGGCACGGATAGGCAGATGCGCGGCCTGATCATGGCCTTGCTGCGCCGGGAGGGCGCTGCCTCCCAGGACCAGCTGATGGCGCTCGATCGGGAGGACCCCGATCGGGTGCGGCGCAGCCTGCGCACACTGGTCGCCGACGGCCTCGCGGTGCAGGACGGGGCCGGGCTGAGCCTGCCGTGATGCCCGCCGCTGACCGCGGCGGCCGCCGCGGCTCGTCACGACTGCTCCCGGGGCCGCCGCCCCGGCCTCAGCTCGGGGTATCGAGCTGTTTGAGCATCCGGGTGTTCCCCAGGGTGTTGGGTTTGACCCGTGCGAGGTCGAGGAACTCCGCGATGCCCTCGTCCGGGGAGCGCAGCAGCTGGTTGTAGAGGTCCGGCTCCACCGCCTCGCTCATCACCTCGAAGCCGTGCCGGGTGAAGAACTCCACCTCGAAGGTCAGGCAGAACACGCGCCGCAGACCGAGTCGGCGCGCCCGCTCGAGCAGGGAGTCGAGCAGTCGGTGCCCGAGCCCCGTGCCGCGCTGGTCCTCGTGCACCGCGAGGGTGCGCACCTCCGCGAGGTCCTCCCACATCACGTGCAGCGCACCGCAGCCGACGACCTCGCCGTCCTCGTCGGTCGCGACCAGGAACTCCTGCACGGCCTCGTAGTACGAGACCAGGTCCTTGCCGAGCAGCACCCCGGTATGGGCCATCGGCTCGACGAGGCGGTTGATGCCGCGCACGTCGGCGGGCAGCGCGGGGCGGATCGGGATGCTCATACGGGGCTGTCCTCTCCGCGGGCCGGGCTCAGCGGCGGATCGGCGCGCGATCCGACGTGCTCCGGGTCCTGCGCGGCCGTGCCGGCGACCGGCTCCTCGGGGCGTGTGGAGGACGAGGGCGTGGCGTCCCCGCCCCGTCCCTCCTCGCCTCCGTCGCCGGTCTCGGCCTCCCGGCGCTCAGCTCGCCGGTCCAGGACGCGGTGCAGCACGGAGATCAGCCGCTCCGCGACCAGTGCCAGCACCACGGCCGCGATCAGCGCGACCGTGATCGCCAGCAGGTTGTGGTCGGCGAACCAGGCCCCGGCGATCGCGCCGATCGCGCAGGAGTAGACGGCCCATACGAAGGTGGACAGCAGCGAGCGGGGCCAGAAGTTGCGGTGCGGGTAGTGCACGGCACCGGCGACCAGATTCACCGCGGTGCGGCCGAAGGGGATGTAGCGCGCGGTCATCAGGAAGACCAGCGCCCGCTTCTGCAGTCCGCGGTCGGCGGCCTCGACCGCCCGACGCCCGCGGCCCTCGCGCAGGAACCTGAAGCGCTCCCATCCGACCTTGCTGCCGATCAGGTATCCCAGGTTGTCGCCGGTCCATGCGCCGATCCAGGCGGCCAGGCCGAGGAGGACCAGCGAGGGCTGCCCCGAGCTCGACCACAGGGAGGAGAGGGTCACGATCGTCGACTCGCTCGGCACCGACGGGAAGAAGCCGTCGAGCGCGGCGAACAGGTACACCAGGAGATGGACCCACCAGGCGTCGGCCACGCCCAGGATCCAGTCCTCCAGCTGCCCCGTCAGGGACAGCATCCAGTCGATGGTGTCGCCCATGCGTCCTCTCCGTCGAAGGCCCCGGCACATCGCCCGTGACCTTCCGGGCTCGTCGAAGCGGGTGCCCGGGACCGAACGGGCCCGGGCCGGTGGTGCTCGCGGTCCGGCACGCGCACCGGGACGAGCGGCGGCGCCGGCCCTGCCCGGAGGCGGGGCCGGCGCCACGGGTCACGAGGCGTTGGCCTCTGCGCTGTCCGTGTCCGGGGAGTCCACGCCGTCGGCGCGGGTGAGGTCCTCGGCACGGGCCTGGGTCATCGACTCGACGTCGATCTCGTCGGAGATCTCCGTGAGCTCGCCGCCCTCGGCCCGGTGGGCGAAGGTCAGCTCGCCGAGCAGGCCCTCCCCGTGGGCGTCGACGACGATCTCGTCGCCGACCTGGATCTGGCCGAACAGGATCCGCTCGGAGAGCATGTCCTCGATGTCGCGCTGGATGGTGCGACGCAGCGGGCGAGCACCGAGCACGGGGTCGTAGCCCTTCTCCGCCAGCAGGTCCTTCGCCGCCGGGGTGAGGGTGAGGCTCATGTCCCGGTCGCGCAGCCTGGTCTCGAGCTTGGCGATCTCCAGATCCACGATCTGGACGATCTCCTCCATCGACAGCTGCGGGAAGACCACCACGTCGTCGACGCGGTTGAGGAACTCGGGCTTGAAGTGCTGCTTGAGCTCCTCGTGGACCTTCGACTTCATCCGCTCGTAGTCGGTGGAGAGGTCCCCGCCCGCGGTGAAGCCCAGCGACACGCCCTTGGCGATGTCGCGGGTGCCGAGGTTGGTGGTCATGATGATGATCGTGTTCTTGAAGTCGACCACCCGGCCCTGGGAGTCGGTGAGGCGACCGTCCTCGAGGATCTGCAGCAGCGAGTTGAAGATGTCCACATGGGCCTTCTCCACCTCGTCGAACAGGACCACGGAGAACGGCTTGCGCCGCACCTTCTCGGTGAGCTGGCCGCCCTCGTCGTAGCCGACGTACCCGGGGGGCGAGCCGAACAGGCGCGAGGCGGTGTGCTTCTCACCGAACTCGGACATGTCCAGCTGGATGAGCGCCTCCTCGTCGCCGAACAGGAACTCGGCGAGCGCCTTGGCCAGCTCCGTCTTCCCGACGCCGGTGGGGCCGGCGAAGATGAACGAGCCGCCGGGACGCTTGGGATCCTTGAGCCCGGCACGCGTGCGCCGGATCGCGCGGGAGATGGCCTTGATGGCCTCGTCCTGCCCGATGACGCGCTTGTGCAGCTCCTGCTCCATGTGGAGCAGCCGCGAGGACTCCTCCTCGGTGAGCTTCACGATCGGGATGCCCGTCGAGGCGGCCAGCACCTCGGCGATGACCTCCTCGCTGACCGTGGTCACGGCGTCGGACTCGCCGTGCCGCCAGGCGGTCTCCTTCTCGTCCCGCTCGGACTTGAGCTTCTGCTCCTCGTCCCGCAGGGAGGCGGCGAGCTCGAAGTCCTGCCCGTCGATCGCCTCCTCCTTCCGCTTGCGGGTCTCCTCGATCCGCGTGTCGAACTCCTTGAGCTCGGGCGGCGCGGTGAGACGGCGGATCCGCAGGCGGGCGCCGGCCTCGTCGATCAGGTCGATGGCCTTGTCCGGCAGGAAGCGGTCGTTGACGTACCTGTCGGCGAGGTTCGCCGCGGCCACCAGCGCCGCATCGGTGATGGTCACCTTGTGGTGGGCCTCGTAGCGGTCGCGCAGGCCCTTGAGGATCTCCACGGTGTGGGCCACCGAGGGCTGATCGACCTGGATCGGCTGGAAGCGCCGCTCGAGGGCGGCGTCCTTCTCGATGTGCTTGCGGTACTCCTCGAGCGTGGTCGCCCCGATGGTCTGCAGCTCACCGCGGGCGAGCATGGGCTTGAGGATGCTCGCGGCGTCTATCGCGCCCTCGGCCGCCCCCGCACCGACGAGGGTGTGGATCTCGTCGATGAACAGGATGATGTCGCCGCGGGTGCGGATCTCCTTGAGCACCTTCTTCAGGCGCTCCTCGAAGTCACCGCGGTAGCGGGAGCCGGCGACCAGGGAGCCGAGGTCCAGCGTGTACAGCTGCTTGTCCTTCAGCGGCTCCGGGACGTCGCCCGCGACGATCGACTGGGCCAGGCCCTCGACGACCGCGCTCTTGCCGACGCCGGGCTCGCCGATCAGCACCGGGTTGTTCTTGGTGCGGCGCGAGAGCACCTGCATCACCCGCTCGGCCTCCATCTCGCGGCCGATGACCGGATCCAGCTTGCCGTCGCGGGCGGCCTGGGTGAGGTTTCGGCCGAACTGGTCGAGCACGAGCGACCCGGAGGGCTGGCCCTCGGCAGGACCGCCCGCGTTGGCCGGCTCCTTGCCCTGGTAGCCGGAGAGGCGCTCGATGACCTCCTGGCGCACGGCCGACGGCTCCGCCTTCAGGCGCGAGAGCACCTTGACGGCGGTCCCCTCGCCCTCACGCAGCAGACCCAGCAGGATGTGCTCGGTGCCGATGTAGTTGTGGCCCAGCTGCAGTGCTTCACGCAGTGACAGCTCCAGAACTTTTTTGGCGCGCGGGGTGAAGGGGATGTGGCCGGATGGGGCTTGCTGGCCCTGACCAATAATTTCCCGCACCTGCTCGCGTACTGCGCCCAGGGACACGTCTAGGGACTGGAGGGCTTTGGCGGCCACGCCGTCACCCTCATGGATTAACCCGAGCAGGATGTGCTCGGTGCCGATGTACGAGTGGTTGAGCATCCGCGCTTCTTCCTGCGCAAGTACCACTACTCGTCGGGCCCGATCGGTGAATCTTTCAAACATAGGCACACTCCTCGCTGACTATTGACTCTGATCG
>DATGUQ010000148.1:0-13051 GCA_035301145.1 Brachybacterium sp. | reverse complement strand
CGCGAACATGGAGCGCAACGGCAAGACGCCCCCGGATCTCGAGACGCTGCCCTTCGACGACCGGGCCACCTACGAGCTGCTGCAGAAGGGGGACACCCTCGGCGTGTTCCAGCTGGACGGCTCCGGCATGCGCACCCTGCTACGCCAGATGAAGCCGGACCAGTTCGGGGACATCACCGCGGTCTCCGCGCTGTACCGGCCCGGTCCGATGGGCATGGGCTCGCACACCAACTACGCGCTGCGCAAGAACGGGCTGCAGGAGATCACCCCGATCCATCCCGAGCTCGAGGAGCCGCTCGCGGAGATCCTCGACGAGACCTACGGCGTGCTCGTCTACCAGGAGCAGGTCATGCAGACGGCGCAGAAGGTCGCCGGGTACTCGCTGGGCGAAGCGGACATCCTGCGCCGCGCCATGGGCAAGAAGAAGAAGGCCGAGCTGGACAAGCAGTACGTCTCCTTCGAGGCGGGCATGAAGGCCAACGGCTACTCCGACGCCGCTGTGCAGGCGCTGTGGGAGACGCTGCTGCCCTTCGCGGACTACGCCTTCAACAAGTCGCACTCCGCCGCCTACGGCGTGGTCTCCTACTGGACCGCCTATCTCAAGGCGAACCATCCCACCGAGTACATGGCCGCGCTGCTGACCTCGACGCAGGAGAACCGCGACCGCCTGGGGCTGTACCTCGGCGACTGCCGTCACCGCGGCATCACCGTGCTCCCGCCGGACGTCAACGAGTCGGACCTGTACTTCTCCGCCGTCGGCGACGACATCCGCTTCGGGCTCTCCGCGATCCGCAACGTCGGCGCCCACGTGGTCGAGGAGATCATCGCCACCCGTGAGGAGAAGGGCGCCTTCACCTCGTTCACGGACTTCCTGGACAAGGTGCCGCTGAGCGTGTGCAACAAGCGCACCATCGAATCGCTCATCAAGGGCGGCGCCTTCGACTCGCTGGGCGCCAACCGCCGCTCGCTGGTGCTGATCCACGAGGACGCCGTCGACTCCGTCGTCGACGTCAAGCGCAAGGAGGCCCAGGGGCAGTACGACCTGTTCGCCGACATGCTCGGCGGCGGGGGCGGCGAGGGCGAGGACGGCATGGCCTCCGGGTCGGCCGCGACCATCACCGTCCCCGACCTGCCGGAATGGGACCGCAAGGAGAAGCTCGCCTTCGAGCGGAACATGCTGGGGCTGTACGTCTCGGACCATCCGCTGTACGGCCTCGAGCACGTCATCGCCCAGAACTCCTCGACCTCGATCAGCGCCCTGGCCGACGACGGCGCCGTCGAGGACGGCGCGATGGTCACGATCGCGGGGCTGATCACCTCCCTGCAGCGCAAGACCACCAAGAAGGGCGACATGTGGGCGATCGTCACCGTCGAGGACCTCGAGGGGTCGATCGACTGCCTGATGTTCCCCTCCACCTACCAGACCGTCGCCACCGAGCTCGCCGAGGACCTCGTCGTGTCGATGAAGGGACGGGTCGACACCTCCAAGGGGATGCCCGAGCTGAAGGTGATGGAGATGTCCATCCCGGAGACCGGGGGAGGGGCCGACGGGCCCGTGGTCATCGCGCTGCCCGCGATGCGGGCCAGCGAACGCGTGGTCTCCCAGCTGCGCGGCGTGCTCGAGGACAACCCCGGCGGCAGCGAGGTGCGGCTGCGCCTGCAGGAGCCCGGCCGCACCACGCTGATGCAGCTGGACAAGCGGCTCTCGGTCACGCCGTCGGCCGCCCTGTACGCCTCGCTGAAGACCCTGCTGGGCCCGAGCTGCCTGCAGTGACCCGATGACCTCGTGGCGGGTGGCGACCTTCAACATCCGCCACGGACTCGGTCCCGACGAACGGGTCGACCTCGCGCGCACGGCGGACGAGATCCGGGCCCTGGGCGCCGAGGTGGTCGGGCTGCAGGAGGTGGACGTCGGCTTCGGGCCGCGTTCGGACCACGATGACCAGGCCGCCCGCCTCGGCGAGCTGCTGGGGATGCGAGCGCTGTTCGGCGCCGCCCTCGACCTGCCGCCGACGCACGAGGGCGGTCCGCGGCGCCGGTACGGGATCGCTCTGCTGACCGACCACGAGATCATCGGGCAGCAGTCGCTGCTGCTCCCGCAGCACCCCGGGCGGACCCCGCCGGCGGAGCCGCGCTGCCTGCTGCACGCCCGTCTGCGGCGCCGGGACGGCGAACAGCTCGACGTCCTGGTCACGCACCTGGACAACGAGAGCCGCGCCCACCGCACCGCCCAGGTGCAGGGCATCGTGGACCGTGCCCGGCAGATCGACGGACCGACCGTGCTGCTGGGGGACATGAACGCCGACCCCGGCGCGCCCGAGCTCACCGCACTGTCCGCGACCGGGTGGCGTGAGGCCGCGGCGGAGATCGACTCCTCGGTGGAGCGGAGGCACGGGTCCCGGCCACCGTCCCCCTCCGTGCCCGTGCTGAACGCCGCCCGGTCCGGGAGCCGCCGCCTGGCACGGCCGCTGCAGGAGGCCGCGGGACTGCGCGGCGGCTCCGACCGCCTCACCCATCCCGCGCGCTTCCCGCTGCGGCGGATCGATGCGGTGTGGCTGCGCGGCCCGCTCACGGCGACCGCGCTCGAGACGGGCCCCGCAGGCAGCTCGGACCATCTGCCCGTGACGGCGATGCTGCGCACCGGCGGCCCGGGCGCCCCGGCTCGGTGAACGCGCACCGCGAGCACAGCCGGCCGCACGGCGTCGCGTGACCGCCGCGCGGCAACGCCCGCGCGCGTGAACTAGCGTGGCCCCATGACCATCTCCGTCGAGGACCTCCTGCCCGAGCCCCTGCTGGACACCTTCCGCGAACGCGCCGTGGTCCACGACCGCGAGAACACCTTCCCCGAGGACGACCTCGCCGACCTCCGGGAGCGCGGCTACCTCCGCCTGCTGGTCCCGACGGAGCTGGGCGGGCTCGGCGGGAGCCTGCTGGAGGCGACCCGGATCCAGCGCCGCCTCGCCCAGGCGGCCCCCGCCACGGCGCTGTCGATGAACATGCACCTGGTGGTGACCGGAGCCGCGCTGCACGCCCACCGGCTCGGCGTCGCCGAGGTGCGCACGATCCTCGAGGACGCGGCCGCGGGGACGCTGTTCGGCTTCGGGATCTCCGAACCGGGCAACGACGCGATGCTCTTCGACTCCTCCACCCGCGCCGAGCAGCAGGAGGACGGCGGCTACCGCCTCACCGGCACCAAGATCTTCACCTCGCTCGCCCCGGTCTGGGACCGGCTGGTGGTGCACGGCCGCCTCGCCGAGGCGCCCGAGACCGATCCCCGTCTGGTCTTCGGCACCATCGCACGCACCGCGGAGGTCGAGACCCTCGACGACTGGGACACCCACGGGATGCGTCCCTCCCAGTCCCGCACCACGCGCCTGCACGGGGCAGCGCTCCCCGCCGACCGGGTGCTGACGCACACCACCGTCGGCCCGAACCCCGACCCGTTCGTGATGGGCATCTTCGGCGCCTTCGAGCTGCTCATCGCCTCGGTCTACACCGGCATCGCCGAACGCGCCGTCGCCGTCGGCACGGGGATCGCCGCGACCCGCCGCAGCGTCACCAAGGGCATCGTCCACGCCGACGACCCCGACATCCGCCGGCGTCTCGCGGACGCGGCGATCGGCCTGGACGGCGCCGTGCTGCAGATCGAGAAGATCACGGCCGACCTCGACGCCCTCGGCACCGGGGAGGGCGGTGCCGGGACCGCCGACCACGGCGCGCGCTGGTTCCTGCACTTCTCCGGCGTGAAGTCCCGGGCCACGGAGGCGGCGATCGGTGCCGTCGACCAGGTGCTGCGGGCCAGCGGCGGGTCCCAGTACTCCCGGCGCAGCGAGCTCGAACGGCTCTCCCGCGACGTGCGCGCCGGGATGTACCACCCCTCCGACGAGGAATCCGTGCATGCCTCCTACGCGAAGGCGCTGCTCGGCGAGATCGGTGCGGACCGGGGGCCGCTGGACCGATGAGCAGGATCGGCGTCGCCGGCGGGTCCGGGACCCTCGGACGCGCCCACACCGCGGCGCTCGCCGGGAACGACGTGCCGCGAGGGACGAGCGGCAGGAGATGATCCCATGAGCAGGGCGCCCCCGGGGAGGATCTCCCGGGAGCGCCCTGTGCTCTGCGCCCTGTGTGCGAGCGGGGGTCAGCCCCGTCGGCGCTGCGCGAGGTAGTAGCGGATCAGCCCCGCGGTGGAGGCGTCCTCGTCCGCGATCGCCGCCTCGTCCCCGGCGACGGCGTCGGCGAGGTCCTTGGCGAGCTGCTTGCCCAGCTCCACGCCCCACTGGTCGAAGGAGTTGATGCCCCAGACCACGCCCTGGACGAAGGTGATGTGCTCGTACAGCGCGATCAGCTGCCCGAGCACCGCCGGGGTGAGCTCCGGGGCCATGATCGAGGTGGTCGGGCGGTCGCCGGAGAACTCGCGTGCCGCGACCAGCGGGCCCTCGGTGCCCTCGGCCCGCACCTCCTCGGCCGTCCTGCCGAAGGCCAACGCCTTGGTCTGGGCGAAGAAGTTCGCCAGGAACAGCTCGTGCACGTCCTGGTCGCCGTCGGTGAGCGGATCGTTCGGGGTCGCGAAGGCGATGAAGTCCGCCGGGATCACCCGGGTGCCCTGATGGATCAGCTGGTAGAAGGCGTGCTGGCCGTTGGTGCCTGGCTCGCCCCAGAAGACCTCCCCGGTCTCGGTGGTGGCGAGCGAGCCGTCCCAGCGCACCGCCTTGCCGTTGGACTCCATCGTGAGCTGCTGGAGGTAGGCGGGGAAGCGGTGGAGGTACTGGGAGTAGGGGAGGACGGCGTGGGTCTCCGCTTCGAGGAAGTTCACGTTCCACACGTTCAGCAGCCCCATCAGCAGCGGGACGTTCTGCTCCGCCGGGGCGGTGGCGAAGTGCTCGTCCATCGCGTGGAAGCCGGAGAGCAGCTCCTCGAAGACGTCCGGGCCGAGCACGGTCGCGAGCACCGTGCCGATCGCCGAGTCCACCGAGTAGCGGCCGCCCACCCAGTCCCAGAATCCGAAGGCGTTGTCGGGGTCGATGCCGAAGTCCGCGACCTTGTCCAGCGCGGTCGAGACCGCGACGAAGTGCTTGGCGATCGCCTCCGACTCCTGCTCGGTGGTCAGCGCCGCGTTCTCGCGCAGCCCGGACAGCAGCCACTGCCGCACCAGGCGGGCGTTGGTGAGGGTCTCCAGCGTGGTGAACGTCTTCGACGCGACGATCACGAGCGTGGTCTCGGGGTCGAGGTCCTGCGTGGTGGAGTGGGCGTCCGTGGGGTCGATGTTCGAGATGAACCGGGCCTCGAGCCCGTCCTGAGCGAGCGGCTCGAGCGCCTCGTAGACCATGACCGGTCCGAGGTCGCTGCCGCCGATGCCGATGTTCACGACCGTCTCGATGCGCTTGCCGGTGATCCCGGTCCACTCGCCGGAGCGCACCGCGTCAGCGAACTCGTAGACGCGGTGCAGGGTGCCGCGCACGTCCTCGTCGATGTTCTGCCCGTCCACCGTCAGGGACGGGGAGGACCCGGCGGGACGGCGCAGCGCGGTGTGCAGCACCGCGCGGTCCTCGGTGGTGTTGATGTGGGCGCCGGCGAACATCGCGTCGCGGCGCTCGGCGACCCCGACCTCACGGGCCAGCTGCAGCAGCAGCTCCACGGTCCGGGGCGTCACCAGGTTCTTCGAGAGGTCGACGTGCAGATCCGCGGCGTCGTGGGTGAAGCGCTCGGCGCGCTGGGGATCGGTGTCGAACCACTCGCGCAGGGAGCCCTCGAGCTCGAGGTGGTGCGCCTCGAGCTCGGCCCAGGCGTCGGTGGCGGTGGGGTCGATGGGAGCGGAGGATGAGGTGGGAGCAGTCATACGGCCATTGAACACCGCGGAGCCGTCACGTGGGTGCCCGCACGCGCGGACCCCGCGTCCAGGAGATGATGGTTGAATACCGTCCGAGACCTAAGTGTTACCAGCTGATGGAATGCAGTTGACATCTGAGGGTGCACACTGGGTGAGGGCCGCGCAGCGTTGTGCGGCATACGAACGAGTCTTCTCAGGAGTTCCCATGGCCATCTCGCGCCGTTCCATGATGCTCGGCACCGCCGCCGGTGGCGCCGCCGCCCTGACCCTCGCCGCCTGCGGGAGCGACGGCGGTGACGGCGGGTCGGACGGCGGCTCCGGCTCCGGCGGCTCCGGCGAGCCCATCTACGCCAACGGCACCGAGCCGGAGAACCCGCTGATCCCGACGAACACCAGCGAGGTGGGCGGCGGCCGCATCATCACCTCCGTCTTCTCGGGCCTGGTGTACTACACCGCCGAGGGCAAGGTCGAGAACGAGGTCGCCGAGTCGATCGAGACCGAGGACAGCCAGTCCTGGACGATCAAGATCCGCGAGGGTCTGACGTTCTCCGACGGCAGCCCGCTGACCGCGCAGAGCTTCGTCGACGCCTGGAACTTCGGCGCGAACACCGCGAACGCGCAGAAGAGCCAGTCGTTCTTCCAGCCCATCGAGGGCTTCGACGAGGTCAGCGCGGACGACGCGACGGAGGACCTGACCCTGTCGGGCCTCGAGGTCGTCGACGACACGACCTTCACCGTCAAGCTGGTCTCCGCCCAGGCCGACTTCTCCTCCCGCCTCGGCTACTCCGCCTACTCGCCGCTGCCGGACTCCGCCTACGAGGACATCGACGGCTTCGGCGAGAAGCCCGTCGGCAACGGCCCCTACATGGTCGATTCCTGGGCCCACGACTCCGAGATCGTGCTGGTCCCCAACCCGGAGTACGACGGGCCGCGCGTTGCCCAGAACGCCGGCATCACCTTCGTCATCTACGCCGAGGACGAGACGCTGTACAACGACATGCTCTCGGGCAACGTCGACGTCTCCGACATCATCCCCACCTCGGCCCTGTCGACCTTCGAGGACGAGCTCGGCGAGCGGGCGGTCAACGCCCCGGGCGCGGTGTTCCAGTCCTTCACCATCCCGCAGGACGACCCGGACTTCTCCGGCGAGGCCGGCAAGCTGCGCCGCCAGGCGCTGTCCTACGCGATCGACCGCAAGGCGATCTGCGACTCGCTGTTCTTCGGCACCCGCAGCCCCGCGACGGACTTCGCGGTCCCGGTGATCGACGGCGGCGGCGCCACCGACATCCCCGGCTCCGAGGTGCTCGAGTTCGACGAGGCCAAGGCCAAGGAGCTGTGGGAGAAGGCCGAGGAGATGGAGCCGTTCAAGGGCCCGTTCACGCTGGCCTACAACGCGGACTCCCCGCACAAGGACTGGGTCGAGGCCGTGTGCAACTCGCTCAAGAACACCCTCGGCATCGAGGCCACGCCGAACCCGTTCCCGGCCTTCGGCGAGTTCCGACAGCAGATCACGGCCCGCACCATGGAAGGTGCCTTCCGCTCCGGCTGGCAGGCGGACTACCCCTCCGTCTACAACTTCCTCGGCCCGCTGTACTCCTCCGCCGCGGCGGACGGCAAGGGCAGCAACGACGGAGACTACAAGAACCCGGAGTTCGACGAGCTCCTCAAGGAGGGGCTCGCCGCGTCGGACATCGACGCCGCGAACGAGAAGTTCCACGCGGCCGAGGCGATCCTCATGGAGGACCTGCCGGCCATCCCGCTGTGGTACCAGAACACCATGGGCGGCTTCTCCGATCAGGTCTCCAACGTGCAGTACGGCTGGGACACGGTCCCGCTGTACTACGCGATCACCAAGTGATCCGCTGAGTCAGCCCTCCGGCGGGAGGCGGCCCTGGTGCCGTCTCCCGCCGTCGCACGTCCGTCCCTCGGGGCGGCGGACGCGCGTCGACGTGACCTCGCCCCGTGCTCCCTCGACCGAAGGTGACCGACGTGATCTGGTACATCGGGCGGCGCTTGCTGCAGATGATCCCCGTCTTCCTCGGCGCCACCCTCATCGTCTATCTGATGGCCTTCGTCTCCTCGGGCGACCCCATCGCGGCGATCGCGGGTGACAAGCCGATCTCCCCCGCTGTGGCGGACAAGCTGCGCGCGCAGTACAACCTCGACAAGCCCGTCGTCGTGCAGTGGCTGATCTACCTCGGCAACCTGTTCCAGGGCGACTTCGGTGTCGGCTTCAACGGCCGTCCGATCATCGACCAGATCAAGGCGGCGCTCCCGGTCACCTTCCGGCTCTCGGTCATCGCGATCGTGATCGAGACGGTCCTCGGCGTGCTCGCGGGGGTCGTCTCGGGCCTGAAGAAGGGCACGCTGATCGACACCACGCTGCTGATGGTGTCCCTGCTCGTGATCGCCGTGCCCACCTTCGTCATCGGCTTCGTCGCGCAGTTCGTGCTCGGCGTGCAGCTCGAGGTGGCCCCCGTGAACGTGGGCCGCGACCCGTCCTGGCAGAACCTGTTGGTGCCCGGTGCGGTGCTCGGCGCGGTCTCCTTCGCCTATGTGCTGCGACTGACCCGCACCTCGGTCGCCGAGGTCGCGACCGCGGACCACGTGCGCACCGCGACCGCCAAGGGCCTCTCCCGCGGCGGCGTGATCACCAAGCACATCCTGCGCAACTCCCTGATCCCGGTGGTCACGTTCGTCGGCGCGGACCTGGGTGCGCTGATGGGCGGCGCGATCGTCACCGAGGGCATCTTCAACATCAGCGGCATCGGCTCGCTGCTGTTCCGCGCCATCAACGACGGCGAGAGCCCGATGATCGTCTCGGTGGTGACGCTGCTGGTGATCATCTTCCTGCTCGCCAACCTGATCGTGGACCTGCTCTACGCCGTGCTCGACCCGAGGATCCGCTATGCGAAGTGAACCCGTCCCCCGTTCCGCCCGTCCCGCGGCCGAGCACTTCGTCGCGCCGCTGGACGAGACCCCGCTGCAGGCGGTCGATGCCGTCGACACGAGCGCCGCACCCCGCTCGATGTGGGCCGAGGCGGGCCGCAGCCTGGTCCGCAACCCCGTCTTCCTCGTCTCGGCGGTCCTGATCGTGCTCGTGCTCTTCGTCGCGGCCTTCCCCGGCCTGCTGACCGACCAGAACCCCAACTACGGCGACATCTCGAAGGCGAACCAGCCGCCGAGCCCGGAGCATCCCTTCGGCACCACGCGGCAGGGCTACGACGTCCTCGCCCGCGTGATCTACGGCGCGCGCACCTCCGTGATGGTCGGCTTCTTCACGATGCTGCTCGCGACGCTGATCGGCGGAGTCCTCGGCGCGGTCGCCGGCTACCTGGGCGGGCTCTTCGACGCGCTCCTGTCCCGCATCACCGACATCTTCTTCGCGATCCCGCTGATCCTGGGTGCGATCGTGATCGCCAACCGCGTCGACTCGATGAACGTCTGGATGGTGATCATCGTGCTGGGCATCTTCGGCTGGACCAACATCGCCCGCATCATGCGCGGCTCGGTCATCTCCGTGAAGACCCAGGACTTCGTGACCGCATCCACGGCGCTGGGCGCGAACTCGGTGACGAACCTCGTCAAGCACGTGGTGCCCAACGCGATCGCCCCGGTGATCGTGACCGCCACCGTGAACCTCGGCGTGTACATCGTCGCGGAGGCCACGCTGTCCTTCCTGGGGGTCGGCCTGCCCGCCAGCTCTGTCTCCTGGGGCGGCGACATCTCCGACGCCCGGCCGGCGCTGCGCACCCAGCCGATGATGCTCTTCTACCCCTCGATGGCGCTCGCGATCACCGTGCTGAGCTTCATCATGCTCGGCGACGCGGTGCGCGACGCCCTCGACCCGAAGGCGAGGAAGCGATGACCAGCTCCACCCATGACGCGACCCCCGCAGACGGCGAGCCGCTGCTGGACATCTCCGACCTGGAGATCACCTTCGGCACCACCACCGGCCCGGTGCGAGCGGTGCGCGGCGCCAGCCTCTCCGTCTACCCGGGCGAGACGGTCGCGATCGTCGGCGAGTCCGGCTCCGGCAAGTCGACCACCGCGATGAGCATCGCGCGGCTGCTGCCGAAGAACGGCTCCGTCACCGGCGGCAGCATCCGCTTCGGCGGCAAGGACATCACCGACGTGCCGATGCGGGAGATCCTCGCGCTGCGCGGCAGCGAGATCGGCCTGGTCCCACAGGACCCGATGAGCAACCTCAACCCCATGTGGAAGGTCGGCTCGCAGATCGGCGAGGCGCTGGCCGCCAACGGGATGGCCCGCGGAGCGAAGGCGCGGGCGCGCACCGTCGAGCTGCTCGAGGAGGCGGGGCTGCCCGACGCGGAGCGCCGCGCGAACCAGTACCCGCACGAGTTCTCCGGCGGCATGAAGCAGCGCGCCCTGATCGCGATGGGCCTCGCGGCCCGCCCGAAGCTGCTGATCGCCGACGAGCCGACCAGTGCGCTCGACGTGACCGTCCAGCAGCAGATCCTCGATCACCTCGACACGCTCACCGCGGAGCTCGGCGTGGCGGTCCTGCTGATCACGCACGACCTTGGCCTGGCCGCCGAGCGCGCGCAGCACCTGGTGGTGATGTACAAGGGGAGGATCGTCGAGTCCGGTCCCGCGATCGAGCTGCTGCAGAACCCGCAGCACCCGTACACCAAGCGCCTCATCGGGGCGGCGCCCTCGCTCGCCTCGCGTCGCCTGGTCTCCGCCGCGGAACGCGCCGAGACCCGTGAGCAGGCGGTGACGAGCGCCCGGAGCGCCGCCGCCGCGCCCGACGACCCCGCCGATGCGCAGGCGCCGGAGTTCGGGTACGCGCCCTCGGACCCCGACGCGGTGATCGAGGTCCAGAACCTCACCAAGGAGTTCCCGATCCGCGGCACGGTGCCGTGGAGGACCACCCCGTTCACCGCCGTGGACGACGTCTCCTTCGCGACCCGGCGCGGCACCACCACCGCGATCGTGGGCGAGTCCGGCTCGGGCAAGTCCACCGTGGCGCAGATGGTCCTCAAGCTCCTCGAGCCCACCTCCGGTCGGGTGCTCTTCGAGGGCAAGGACGTCACCACCTACAAGGGCAAGGAGCTGAAGTCGCTGCGCCGCCGCGTGCAGCCGATCTTCCAGAACCCCTACGGCACGCTGGACCCGATGTACTCGATCTACAGCACGATCGAGGAGCCGCTGCGGCTGCACGGCATCGGCGACGCGAAGAGCCGTGAGGCGAAGGTGCGAGACCTGCTGGACAAGGTGGCGCTGCCCGCGGAGATGATGCGCCGGTACCCCAACGAGCTCTCCGGCGGCCAGCGCCAGCGGATCGCGATCGCCCGCGCCCTCGCGCTGGACCCGGAGGTCGTGATCTGCGACGAGGCCGTCTCGGCGCTGGACGTGCTGGTGCAGGCCCAGGTGCTCGAGCTGCTCAATGACCTGCAGGCCGAGCTGGGCCTGTCCTACCTCTTCATCACGCACGACCTCGCCGTGGTGCGCCAGATCGCGGACAGCACCCTGGTCATGGAGAAGGGCAGGGTCGTCGAGCAGGGCACCACCGACGAGGTGTTCCACTCCCCGCAGCAGGAGTACACCAAGCGCCTGCTCGCCGCGATCCCCGGCGGCTCCATCCCGCTCGCGGGATCGGAGACCATCGACGTGGAGGTCACGCAGGGCGCGGTCGAGGACGAGCAGGCCGACGGCACCGGCCCCGGGCCCGAGGACGACGAGCCGCTGGATCCGTTCGCCGGCGCCGGGCACGTCTGAGCTCGCACACCGACACCGTCGCGACGACCGCGCCCGGGCTGCGCACAGCCGCCCGGCCGCGGCCGTCGCCGTCGCGGGCGCGTCGAAGGTCTCATCCCGGGCCCTGTGGCAGGAACGTGCGGGCCGGATAGACTCGGCGAGGCCCTGGAGCGGGCCGCACCCCGGGTGCGGCCGGGCGCTGCTCGGTCCGAGACCCGCCGCGCAACCTGAAACGAGCATCTGCGTATGACCATCCAGCACCGCACCGATCTGCGTAACGTCGCCATCGTCGCCCACGTCGATCACGGCAAGACCACCCTGGTCGACGCCATGCTCACCCAGGGCGGGGCCTTCGGCGAGCGGGACAAGCACGACGATCGGGCGATGGACTCGGGCGAGCTGGAGCGCGAGAAGGGCATCACGATCCTCGCCAAGAACACGGCGATCCGGTACACCGGACCGTCGGCGGCGGCGGTCGGCGAGCCCGGCGGCATCACCATCAACGTCATCGACACCCCCGGCCACGCCGACTTCGGCGGCGAGGTCGAGCGCGGCCTGTCCATGGTCGACGGCGTGGTGCTGCTGGTGGACTCCTCCGAGGGCCCGCTCCCGCAGACCCGCTTCGTGCTGCGCAAGGCGCTCGCGGCGAAGCTGCCCGTGATCCTCGTGGTCAACAAGGTGGACCGCCCCGACGCCCGCATCGAGGCCGTCGTCGGCGAGGCCACCGACCTGCTGCTGGGCCTGGCTTCCGACCTCTCCGAGGAGATGGACGACATCGACCTCGACGCGGTGCTGGACGTGCCCGTCGTCTACGCCTCCGGCAAGACCGGCCGCGCCTCCACCACCCAGCCGCTCGACGGCACGCTCCCTGACGAGGAGGACGTCGAGGCGCTGTTCAGGACCATCCTCGAGCAGATCCCCGCACCCACGTACGACGACGAGATGCCGCTGCAGGCGCACGTCACCAACCTCGACGCCTCCCCGTTCCTGGGCCGCCTCGCGCTGCTGCGCATCAAGAACGGCGAGCTCAGCAAGGGCCAGCAGGTGGCCTGGTGCACCCAGGACGGCACCACCAAGCAGGTGAAGATCACCGAGCTGCTGGAGACCAAGGGCCTGACCCGCGAGCCGATGACCCGGGCCGCGCTGCCCGGCGACATCGTCGCGGTCGCCGGCATCCCCGAGATCATGATCGGCGAGACCCTCGCCGACCTCGAGGATCCGCGCCCGCTGCCGCTGATCGAGATCGACGATCCCGCGATCTCGATGACCATCGGCATCAACACCTCCCCGCTCGCCGGCAAGAACGGCAAGGGCCACAAGCTCACCGCCCGCCAGGTCAAGGACCGGCTGGACCAGGAGCTCGTCGGCAACGTGTCCCTGAAGGTGCTGCCCACCGAGCGCCCCGACGCCTGGGAGGTCCAGGGCCGCGGCGAGCTCGCGCTGTCCATCCTGGTCGAGCAGATGCGCCGCGAGGGCTTCGAGCTCACCGTCGGCAAGCCGAAG
>DATGUQ010000147.1:0-24510 GCA_035301145.1 Brachybacterium sp. | reverse complement strand
CCGAAGGGGTTCTGCCCGGCGGGGACCAGCGGACCGCGGGCGTCGTCCCGGTACGGGCCCGGCGGGATCGCGTACCCCGTCCGGCCGGACAGCAGCGGTGCCGCGGTCTGGATCGCTCGGATCGAGGGCCGGTCGGAGTAGTCGATGCCCGTGAAGCGCCCGAACTGGCCGCCGTGCCCGGCGGGCCGGCCGGCATCCGCCGCGGCGAGCATCGCGAGCGCGTCGCCGGGGGTGGGGTACTTCGAGGACCACGTGTGCCCCGGCGGCAGGGGCGAGGTGTACAGCGCGCCCGTCGGCCGGATCCACAGGGACCCGGGCTTGGAGCGGTCGCGCAGGGCGTGCGCGCGCCAGGTGACCACCGGGTGGGAGGAGCCCACGTTCGCCCAGTGCACGAAGAAGCTCGGATCGGTGGCGGCACGGTCGGCGAGCTCGTTGACGTTGACCTCGGCGTTGAGGTACTTCCCCGCGGAGAGCAGCCCCATCACGCCGGCCGCACCGGTCGGGGTGTAGGCATAGCCGTAGTTGTCCGCGCTGTACTCCTGGGCGCGGGACAGGGCCGGGCCCAGGATCGGGATCATGCGGATCACGGTGGTGAACACGAGACGGAAGTAGGAGACGTGGCCGGCGGCGAGGTGGCCCACCTCGTGACCGATCACGAAGCGCAGCGCCTCGGGGTCGCGGGAGGCCCCGCCCACCTCGAACAGGTCCGAGTGGACGGTCACGAAACGGCGGAACCCGTGGCCGGCGGCGAAGGCGTTGATCACGCCGCTGCCCATCACCACGTACGCGTCCGGCACCTTGCGCAGCCCGAACTGCTGGGCCGCCTCGACGACCATCCGGTACCCCTCGGGGAACTGGGTGGGGCTCATCCGCACCGCAGAGGTGCGCAGCTGGGCGTACATCATCGCGCGGGCCCACCACACCAGCACCGGCGCCAGGGGCAGCACGATGACCAGCTGGATGACGAACGGCAGGATCCCCACGTACTGCCACAGGCTCGCGACCGTCGCCTCGCCCTCGGTCACCTGCAGCACCAGGGTGGAGAGGATGAGCACCCACCAGGCGACGTAGGCGAGGGTGGTCAGAGCGATGCCCACCCACAGCAGCGGCATCTCCCAGGGGTGGCGGATGCCCTTGCGGCCGAAGAGGCCGTGGGTGGTGGCGCCGTTGACGAGGTTCGGGCCACCGGGACCGCCCGCGCCGGAGGAGGGCGGGACGCCCGGTGAGGGGGCGAGCGGGGACGGAGGGGGGCCGGGAGGCGGCTGGGTCATGGCGGTGGGCTCCTTCTGCACGTCGGCCCGCGCGGGGACACGTCGACGATATCCCCGTCAGCGCTCCGGGGCCCACCGAGTCGGCGATTCGTGGACGATCCTCGACCTCCGTCGGACGCCGTCGGACATCGACGGCCGACGGAGGTGGACCGCATGTCGCAGGCCGACGGGGCGGGCTCCCGCGCCCGCCGGGCTCAGCGCATCAGCCGGCGCAGCACCCGACGTCTGAGCCCGGTGTAGGGCGGGTAGACGAGCCTCAGGGTGTCGGGCGAGAGCGGCTTGCGCACCACCGGCTTGGCGTGGGTGAACGCCTCGACCCCGGTGCGGCCGTGATAGGCGCCCATGCCGGAGGCCCCCACCCCGCCGAAGGGCATGCCGACGCTGCCCACGTGGGCGAGCGTCAGTCCCAGGGCGAGGGAGCCGGAGGAGGTCTCGGCCGCGAAGCGCTCCTCGACCTCGCGGCGGGGCGAGAACACGTACGCGGTCAGCGGCGCGTCCCCCGCGCGGATCCGCGCGATCGCCTCGTCCGGGCCGGAGACGGCCAGCAGCGGCAGGACGGGGCCGAAGATCTCCTCCCCCATCACCGGGTCGTCCCAGTCCACGCCCTCCAAGATCGTGGGCGGCAGGTACCGGGTGGCGGGGTCCGCCTCGGCGGTGCCGCCGAGGACCGCCTTGTCATCGTCGATGAGGGCGCGCACCCGCTCGAAGTGCGCATCGCTGACCATCCGGCCGTAGTCGAGGCTGCGGGCGGGGTGCCTGCCGTACATCGCGCGCACGGCCCGCAGCAGGTGCGGGCGCAGGCGCTCGAGCGTGCGGGGCGTGGCCATGAGGTGGTCGGGCGCGATGCACGTCTGCCCGGCGTTGGTGAACTTGCCCCACACGATCCTGGCAGCGGTGGTGGCGGGATCCGCGCCCTCGTCCACGAACACGGGCGATTTCCCGCCCAGCTCGAGCACCGTGGGGGTGAGGTGCTCGGCGGCGGCGCGGGCCACGATCCGGCCCACGGCCCCGTTGCCGGTGTAGAAGATCAGGTCGAAACGCTGCTCGAGCAGGATCGTGGTCTCCTCGACGGCGCCCTCGACCACGCGCACCCAGCCGGGGTCGAGATGGGTGCGCAGCAGGTGCGCGAGCGCGGCGGAGGTCGCGGGCGCCACCTCGCTGGGCTTGACCAGTGCGGTGTTGCCGCCCGCGATCGCGGCGACCAGCGGCGCGAGGGTGAGGTTCACCGGATAGTTCCACGGCGCGATGATCAGCGTGGCGCCCAGGGGATCACGGCGCAGCTCGCCGGAGGCCGGGGCCAGCAGCGGGCCCAGCGAGAGCCGCTGCGGCCGCAGCCAGGAGCGCAGGTGCTTCATCGTGTGGGTGATCTCCTGGGCGACCACGCCGATCTCGGTCAGCGCGCTCTCCGTGCGGGACTTGCCGAGGTCCTCGGCGAGCGCGCGGGCGAGCACGGGTTCCTCGCGGCGCAGGCCGCGGCGCAGCGCCTCGAGCTGGGCGAGGCGGGCGTCGAGCGGCCGGGTGGTGCCGGCGCCGAAGGAGTCGCGCAGGGCGGTGACGTCGGCGAGGATGCGGGCTCGCACCGAGCCGTCCCCGTCCGCCGGGCCGGAGGGGCCGCTGATCTGCTGCGTATCGGTCGCCATGGGGACAGCGTAGGCCCCGGGCTCGGGAGGCGGGAGTGCGTGGGCGCGGCGCGCGGCCTGCGCGGCACCCCGATATCGGTGCACAGCGGCGGTCGTCGTCCCTCACGGTCGCGGATCACGGAGAATGGGAGCTCCGAGGGCCCGACGTGCGGGCCGAGGAGGAAGGGGCGGGCGATGACCGTGCTGATGACCGCACCGCTGCTGCTGACCGTGACACTCCTGCTGTCCGGGCTCGCGAAGCTCGGGGCGCGGCAGGGGACCGAGGAGGCGATGACGTCGCTGCGGCTGCCGCTGCGGCCGCTGCACCGCACGGTCGCCACGGTGCTGCCCGTGGCGGAGATCGTGCTCGCCCTGGTGCTGTGGATCCCCTCCGTGCCGCTGCAGACGGCGGTGGCCGCCGTGATCGCGCTGCTGATGATCGTGTACCTGGTGATCATCGCCAGGGCGCTGAGCTTCGGGGAGGCGGTGGAGTGCTCCTGCTTCGGATCCCTCGCCTCCCCCACCGTCTCGCGCCTCACGCTGGGCAGGAACCTCCTGCTGACCGCGCTCAGCCTGCTGACGGTCTCCGCGGCCGCCCGCGGGATGATGACGACGGTCCTCGTGCAGGCCCCGCTGGCGCTGATCGGCCTCGGGATCGCGGTGCTGGTCACGGCCGCGCTGACCGCCCTCACCCTCGGCACGACCGCAGCGGGCGGCGCGTCGACGCCCCCCGCGGCAGGTCCCGGGCGCACGCCGGGCGGCGAGGAACCCGAAGATGAGGAGCTGGGGGACTATGAGCGGACCGCCACCCCTGCTGCGGTGCTGCAGAGGCCGGACGGCAGCCTGACCACCCTCAGCCGGCTCACCGCCCACCGCGCCGCCCTGCTCGTGTTCGTCTCGGAGGGGTGCGGCCCCTGCGAGCGCGTCCTCGACCAGGCGCCCGGCTGGATCGAGGCGCTCTCGCCCTTCCTCCAGGTCCACTTCGTGTTCTCGCGCGAGGTGGGCCGGCTGCGCGAGCGCACCACGGACCGGGTGGGCGACCTCGCGCTGCACGATCTGCAGTTCACCGCCCGTTCCGTGCTCGGGGCCCGCAGCGCCCCGTCGGCCGTGCTGCTGGGGGCCGACGGGCTGCTGGCCGGCGGGCCGGTGGGCGGCGGCTCCGCCGTGATCGAGTTCGTCGAGGAGATCCGCGCCCAGCTCGCGACCGCTCAGGAGCAGGGCGAGCTGCCCTCCCCCACGCCGTGACGCCCGGTGCGTCGCTGCACCGGAGCCGGTCTCAGGGCACGCTGGCCTGCGCGAACCGGCCGTCGCCGCGGGCCCGCAGCGGGCCGTCGGCCGCCGGGACGAAGACGGCCCTGCCGGCGCGGAGCACATGGCTGCCGGTCGCGGTCTCCAGGGTGGTCTCTCCCTCGAGCCCGAGCACGATCCTGGGCCCGGATCCCGGGACCGGGCGGGCCCCCTCCGCGGGCTCGGCCGTGTCGCCGAGCTCGGTGACGGCGAGCTCGAAGTCGTCGACCGGGGCGTAGTAGGCGATCGAGGTGGGGTTCTGCCGTTCCGGGGCGACGCGCAGCGGGGGCGCGGCGGTGACGCTGACGCACTGGAGCACCTCGTCGGCGTCGACCCTTTTCGCCGTCAGTCCCGCACGTAGGACGTTGTCGCTGGCGGCCATGATCTCCAGGCCGGTGCCGTGGAGGTAGGCGTGCAGCGTCCCCGCGGGCACGAACATCGCCTCACCGGGCTGCAGGGTCACCGGGTTCAGCAGCAGCGCCGCGACCACGCCCGGGTCCCCCGGATGATGCTCCGCCAGCAGCGAGACGAAGCGGTCGACGCGCGGGGACGGCGAGGTGCCGGCCGCGGAGCGCGCACGGCACGCCTCGACCACTGCGTCGACCGCCTCGGGCGCGGGCCGCAGCGAGGCGGCGACCAGGGTCCGGAAGGCGGCGCGCATGCCGTGTGCGGTGGGGTTGTCGACCAGCAGGGAGTGCAGCCGGTCGGTGAGCGCCGTGCCCAGCCCGTCGAGGATCACCGCCGCCCGGCGTGGGGTGCGGAAACCGCACAGCGCCGTGAAGCGGGTCAGGGCGATCAGCATCTCGGGCTTGTGGTTCGCGTCGCGGTAGGTGCGCAGCGGGGAGTCCAGCGCGATGCCGGCCGCGCTCTCGGCGGCGAAGGACTCCGCCGCGTGCTCCCTGGTGGGGTGCACCTGCAGCGACAGCGGCGCCTCCGCGGCGATCACCTTGAGCAGGTACGGCAGCTGCCCGCCGAAGGCGCGGGCCACGTCCGAGCCGAGCATCCGCTCGCGGTCCGCGGCGATGACCGCGTCCAGCCCTCTGCCGTCGGCCGCGGTCGCGGGGGCGAGCGGATGTGCGCCGAACCAGGCCTCGGCCCAGGGCCTGCCGTCGGGGTCGCGGCCGAGGAACTCCGGGATCGCGGTGGTCGATCCCCAGCCGTAGTGCTGGGGGTGGCCGGCGAGCTCGAACAGGCTCACGCACCGCCCTCGAGGATCTGGGCGATCAGACGCGCCGGCTCGTCCGTGCCGAGCTCCGGGGCCGGGGTCGGCTCCGTCCCGGCGCGGCGCATGCCGTAGCGCTCCCACTGCTCGGCGACCCAGCCGGGCGCGCCGGGGGCGTGCACCCAGGCGGGGATGCCGCGCATCGCGGCCTCGAGGATGTCGGCGCTGAACACGGCGGCGATCGGCCCGGTCTGCGCGGGCAGCGCGGTCGAGGGGTCCTGGAGGGCGATGCCGCGACGGCGCAGCAGCAGGTGCGCGGCGCGGGCGAGGCGGTCGTCCTCCCCCGGACCGGGCTGGTACAGCGCGTCGGCGAAGCGGCAGTAGGAGTGGGCGGCGCGCAGGCTCACCCGGCGCGGCAGCTCGATCGAGGAGAGCTGGCCCAGGAACACCGGCTGCCCGTCCCGCACCGGCTCCTGGCCCGCCGCATCGTGGCGTGCCTGCCACAGCCGCTGCGAGCCCACCACCCGCACCTCGATGTCGTCGCGCTCGGCGCGATGGAACTCGCCGTCCTCCGCGGTCCAGGACAGCAGCGTGGTGTCCGGGGGCAGCGGCGGGGCGAAGGGAGTGAGCACGTCGTGCTGGACGACGGCGCCGGGCACCTCGGCCTCCCGCGCCCACTCGTGCAGGCTGCGGCCCACCGCGCGATGCCAGCCGAGGGTGAGCAGCGAGGTGATGCCGAGGTCGTCCAGTCCGGCCGACGGTCGGGCGATGCGCCGGTGCTCCCATTCGGGCCCGCTGAGCTCGGTCGGCGTGAGCCCGGCCGGGGTGACCACCGCGGCGCTGCCGTGCACGTACGGGAGCACGGCGGGCAGGCCGCCGTGGGCCGCGCCGTCGGCCGTGTCGATGCCGAGCAGGATGCGGGCGGGGCCCTCGCCCTCCCGGGTGTGCAGCACGTATCCCTCGGTCGCGACGTCGAGCGGGCGGGAACGATGGACGCCGCGGGCCCGTCGGCGCGAGCCCCGCCACTCCTGCCAGCGCTCGAGGCTGCGCGGATGGATCAGTGCCATGGGCGGTACCCCTCCTTGGACGTGCATCGGCCCGGACGAGCCCAGCATTCCACACGGGCACCCCGATGCCGGACGGTTCGCCGCGGCCCGGACCGGTCAGTGCGATCCGGTGGCGCCGGCTGGGCCCGGCCGTCCCGGTACGGGCGGGCCGGGTCAGCGGGGCATGTTGCGCAGGTTCGCCGCGGCCATGTCGAGCATCCTGCCCACACCGCCGCCGAGCACGATCTTCGTGGACGCGGTGGCGAAGCCGCGGATCTGCTGGGCGGAGATCTTCGGCGGCATCGACAGGGCGTCCGGGTCGGTGACCACGTCGATCAACATCGGACCGGGCGTGGCCAGGGCCTCTGCGAGCTGCTTCTTCAGCTTCCTCGGATCGGTGATCCGCACCGACCTGATGCCCACGCCCTGGGCGATCGCGGCGTAGTCGACGTCCTCGTGGTCGGTGCCGTGATCGGGCAGGCCCTCCACCAGCATCTCGAGCTTGACCATGCCGAGGCTGGAGTTGTCGAACACCAGGATCTTGGTGTTCAGGTCGTGCAGCTTCACGGTGAGCAGCTCCCCCATCAGCATGCCCAGGCCGCCGTCGCCGCTCATGGAGATCACCTGCCGGTCGGGGAATGCCATCGACGCGCCGATCGCCTGCGGGAGGGCGTTGGCCATGCTGCCGTGGTGCCAGGAGCCGAACAGGCGGCGCTTCCCGTTGGGGGTGATGTAGCGGGCGCCCCAGACGTTGCACATACCGGTGTCCACGGTGAACACGGCGTCGTCGTCGGCGAGCTCGTCGAGGGTCGCGGCGACGAACTCGGGGTGGATCGGCTTCATCCGCTCGACGTTCTTCGTGTACGCGGAGACCACGCCGCTGAGCGCCTTGTGGTGGGCCTTCAGCTGGCGGTGCAGGAAGCGTGCGCTCTTCTCGCGGGTCAGCAGCGGCATCACGGCCTGCAGGGTGAGGCCCACGTCGCCGTGGAGGGCGAGGTCCAGCGGCACGCGCCGGCCCAGCCGGGAGGCCTCGGCGTCGATCTGCACCACCTTCGGCGGGTTCTTCCCGCCCGGGCCGGGCAGGAACTCGGTGTAGGGGAAGTCGGTGCCCAGCAGGATCACCAGATCCGCCTCGTGCATCGCCTCGTAGCAGGCGCCGTAGCCCAGCAGACCGCTCATCCCCACGTCGAAGGGGTTGTCGTACTGCATGAACTCCTTGCCGCCGAAGGCGTGTCCGATCGGTGACTTGATCCGCTCGGCGAGCTCGAGCACCTCCTCACGGGCATCGCGCACCCCCGCACCGGTGAAGAGGGTGACGGTGTCCGCCTCGTCGATCAGCTCGGCCAGGCGGCCGACGGGCTCGGCGGCGGGCTGGACGCGCCCGAGATCGGTGGCGAGGTCGCGGGTGAGGGGGCCGTCGGCCTCCTGGTCGGCGACGTCGCCGGGCAGCACCAACACCGAGACGCCCTTCTTCGCGATCGCGGTCTGCACCGCGATGTGCAGCAGGGTCGCGCCGTGGTCGCCGGAGTTGACCATCTCGCAGAAGTGGGAGCACTCGCGGAAGAGGATCTCCGGATGGGTCTCCTGGAAGAAGCCGGTACCGATCTTGTCCGACGGGATGTGGGAGGCGATCGCGAGCACGGGCGCACCGTCGCGGTGGGCGTCGAACAGGCCCTGGATCAGGTGCGTGTTGCCGGGGCCGCAGGAGCCCGCGCACACGGCGAGCTTCCCGGTGAGCCGGGCCTCGGCGCCGGCCGCGAAGGCGCCCGCCTCCTCGTTGCGCACGTGCACCCATTCGATGCCCTCGGTGGTGCGCACCGCATCGACCACGGGGTTCAGCGAATCGCCGACCACCCCGTAGATCCGTTCGACGCCGAGGTCGCGCAGCTGGGTGACGAGGAGTTGGGCGAAGGTGGTGCCGGCCATGGTGATGCCTCCTGGGATGCAGAGTCCGGGTGGGCACCGAGCCGTGGGCGCGGATGCCCGTTCCCTTCACCTTAATGCGGCACCGGTCATGGCGTCGGGGAGATGCCGACCACTCGGACCGGCTGATCGGGACGTTCACTCCGTGCGGCCGCTCCGGGCGACCGGGCACGCCCCGTCGGGCCCGACCCGGCGGACCCTCAGCTCTCCACGGGGTCCTCAGCTGTCCTCGGGGCCCTCGCGCTCCTCGGCCACGGGCTCCTTGGGCGTGAACCGCACCGTCTGCACCCGGCGTTCGTCGACCTCGACCACCTCGAGCTCGCCGCCGTCGACGGCGACGACGTCCCCGGCCCGCGGGATGCGGCCCAGCTGCGCCATGAGGAAGCCGCCCACCGTCTCGTAGCCGCCGGTGTCGGGCAGGCCGATGTCCGTCGCGGCCTCGAACTCCTGGAGGATCAGCCCGCCCTCGAACGTCCCGTCGGCCTCGAGGATGCTGTCCAGCCCGCCGGGGGCCGGCCAGGACTCGCGGTCGAACTCGTCGTAGATCTCCCCCACCAGCTCCTCGAGGAGATCCTCGAGGGTGACGATCCCGTCGGTGCCGCCGTACTCGTCCACCACCACGGCGATCTGATCGGCGTGGGCGCGCATCCGGTTCAGCGCCATCAGCACCTGCACCGTGCCGGGGATGTGCTCGATGGGTCGCACCAGCTCGGCCATGCGCGTGGCGGCCGGGTCCTCGACCAGCAGCATGTCGCGCACGTGCACGAAGCCGAGCACGTCGTCGACGTCCTCGCCGGTGACGGGGTAGCGGGAGAATCCGGTGCTGCTGATCTCGGCGCGCACGTCGGTGACGGTCTGCCCGCCGTCCAGGAAGTGCACCTGGTGGCGGGGCTGCATCACCTCGACGACGGTGCGCTCGGAGGCGTCGAACACGTCCGCCAGCACACGGGATTCGGCCTGGTCCAGTGCGTCGGAGGAGCGCACCATCGACCTGATCTCCTCGGCGGAGACGGACTCGCGGTTCGCGTGCGGGTCACCGCCCAGCAGGCGCACCGCGAGGTTGGTGGAGACGGACAGCAGCCAGATCACCGGGCGCATCAGCTTCCCGAAGACGCCCAGCGGCGGGCCGACGATCCTGGTCATGGCCATCGCGTTCTGCATCGCCAGGCGCTTGGGCACCAGCTCACCGAGCACGAGGGAGAGGTAGGCGATGATCAGCGTCATCCCGATCAGGGCCGCGGTCCCCGCCGTCGCCTCCGTCAGACCGAGCTCCGTCAGCACCGGCACCAGCGAGGGCGCGATCGTGGAGGCGCCGTACGCCGAGGAGAAGAACCCGGCCACGGTCACGCCGATCTGCACGGCCGAGAGGAACTGGTTGGGGTCCCGCACCAGCTGCGCGGTGCGCTCACCGCGCGCCCCGCTCTCCTCCAGCTGCTTGATCTGCGCTTCGCGGAGGTTCACGATCGCCATCTCGGTGCCCGCGAACACGCCGCCGATGAGCACGAACAGGAGCACGAGGGCGATGTTCACGAGGACGGAAGGATCCATGGGCACACGCTACCCGTGCCGGGCGGCGCCACCAGGGAACTGACGTCCAGCCACCAGGGAACTGACGTATATGTGACCTCGACGGCTGGGCGGCGTTCACCTCACGCATACGTCAGGGAAGTGGTGGCGGTCCGGTCGGGGAAGGGCCAGTGGTGGTGGTCCGAGCAAAGGGCCAGCGGTGGCGGCCCGTCACAGCAGGGGCAGCAGCTCCTCCCACACGGCGCGGAGGACCTCCGCACCGCCGCGACCCTCGAGGTGGGACGTGATCGTGACGACCGCCCGCTGCTCGGGCAGCACCAGCAGGAACTGCCCGTAGGCGCCATCGGCGCGCCAGGCGCCCTGGGGCGTGCACCGCCAGACCCCGTAGCCGTAGCGGGTGCTCTCCGGCTCGGGATCGCCGGTGGCCACCCAGGCGGCCTCGGCGTGCAGGGCGTCCACCCATGCGGCGGGCACCAGCTGGGCGCCGTCGTGCGCGCCGCGCTGCAGCAGCAGGCGCCCGATCCGGGCCAGCTGGCCGCTCTTCAGGTGCAGGCCCGTCGCTCCCCAGCTGTGGCCGTCGCGGGTGGTGTGCCACTGCGGGTTGAGGATCCCCAGCGGCTCGAACAGACGCGGCATCAGCCAGTCCCGCATCGTGAGGCCGGTGCGCTCGCCGATCACCCGGGAGAGCAGGAAGATCGAGCCGTTGGAGTACTCCCAGCGGGTGCCGGGCTCGGCGATCAGGTCGGTGCCGAGCAGCAGGGAGGTGAGGTCCGGGTGCTCCCGCTGCTCGTCGAGAAAGCCGAGCACCGGCGAACCGGAGGTCATGGTCAGCAGGTGGCGCAGCCGCACCTGCTCGATCCCGGTGCCGTAGCCGCCGGCAGGTGCCGGCAGGTGGTCGCTGAGCAGATCCTCCGGATCCAGCAGGCCCTCCTCGGCGGCGATGCCCACCGCGAGCGCGGTGACCGTCTTGGAGACGGAGTAGATGTTCTCGGCGGTGTCCTCGACGAAGCGGTGGGTGAGGTCCTCGCGGCCGGCGCGGTGCAGGTGCACGGCGCGCACGCCGAGGCGCTGCTCGAGGATCCGCTGGCGCAGGGGCAGCAGCAGGAGCTGATCAGGGACGCGGGTGCCGGTGTCGCTCATGAGGAGACGGTATCCCCGGCGGGGGCGACGGGCCACCGGTCAGTAGGGCACCGGGGCGGGGGCGGGTTCGCCGGCCGGGCGGGTGACCGGCTCGGCCAGGCGCAGCCCCTCCCGGGCGCTGATCCGCATGACCAGCCCCAGGGTGAGCAGCAGCAGCGCCGCCGTCGCCGCGAGTCCTCCGGTCAGCGCCGCCTGCTCCGAGGCGGTGGTGGCGAGCGCGGCCGAAGAGGTGCCCGGTGCAGCGGCCGCGGCGTTCAGCGCGGCGGCGCCGGACCCGGCCCCGGTGCCCGCGCCGATGGCGGAGACCAGAGAAGAGGCGACGGTGACGGTCGTGATCAGCAGGATCGACAGCTCCAGGCCGCCGCTCTTCCAGGCCAGCACCGCCGAGGCCAGGCCCAGGGCCAGGGCCGGCAGCATCACCGCGACGCTGAGCTCGCGGCCGATCAGCATCACGGCGCTCGCGGCGAGCATCGGCGGCAGCGGGCTGCGTATCCAGCTGCCGAGCGCCTGCATCACCGTGCCGCGCAGCGACAGCTCCAGACCGACCGCCTGCAGCGGGCCCAGCACCAGCACGACGAGGCCCACCAGCAGCAGCCGCGGCACCGAGGCGCCGGTGCCGTCGGATCCGCTGCCGTCGGCCCCGGTGACCGCGCCGGCGAGCGCAGCCGCGGCGACCACCACAGCGCCCACCGCGACCGCCCAGGGCCCCAGCGACCTCAGCAGCGGCCGGCGCCGGCGAGCGGCGACCGACCAGGCCGTGCCCAGCGGCCGCCAGCCTCCGAAGCGCACCCCGATGATCCCGGCGGGCAGCCACATCGTGCCCATCGCGAGGGCGAGCGTGACGTCGAGCGCACTGCTGGGATCACCGCTGGTCACACCGATGGCGACGTTCACGCCCGGCGCGAGCGCGAGCCCCAGGATCGTCAGCACCAGCACCACCGAGATCAGCACCACGTATGCGACGAACGCGGCGAGGAGGGTCAGCGGCGGCCTGAGCCGGCCGGACCAGGCAGGGCGCAGCGCCGCCATGCGGTGGAAAGGGGCGGCGGGGAGGGAGGGGTCTCGAGTCATGGCGCTCTCACTCTAGAGCGCGCGCCGGGGAACGAGTCGACGAGAGGGGCTGACCCGACCCCCGCTGCGGCTCCCACAGCCCCAGCCCCGCGCGGAGCGAGTACCACCACCAGATCCCGGCCGAGAGCAGCAGCAACGGCGTCATCGCGAGCACGAGACCCAGCAGCTCCACCTCCCCCCGCTCGGCGAAGCCGGGGATCAGCGGGGCGATCGCGAACAAGGTCCAGTTGTTGGCGGTGTGCAGCAGGATCGGGATCTCCAGGCCTCCGGTCTTCCACGCCAGCAGACCCATCACGACCGCGAACACCGCGATGTCGACCTGGCCCAGCCACGAGTAGCCGTGACCCAGCATGAACAGCGGCACCGGCAGCAGGATCCCGAGCACGGGCCGGCGCAGCCAGGTGCCGAGCATCTGCATCGGCAGCGCTCGGAAGACGAACTCCTCCCCCGCGCACTGCAGCGGGGAGAGCACCAGCGCCAGCAACCAGGCCAGCAGCACTCCCGCCCCGAGCGGCGGCACCACGATCGCCTCCCGCTCCAGCACCAGGTTCACCACCGCGTTGACCAGCAGGTACACCGGAACCACGGCCACGGCCGCACGCCCCATCAGCCCCCACCGGAACCGGCCCCGCACCGACAGGGCGATCCCGGCTCGCCCATAGCCGGCGAGTGCCCCCACCAGCACGGCGGGGACCAGCAGCGCTGGCATGCCCAGGCCCAGGAACTGGTCGGCGGGGTTCAGCGGATCGGTCAGGGACGAACTGGTGACGGCGGCCGGCCACACCTCCCCGAGGACGAACAGCGGCACCATCACCTGCATGGTCAGTCCCACGAACACGGCCGCAGAGACCGCGAGTGTGACCAGCGGTCGCCACCAGTACCGGCGATGCGCGAGGGTGCGGGAGGCGCGATGGTAAGGCTGGGCCGCCGGGCGGAGGGCGGCGGGGGCATGTGCCGCCGGGGCAGGGGAAGGTCTCACGTCGTGCTCGGTCATGGCCCGATCCTGTCGGCGGCCCCGGGCCTCCCGCATCCCCCGCCAGGCTCGCCCTGCACCCCGCCGATCAGCCGAGGGTGCAGGTCGCAGCATCGTCCGAGCGGCCGATCCGTCGACCGACCCCGCTCTTTACGCTGGTCCCATGACCGCCCTCGAGCCCCGGATCCCGACCCCGCCCTCCGTGCGCAGCGCACGGCAGTGGCTGATCGCGCTCGCGCAGAGCGCGGTGGGCGCGGCGCTGGGCCTGCTGCTGTTCCTCATCGGCTTCGGAACGCTGCTGGAGGAGTTCTCCGGCCAGCCCCCGGCGGGCCTGGTGGGCATGTACGGCGTGGACGCGCTGATCGGTGTGCTCGCGACGGTGTCGAGCGGTCCGCTGCGGTTCGTGCCGCCGGGGAGGTTGCACACCGCGGCGCACCTGCTGCTGGCCGCGTCCGTCGGCCTGAGCATCTGGGCGGTGCCGGCGGCTGCGCTGGCCCTGTACCGGCTCGGCGTGCGGCGCCGGGCCGTGCTGGATGTCGCCGCGATCCTGCTGGTCGCCGGCACCTCGATGCTCGCGCTGAGCATCGACGCACGGATCCGGGACGCTGCACCGGAGGTCGAGGTGCTGGCCGCGATGGGGGTCATGGTGGTGCTCGCGCTGATCCCGCTGCTGATCGGGCACGTGGTGGGCACCCGCCACGAGCTGCTCGCCTCGCTGCGGGAGCGGACCGATTCCGCCGAACGGGAGCGCGAGACCGCCCGATCGGCCGCCGACGCCGCCGAGCGCGAGGCCGCCGCACTGGTGCGTGAGCACGAGGCCGAGACCGCCCGGGTGCGGGCCGAGGAGCGCACGGCGCTGGCCCGCGACATGCACGACAGCATCTCCCACCATCTCGCCGCGATCGCGATGCACTCCGGCGCCATGGCCTACCGCGAGGACCTCCCGCCGGAGGCGCTGCGAGCCACTGCGAGCACGGTGCGGGATGCCGCGCAGCAGGCGAACCGGGAGCTGCGCACGGTGCTGTCCGGACTGCGCACCGGTGAGGGCGATGCGCCGCTGGCCACCGCCCCCACCCTGACCGGCATCGTCGACCGCTGCCGCGAGGAGGGCCAGGAGGTGGAGCTGACCTGGCAGGGCGTGAGCGCGGAGGAGCTCGCCGCCCGGGATCGCAGCACGGTGGTGGCCCTGGCCCGGATCCTCGGCGAGGTCACGCTCAACGCCGCGAAGCACGCGCCGGGCACACCGTTGCAGGTCACGCTCTCCCGCGAGGAGGAGCTGGTGCGGCTGCGGGCGCGCAACCCTCTCCCGGCCGCACCGGCACCGGCGCTCTCGGCCGGCCACGGCCTGCTGGGTGTGCAGGAACGGGCCCGTCTGCTGGGCGGGGACGCCCGCCACGGCGCGGCCGACGGGGCGTTCGTGGTGGAAGCATGGATGCCATGGTGAACAGTGCGGAGGACCCCGCCGACGCTGCCGATGCCGGCGGCGCCCCGGTGCGGGTGCTGCTGGTGGACGATGAGGCGCTGATGCGCGCCGGGCTGCGGCTCATGATCGACGGGGCGCACGGCATCGAGGTGATCGGCGAGGCGGGTGACGGCGGCGTCGCTCTCGAGCAGGTCCGCGCCCTGGCTCCGGACGTGGTGCTGATGGACATCCGCATGCCTGCGATGACCGGTCTCGAGGCGCTGCGGGCCCTGCAGCGCAGCGGCAGCGCCGCCCGGGTGGTGATGCTGACGGCCTTCGACACCGACGACTTCCTGCTCGAGGCGCTGCGCGCCGGTGCCGTGTCGTTCCTGCTCAAGGACTCCCCGCCCGAGGAGGTGGTCCAGGCGGTGCTCGACGCCGCTGCGGACCGCCCGCGCTTCTCCCCCGACGTGCTCTCCCGCCTGGTGCGCCTCGCCTCGACCGGTGCGCCCGGCATCTCGGCCGACGGGGCTGCGGGCAGTGCGGCCGACGCAGCTGCGGGCGAGCCCGCCGGGGAGGCGGCGTCCGGGCCAGCCGCCGCGGTCCCTGCCCCCGAGGGCATCACGGGGCGGGAATGGGAGGTGGCCCGCCTGGTCGCCGCGGGGCTCACCAACCAGGAGATCGGCGAGAGGCTGTTCATGTCGGTCGCGACGGTGAAGACCCACCTGGGCAGGCTGTATCACAAGCTGCAGGTCACCAACCGGGTGCAGCTGGCGATCCGGGTGCTCGAGCTGGGCGGCTGAGCCCGCCTGGGTGTGGCCGTCCCCAAGGTCAGCGCACCGCTGCCGTCCCCGGCGCGGCACGCGGCGGCTGCGCGTCAGCTGACGAGCACGAGACCCTGCTGCTCCACGCGCCAGACGTCATCACAGACCGCATCGATGTCGCCCTGGTTGTGACTGGTCAGCAGGATGGTCCGTCCCTCCTCCCGCAGCTCCTCCAACAGGACACGGATCCGATGGACGCTGGGCTCATCAAGGCCGTCGAACGCTTCGTCCAGCAGGAGCAGGCGCCGTCCTTCCATGAAGGCCTGGGCGATGGAGAGCTTCTGTTTCATGCCGAGCGAGTAGTCGCGGACCTTCTGCGGGGCTTCCGGGTCCAGACCGACTCTCTCCATCGCAGCCGCGGCGTCACCCTCGGTGATCAGGCGGCGGAGTGTTCATCGATTGCTTTCTGGATGGGGATCACCGCTCAGACGCCATGACGCCGCCATCTAGGTTGAGACGATCGGACCTCTCACCCGTCACCGGAGTCGAACTCTGCGAGGTTCGAAGCGAGCGCCCGGGCGAGATCCCTTCCGAAGGCACGGGCACTGCTCGCATCGACCTCGACGCCTTCGGCGTCTGCGTAAGGGAACTCGAGCACCGCATGCGTCCCGCTCCCGGCGCGCTCCGCGAGGTGGGCGTCGAGTGAGGTCAGCGGTGTGTCGAGACCATCACGGCTCATGTAGTTCGCAGGGACGTTCCAGGCGGTACCGAAAGGCAGATCGTGAGCCCGGCGATACGGGAGCGGGCCCTCGATACGCTCCTCGAGAAGCGCTACGAGCCGTTGGACCGCATTCCAGTTGTCGCCATCGTCGGAGCCGACGAAGTAGATGCGCTGATTCGTCGGGCCGGCCACATTCGGGCAGTGCAGATCCACCACCGCATCAAAGCCTCGCGGGTCATCGAGGAGACGCTTGATCGCACGAGTCTCGGGATACAGCCCGGCCTCGGGTCCGTAGTCGCGGGCGTGATCATGGGGAGCTCGATTCTTGCCCTGGTCACCGAGGGCGACACCATCGACGTCAACGAAGGGTACGACGACGAGCTCGACACGCTCCCTCAGTCGGCGTGCGTGTTCGCACTCGCCAGTGAGCACCCAGGCCATCAGCCCTTCCAGGACATAACTGGCCATCGTTTCGCAGGCATGGTGCCGACAGGTCAGTAGCACCCGCTGGCGCGGCTCCCTCCGCAATGCCCCGAGACGCAGGAGGTCCACACGGCGCCCCTGCCTCGTGTGCGTGAGCAGTCTGCGCTCGAGCGCGGGGTCTGCCACGTGCGCAGCGAGGAAGCGCTCGAGCTCGACGGCCGTGTAGGGCATCGCGAAGGAGAGCCGCAGTTCACTGGTCCCTTCAGGGACCTTCAGTGTGAACTCGTCTCCAGTGACCGCACCTGCGCCGAGCCAGTTCCACGAGCAGCCGGCATCCGTGCTGACCGCCGGGCCCCGCACACCGATCGCCGGCCCCAGATCTCGCCGGACCTGCACGACCAGCTGCCGTCCCCCTGCTCCCCGCACTCGGACGCACCAATAGAACCACTCTCCGACGGTGTCGCGCATGTCGGGACGTAGCTCGATCCGGTCTGCACCGACGCGTTCGATGACAGCGTTTCCACCGGGGAACGCTGTGTCCACCTGGAAGGGTGGCTCCGTGATCCTCATGTGCACAGATCCTTCCCCGCGTGTCGCTTCGCCGGTGGTACTCCCAAATGGGAGAGCACCGTCGGCGCGATGTCGATGTTCTCAGCGTTCTGCGCCCAGCTCTCGGTTGTGGGGGCCGCAGTGCAGCCACCGATCATCGAGGCGACGACGAACGACTGACGCTCCTGCCAGGAGCCTCCTCCGTGGCCTCCCTCATCAAGGTGTCCGTGATCGGTGGTCACGATCACGAGCCATCGCTCCTCGGACCAGGTCGGGCGACTGCTCAGGGCGGCGAGAAGACGTTCGAGCCGCCGGTCCTGTCGGTGTATGGCGGCCTCGTACTCAGGGCCGACCCCGTGCTCGTGTGCGATCTGGTCCGTCTCCCCGAAGTAGACGAAGGCCAGGTCCGGGTCATCGAAGCGAAGATGGTGCTCGGCCACCTCTGCGATCACCGGGTCGGTCTCGGTGAACTTCCCTGGGTAGTTTCGGCGGTCCACCCAGTCGACGGTGCCGACCCCGGGGCCGAAGAGCGGGCCGGGCCCGAACTGTGTCCCGAAGATCAGTGCCGAGGCCGCGCCGTAGGTGCGGAGCTCCGGGCGAGCGCAGAATGCCGTCGTGAGCAGCTCCGGGTACCGATGAAGGCGGTTCAGTTCCTCCTCATTGCCCATCACTCCGTGAGCGTCGGGCCACACTCCGGTGAGTATCGTCGCCCACCCGACCGCAGTCACAGTGGGGGCCACATCGGTTCCCGGAAGCGTCGTGCCCCACCAGCGGCCACGTGCCGCCAGTCCGCTCAGCGTCGAGGGGGACAGCTGTCGGGCCGTGTCATCTCGGACCCCGTCCCATCCGACGATCAGGACCTTCGGTCGGGGGGCGTCATCACCGCGCCCACCTTCCGCCACATCGGTCATCTGGTCTGTCATCACCGATCCTCCCCGCGCGTTTCGCGCTGGCTGCATGTCCTTGCCGTCGTTGCTGCATGACATCGTGCTGGCCGGCCTCCTCATCCCTTGACCGCCCCAGCGACGAGTCCGGCCTTCAGCTGACGTTGTCCCAGGACGAGGACGATGAGCGTCCCCGCCATCACCATCACGGTCGCCGCCATCACCAGCGGCCAGGCAGTGGTCGCCTCGCCCTGCAAGCTCCGCAGAGCGATCTGAACCGTCCGCACCCGCTCCTCGCTCGTGACAAGCAGAGGCCACAGGTACGTGTTCCAGGTCGTGATGAAGGTGAACACCCCAAGGGTCGCGAGCATGGGGCGGTTCAGGGGAAGCACCGTCGAGACGAAGAATCGTAGCCGCGAGGCGCCGTCGACCTGCATCGCCTCGTGCAGATCGTTCGGAAGGGTGCGGAACGACTGCCGCAGAAGAAATATCCCGAACCCCATCGCGAACGACGGCACCGTAAGCCCCGGGAACGTGTTGAGCCAACCGAGATCCCTGACGGTCTGGAAATTGACGATGATCGTCGCCTCCCACGGGATCATCAGGGTCCCGAGGACTACCGCGAACAAAACTCCCCGACCTCGAAAGGGAATGAAGGTGAACGAGAACGCGGCCATGCTGCTCGTCACCAGGACGGCAACAGTCACCAGGCCGGCCATGATGAACGAATTCCCGAAATAGCGTAGCAACGGGAAGCGCTCAAACGCCTCCGCATAATTTCCGAATTCGAGCGGCCACGACGGCAGGACCGCGCCCGCATTGAAATCTGCCTGGGTCATCAGGCTGGCCGCGATCGCGTACAGCAGCGGGAATGTTGTCAGGAGTGCGGCCAGGCATAACGCTCCCCAGACGAGGGTCCGCGATAGGCGCCCTTGAGAGATATTCACTGGTAATGCACCTTCTTGTCTCCGACGCGGTACTGCAGGCCCGTCAGCACCATGATGAGGAGGAATAGGACGATAGTCTCCGCACTCGCATACCCGACCTGGTTCCGCACGAAAGCGTTCTGGTAGATCTCATACACGATGAGGTTCGTCGCGCCCGCAGGCCCCCCACCCGTGAGGATGTCGACCTGGCCGAACGACTGGAGAGAATTGATGACCAGCACGACGCTCACGAAGAACAGCACCGGGGAGAGCAGCGGCAGCGTCACGTGCCGCAACTGGTGGCGGCGACCCGCCCCGTCGATGGCGGCGCTCTCGTACAGCTCCGTCGGGAGTGCTTGGAGCCCGCCGAGCAGCACGATGAAGGAGAAACCTATATGCATCCATATCGTGGTGACAGCCACCGACACCAGCGCGATGCGCGGGTCCGTCAACCAACCGAACGTAGGCAGTCCGATCGCCCCGAGGATCGTGTTCAGGATCCCCTGACTGGGGTGGAAGATGAGTCGCCACACGACGGCGGCCGCGGCCGAGGATATCGCCAGCGGCATCGCATACACCGTACGAAAGAAACCGATGCCGCGAATCTTCTCGTTGGCGAGTATCGCCAGAGCGAGGGCGACCACCATCGTCGCCGGCACCACCATGAGGGTGAACAACAGGGTCGCCCACAGGCTCGAACGAAACCCTTCCGAACTCAGGTTAGCAATATAATTGTCCAGGCCGATGAACTTTGTGGGCACTCCGCGCACATTCGTTGCAAAAGTGCTCAGCCAACCCGTCTTGACCGCCGGATAGAAGAGAAACATCGTGAATACGGCGAGGGCCGGCGCAAGGTACAGCACCCCGCTCAAGGCGTTGCGCCATGCTCTGCGCCGGCGAACGGACCGACGGTCCCGCGGATTCCGGACGCTGACGCGTTCGAGGTGCCCGGCAGTCATCCGTTCGCCTCGTTGTACTTCGTCAAGTCGTTGTTCACCAGCTCCGCCGCCTTCTCCAGCTCATCAGCCGGATCCCCGCCGTCGTACACGGCCTCCCAGGCGTCGGGGAGGTACTCGGCGGGGCTCACGCCGGAGAGGACGCCGCGCGTATCGGGGGAACTTCCCGCCTCCCTCGCCATCGAGTATGCGGTCTCCATCGCTGGGATCTCGTCCATCGCCCGAGCGAGGGTCTCCTCGTCCCACGCGGAATTGGTCACCGGAAAGTAGCCCGTGTTCGCGGCCCATCGCGCCTGGATCTCCGGGGAGACGAGGAACTTCACCAGTTCGAAGGCTGCCTGCTTAGTCTCATCGGCGACATCCTCCAGGATCGCGAGGCCGGCACCACCCGGTGAGGCGGTGAGCAGCTCAGCCCCGTCCGGCACCGGGATGGGCATGACATCGAACCCGAACGTCGCAGCCTGATTGTGCATGATCGTGGCCGCCGTGGTGTCCATGATCATGCCAACTTTCTCCGAATACCATGGCTGACGCATGTCATCGAAGTCGCGGCCGTAATTTCCGAGCAAGCCCGCGTCGAACATCTCCTTGAGCCAGGTCATCACCTCGACCCCAGCCGGTCCGTCGAACTCTGCGGCGGTCGGAGCTCCGTCCCATCCGTTGGCGTTGTTCAGCACCGGCTCGCCCTGCGCACTGAGCAGAGCCGAGAACATCCCGCCTTCGATGAGGAACGCGGCCCCCTCATCCATTCCGAGCTCTTCCTTGAGGATCTTCGCCGTTTCCGCGAACTCCGAGTACGTACGCGGGGGAGAGGCGGGATCGAGGCCAGCCTCGGTGAAGGCATCCACGTTGAAGAAGATGACGTTGTTCGAGGCCGCCTGAGGCATGTACTGGAGAGTGTCATTGACCGTGTATTCAGCCCGAACTGCTGGCAGGAGCGTATCGATATCGAACTGGTCATCGGCGTCGACGAGTTCCTGTATCGGCGTGATCATACCGGCATCCAGAGTCTCGCGAAGCTTTCCCATCTGCATGACGTCCGGGGCATCATCGGTGCCGACGACCTGCATGAGTTTTGTGTACGCCTCGTCGTACATGCCTTGCTCGGATTCACGGACGATGATCTCGCTCTGGCTTTCGTTGAACTCCTCGACGAAGGCTTGCATCTGCTCACCATTGTTCCCGCGCATCGAATGCCAGAACGTCACGATGATCTCATCGTTCGGTCCCCTTTCCGCCTCCCGTTCCCCACCGCACGCGGTGAGAGGGAGTCCGGCGGCAGCTGCCGCCGTGGCTAGGGCGAAGGTTCGGCGTCTCATCGGGGGCTCCTTCCAAGGGCGCGAATACGGCTGTCAGAGCAAGCTGTCTCGTGGGGCCAGTCGTTGACCGAGGTACGCTCCTGCGTCCAGGAGCCGCTCCTGCAGTGCTGGGACGTCGACGTCGCGAGGTGCGAGGCCGCTGCGGACGGCCTGAGCGGCGGCGGTTCCCGCAGCCTGACCGAGCGCGAACGCCGGCGGCATCACACGGATCGCCGCGAGCGCCTCGTGGCTGCCGGATATGCAGCGTCCGGCGACCACCAGACCGTCGAGTTCGGCCGGGATCAGGGCTCGATAGGGTATTTCGTAGATATTCGCAGTCGGCGGGATGTCATCGTCGAAGGGGCCGTCCTTCGACGTCGGACTATGGATATCGACCGGGTATCCGGCAACGGCGATGACGTCGTCGAAGGCGCGTCCTGCCACGAGGTCATCGAGTGTGATCTCGTACTCTCCGATGATCCGGCGGGTCTCACGGACGCCGATGGTTGCGGCGGTGTCGAGCAACCGACAGTTGGCCATGCCCGGGAGCTCCGCACGGAAGAACTCGAGTAGGTCGAAGACCTGTCGGCGGGCGGTCACCTCAGCTCGAGTCAGGTCATGCACATCTGTTCCGTCCACCCCGGTGACGCGGGTGGTGTTGACCCTCCATACCCCCGGTTCCAGGGTCTTGAACAGCTGCACGCCCCGCCGTGGAAGGCTGTACGTCCCGTCTTGATGGGCCTTCTCGACGACCGACTCGAAGGGGAACCGTTCCTCGGGATGGTTCGCCTGATAGGCGGCGACCGCGTCGTCGTCGACGTCACGGACCCTGAAGAACAGCGTCATCGGCTGCACACTGTGGTCGGACTCGCGACCGTAGCGGAACGCCGCCCCGCCGCGAGCTGCGACATCGCCGTCGCCGCTGGCGTCCACCGTGACGGTGGCCGGTAGGAGGGACATGCCCCCTTTGTGGGCGACCACCACGCCCGTGATCCGGCCGTCCTCGACGATCGAGTCGACCATCATGCTGTGCAGCATCAGCTCGACGCCTGCGTCGAGAGCCATCTCGGAGGCGACGCGCTTGGCGACCTCGGGATCGAAGGGAGTGACGGCGTCATGTCCAAAAGTCATGAATCCCGAATAGGGGCTGCCGCCGATGGTGTGGGAGGGGTGCACGGCACCGCCGAGCGCCTCCATTTCACGGACGAACTCATCGAAGATGCCTCGGATCAGCTGGGTCTCGCCGTCCAGTGAGAACGAGGTCATGCACGGCCCCACGAGGGCTCCCGTGAGGTTCCCGCCGAGGTAGCCGTACCGTTCGACGAGTCGTACCGACATCCCTTCGCGGGCGGCGGAGATCGCTGCGGCGAGACCCGCGGGTCCGCTGCCGATCACGAGCACGTCGGTGGGTGACTCGACGGTGAGCTCCCGGGTGTAGGTCCGCATGCGTCCATCCTTTCGCTATGGCTCCCGCCCGGCTAGCGGTGAGAGTGGCTGCCCGGAGCGCGGTCTCCGTGCTCCTGCCGCCATCCCTACTGTGTGGTCAGGTGAGCCGTTCCTCAACGGAGGTGGAACGATGTTCAGGCGATGTTCACTGGCCGCCTCGTAAACGATGTGGCTCCTTCACAGTGATGAACGGATTTTCAGATGTCGTGTCGCGGCGAGAGCCTGGCATCATCGAGGCATGAGAGCTGTTGAGTCGGTGTCTTCGGGGAAGATGCCCAGCAGTCGGGAGGATCGGGGACTGCGCGCCGCCATCGCGTATTACCTCGAGGGGAAGACGATGGATGCCGTGGCCCGTGAGCTGCAGGTCTCCCGGGCGACCGTGTCCCGACTCCTTGCCCGGGCCCGGGCAGAAGGCATCGTCGAGATCAAGGTCTTCACTCCGGGGGCGCGAGCCTCACGTCTGTCGACCGAGCTACGCGAACGCCATGGAGTCGAAACCCAGGTCGTGCCGCTCCCAGAAGAGATCTCCGTCGAGGAGCGCCACACGCGGACCGCCGAAGCCGCCGCGGAGACTCTGCGACAGGTGGTCACCTCCGACGCGGTCCTCGCCGTCGCCTGGGGGACCATGACGCAGGCGATCAGCCTGCACCTGCGACCGAAAGGTGTGACGAACTGCTACGTGGTGCAGGTCAACGGGATGGGGAACGGGGCTGGGATCGGGGTCCACTACGCCCATGCTTTGATGGACCGCTTCGGCCGTGCCTTCGGTGCACATGTGCAGGAGAACCCTCTCCCGCTGTTCCTCGACTCCGCCCGTGCCGTCGCGATGCTCAAGACGGACCGTTTGGTCTCCCGGGTGACTCAGACCATCGAGAATGCGGACGTGTTCGTGTTCAGCGTGGGCACGGTGACGGAGGGCATGCCGAGCGCGCCACATCTATACGGGAACTACTTGGAGGACACCGACTACGCATCCCTCCATGAGGACAGGGCAGTGGGGGACATCGCCACGACATTCTTCGATAGCGATGGACGCTCTGACTCGATCCGGCTCAACTCTCGTAGCACCGGGCCTGATCTCGGGGCCCTGCGCTCCGTCTCACGCCGCATCTGTGCGGTCTCCGGGGTGCACAAGATCGAGGCCTTGCGCGCTGCTCTCGCCGGTGCATTCATCACCGACCTCATCATCGATGAGCACACTGCTCATGCGCTCCTCGATTCTGGCCACTGAGCAGCAGAGAACCTGCGCCGATCCGAACAGGCCACCCACCACGTTGCCGCCCACAGCGCCATCGCCCGACGCGGGACGCTTCCGGGTTTCACCGGGACGATGGTGGTGTAGATACCGGCGATCGACGCGAAGAGCAGCGATCCCACCGCCTACGCGGTTGCGTGCAGTTCTCCGTCCCGCACCGGGGCACAGCGCACAGGCGCGACCCCGAGCGCCGCGGGCGGGGGTGCGGGCCGCGCAGAAATCGCGTTGCGGGGCGGGGGCACCCACGTAGGGCCCCGGCCGTGCCGGCTACCACACGCGAGCGGGGCGCCCGTGCCGGTCGCCCCGCCCCTCCTGCGCCGTCCGACGGCCCTGGTCAGTCCTCCGGCAGTGCTGCGAAAGCCGCCTTCGCGTCGTTGTACCAGCCGAGCGACTGCTTGGGGTGCAGCCAGCGGTACTTCATCTCCTGACGGGCCTGGCGGTGGGTCTCGTCGCCGGCCCTGACGGCCTCCTTGAGGTGCTCGTCCTGGGCCTGGATGACCTCGTCGGCGGTCTCGCCGCGGTGGCCGAGGTCGCAGGGGCCGCCCAGCTGCTGGCAGGTCATGGTCTTCATCGGTGGGTCCTCTCCTGGGTGCTGCGGATGGGGGTGCTGCGGAACTGCTGTCACTGTGTCGACGCGCGCCGTGCCGGAAGTGTGACACCGGCGCGTGAGACCGCAGCCCTCACTGCGGCCGGGCGCCCTTGCGGCGCACCACCCGCGCCAGCACCGCCGGGTCGGCGCGGAAGTCGATCCGGGTGACGAGCCCGTCCACCACGGTGAGGTCGAACAGGACCCGCGCCGTGCCGCGGTCGTACCAGGCGGAGCCGGCGCGGCCGTCGATGCCGACGGGCAGGGCGGCGTGCGCGGCA
>DATGUQ010000146.1:0-2592 GCA_035301145.1 Brachybacterium sp. | reverse complement strand
GCCGGCGGCGGTGCGCTGGGCGGCGCGCAGCATCGTGCGGCGCGGCTCGGCCAGCTGCGGCAGCGACATCGCCTCCAGGTCCAGCGGCGCGCCGTCGACCTCCGACGGGCGGGTCTTCGTCTCCGAGGGCGGCAGCAGGATCAGCATCTCTTCATTCTCGGCGGTCCGTCACGGCGTGCCGGGCAGGCCCGGGGAGACCTTGCGCACGTCGCGGCGCGACAGGTGCCACGGCGTGGGGTGCGGTGCTGGGCGGACGTAGACTGGTCCCGGACCAGTCGGCCGGGCAGCCGCGTCCTCGGGGCTGCGGCTCCGGGGCCGAGGAAAGTCCGGGCTCCATCCGGCACGGTGGTGGGTAACACCCACCCGGAGCGATCCGCGGGACAGTGCCACAGAGAGCAGACCGCCTCCGCACCCTCGGGGCGCGGAGGTGAGGGTGAAAGGGTGGTGTAAGAGACCACCGCGGCCTCGGTGACGAGGCCGGCACGGCAAACCCCACCGGGAGCAAGGTCAGACAGGGAACGTTCGAGGGAGCCGGCCCGAGTTCCCGGGTGGACCGCTGGAGGTCGTCGGCGACGGCGATCGTAGAGGGATGGCTGCCGATCACAGAACCCGGCTTACAGGCCGGCTGGTCCGCCCGCGCCCCGGCCGGGGCGCGGGGGAGCCGGCGCCGTGCTACTTCGCCGCGTCGCGCTTGGCCCGCTCCTTGTGGTCCGCCTTCTTCTCGGCCTTCCTCGCCGCCTTCAGCAGGGCCTTCTCCTCACGGTGCGCGAGGACCGCGGCGCCGACGATGCCGGCCTCGTTGCGCAGCTTCGCCGGCACGATCTCGCACGTCAGGTCCAGCAGCGGCAGGAACTTCCGGTGCTTCTTCGAGACCCCGCCGCCGACGATGATGCGGGTGGGGCTGAAGAGGAACTCGAGATGGGAGAAGTACTCCTGGAGCCTGCCCGCCCAGGTCTCCCAGTCCAGGTCCTGTTCGTCCTTGATCGAGCTGGCCATGTAGCGCTCGGCGGAGTCGCCGTGCAGCAGCAGGTGGCCGAGCTCGGTGTTGGGTACGAGCGTGCCGTCCACGAAGGTCGCGCTGCCCACGCCGGTGCCGAGGGTGATCACTTGGACCACGCCGATGGTCTTCCGCCCGGCGCCGAACTTCATCTCGGCGATCCCGGCCGCGTCGGCGTCGTTGACCACGAACACGTCGTGCCCGGTGCGTTCGGTCAGCAGCGCGTCGACATCGGTGCCGATCCAGGACTTGTCGACGTTCGCGGCGGTCTGCGCGACCCCGGCCTTGATCACGGCCGGGAAGGTGACGCCGACGGGCATGTCGGTGCCCAGATCGAAGCTGCCGATGAGCTCGGCGACGGTGTCCGCGACGGCCTCGGGGACGGAGGGCTGCGGGGTGGGGATCCGGACCCTGTCCGCGGCGAGCTCCCCGGTGGACAGATCCACCGGTGCGCCCTTGATGCCGCTCCCGCCGATGTCGATCCCGAAGGCCTTCTTGCTCATCGTGTCTCCTGTGTGCGCTGGGCGGGCGAGGGATCGCCCTGCAGGTCGGTGCACCGACAGCGACGGTGCTCACAGCCGCACAGGATACCTGCGCGCCGGCAGCGCGGACGGGCCGTTCACGAGCCGGCCTCAGACGACGGTCAGCAGCTCCGGGCCCTCCGCCGTGATCAGCATGGTGTGCTCGAACTGCGCGGTGAAGGAGCGGTCCTTCGTCACGATGGTCCAGCCGTCGTCCCACTGCTCCCAGGCCTGCGAGCCGAGGGTGATCATCGGCTCGACGGTGAAGGTCATGCCCTCCTCGATCACGTCGTCGAACAGGGGGGCGGAGTCGTAGTGGGGGATGACCAGGCCGTTGTGGAACCCCTCGGCGACGCCGTGGCCGGTGTAGTCGTGCACCGACTCCATCCCGTGCCGCGCCGCGAACTTCTCGATCACACGACCGATCACGTTCACCTCGCGCCCGGGCCGGGCCGCCCTGATGCCGCGCATCATCGCCTCGTGCGCCCGGTCCACGAGCTCCTGGGCGCGGGGATGGACCTCGCCCACCGGGAACGTCGCGTTGCAGTCGCCGTGCACGCCGTGGATGTACGCCGTGACGTCGACGTTGAGGATGTCCCCGGACTGCATGACGGTGGAGTCCGGGATCCCGTGGCAGATGACCTCGTTCAGGCTCGTGCAGCAGGACTTCTCGAACCCGAGGTAGCCGAGCGTGGAGGGGTAGGCGCCGTTCTCGATCAGGACGTCGTGGACCACCGCGTCGATGTGGTCGGTGGTGACGCCGGGCTCGGCGGCCTCGCCGGCCGCCTGCAGCGCGAGCGCGGCGATCCGCGACGCCTCGCGGACCCGGGCGATGACGTCGGCGCTCTGCACGTACGGCCCGGTGTCCGAGACGGCCTCGTCCTTGCCGACGTATTCCGGGCGCTCGATCGCGGCGGGCACGGGGCGGCGGGGGCCGATGGTGCCCGGCACGAGCACCTCACGCCCTTCTGGACGGAACCATTCCTGCTCTACAGTCATGCCCACCAGTGTCTCACCGACTTCGAAGGAGACCGACGTGACCGAGGGCACGCAGTTCTACTACAACCTGAGCAC
>DATGUQ010000145.1:0-3551 GCA_035301145.1 Brachybacterium sp. | reverse complement strand
CCGCGCCACGAGCAGGCGGCGGCCCGCGCGCTCGAGGCCCGCGGGGACGAGGCGACCGGCTGGTCCCTGGTGTGGAAGGCGGCGCTGTGGGCGCGGCTGCGACGGGCGGACCGGGTCCAGTCCCTGCTCGAGCTCTACCTGCGCCCGGCGGAGACCGCGGACGGCACCGAGCGCAGCGGCCTGTACCCGAACCTCTTCTCCGCCCATCCCCCGTTCCAGATCGACGGGAACCTGGGCATCGTCGCCGCGCTCGCGGAGTGCCTGCTGCAGAGCCACCGCGGCGAGATCGAGCTGCTGCCCGCCGTGCCGCCGCTGCTGGCCGAGGGATCGGTGCGCGGCCTGCGCGCCAGGCCCGGCATCGCGGTGGACATGGCCTGGAAGGGCGGCGCGCTCACCGCGCTGACCCTGCGGGCGACGGGGCCCGGCGCCCTCGGCACCCACCGGGTGCGCTGCGGCGAGGCGACCGTCGAGGTCGAGCTGACGGACCGGCAGCCGGTCGAGGTGCCCTGCCCGATCTGAGCGCACCCGGACGCGCGGTCGGGCGGCGGTTCCGCACACCCGCGCGCCTCTGACACGATGGCCGCGCCCGGCGAGCCGTCGCGATCCCGGGCCAGGCCGGCCGAGGAGAGGTGCGTGAGCAGTGGGTGCACGAGGACGCGAGGACGGGACGGTCTCCCGCAGGACGTTCACGGGAGCGGCGGCTCTCGCACTGATGGGCACCCTCGGTGCGTGCACGTCGGACGGCGGGACGGTCGACGTGGTGCTCGTGCCCGAACCGCCCGCCTCGACGGTGCTGCCCGGGCAGGATCCGGCCGGGACCGCCGTGGCGCTCAGCAGGGCCCTGTTCGACTCCGCGGACGTCGCCGTGGTCGTCGCCGAGGACTCACCGCAGCAGCTTCCCGCGCGCGCCGCCGAGGCCGGTCTCCCGGCGCTGGTGGGTACCGGCGAGCCGGTGGCCGAGGAGCTCTCCCGGCTCGGCGCCCGGACCGTGATGAGCACGGCGGGCCCGACGATCGAGGGTCTCGACGGGGACGTCGAGGTGGTCGAGCTCGACCCGTCCACGGACGATGTCGGGCTGCCCGAGGTGCGGCGGAAGGGGCACCCGCTCGCCGTCACGCTGTGCGTGGATCCGGCGCAGGAGCTGCCGGCTCGCGCGGCCGCGGTCGCCCTGGTCGAGGCCGCGGGCGGCACCGTCACCGAGTTCCCCGGCGGGGACGTGGGCCGCAGCGGCGAGTCCGTCACCGCGGCGCGAGCGGCGGCCGGGGACGATCCGGCCCGCGGGGTCCTCGCGCTCGGCGAGAGCTTCGGCCCGGCCGATGCCTGGCAGGGCGCGCTGCAGGGCGCGCTCACCGCCCCGGAGCTGCCCGGCGGCGGGATCACCGCCTTCCCGGGGCGGCGGATGGTGGCCATGTACGGCGCTCCCGGGACCCCGTCCCTCGGCGTGCTCGGAGAGCAGGGCATCGAGCAGTCCCTCACCCGGGTCCAGGAGCTCGCCGCGGAGTACGAGGGCCTCGTGGAGGAGCCGCTGGTGCCCGCCTTCGAGATCATCAGCACGATCGCCTCCTCGGAATCGGGCGACGACGGAATCGGGCGACGACGGCGACTACTCGCGCGCGCTCGGCGTGGAAACGCTGCGCGGATGGGTCGACGCCGCAGGCGAGGCCGGGGTGTACGTGGTGCTGGACCTGCAGCCCGGCACCACCGATTTCCTCACCCAGGCGAAGCTCTACGAGGAGCTGCTGACGGCGCCGCACGTGGGGCTCGCGCTGGATTCCGAGTGGCGGCTGGCGCCCGGGCAGAAGCACCTCGAGCAGATCGGCTCGGTCACCGCGGCCGAGATCAACGAGGTGAGCACGTGGCTGGCGGATCTCACGGCCGAGCACGGCCTCCCGCAGAAGGTGCTGATCCTCCACCAGTTCAGCGGCTCCATGATCCGCGACCGGCAGGACGTGGACACCTCACGGCCGGAGCTCGCGATCACGTTGCACGCCGACGGGCACGGCGTGCCCGGCGACAAGCTCGGCACCTACCGTGCGCTGCTGCGGGACCTGCCGGAGGGGATCTTCATGGCGTGGAAGAACTTCTACGACGAGGACACCCCGATGTTCACGCCCGAGGAGACCTTCGACGTCGATCCCCGGCCCTGGTTCGTCTCGTACCAGTGACGCGGGAGGGCGGACGCGGGCGGCGATGCCGTGTGTTGGGGACCGGCGACCCCGGCGCCGCGGCCCTCGCCCGGGCCCTCAGGCCGCGCGCAGGTGCGCGAGCACGAGCCCGACGGGGATGCTCACCGCAGTCACCACGAGCGCGGCCCGGAACAGCCACAGCGCCCATGCGGGGCCGCGCTCTCCGCGGCCGACGGCGCGGATCATCAGCACCATCGCTGCCACGAGCGCCAGCCCGCCCGCGTCCACCAGCAGCGGGGCGGTGAGCTGGGTCCCGCCGATCACGGCGAGGCAGCCGAGGTTCCAGGTGAGCAGCTGGGCGAGCAGGGCCCGTCGGCCGAGGCGCCGGGCAGCGAGGTGGGCCTGCGCGATCCCCAGGACGCCCTGCATGACTCCGCCGACGAGCACCTGGAACGCGGCGGACCACGAGCCGTGCTCGAGGCCGAGCGGGCCGGTCACCGCGGCGACGAGACCGCCGGTGATCACCCAAGCCAGGGCGAGCGCACGGAACGGGAGAGCGTCCCGGGCGCGGTCCGGCACGTCGGCGAGGAGTCCGGGGCGAGAGGTCATACCGGCCATCCTCCCGCGCGGCGGCGGGTCCCGCCGTTCCGTGGAGGCGGGATGTGATGGACGGGGCGCGCCGGCGGGCTGCCGGACGGCGCTCAGTGGTTGCGCGTCACCCAGCCCTCGCCGCAGGTGCCGCCGTACTCGGAGGCCTCGATCTCGACCTCCTCGCCGCGGGCGTCCAGCAGCGGCTGGTACGAGGAGGCCACCTCGCGGCTGCCCTCGGGGATGTAGTGGAAGATCAGCGAGCGGCGGAACCGATCCGTGCTGGTGTTGGGCTTGGACCCGTGCACCAGGCTGCCGTGGAAGATCAGCATGTCCCCGGCCCGCATGTCCGTCTGCACCACGCTCAGATGATCGGGGATCGAGACGCTGATCGTGGTGAACGATTCCGTCGCGTCGGCCTCCTCGGGGCACTCGATCTCGTAGACGTGCGTGCCGGGCACCACGCCGAGCGCACCGTTCACCGCATCGCAGTCGTCCACGGCGATCCACGCGGCGATGCACGTCTCGGGATGGGACTGCAGGAAGTAGTTGTCCTGGTGCATGGCCTGGCCGCGGGCGCCGGCGGGCTTGAAGTAGAACATCGACTGCGCCGCCCACACCGGGCCGACGGCCTCCGCGACGCGCCCCATGACGCGCTGTTCGAGCAACCAGCGGCGGGAGAGCCGTCCGGGGCCGTGCTCGTCGCGGTGCGGCTGGATCATCCGCGGGTAGGCGTGCAGCGGATCGCCCTCGGGGATCTCGTGGAACGCGCCGCCGCTGCCATCGGTCTCGATGTGGCTGGTGAAGGCCTCGCGCAGCTCGGTCACCTCCTCCGGG
>DATGUQ010000144.1:0-4773 GCA_035301145.1 Brachybacterium sp. | reverse complement strand
TCCAGCCATTCCCGGGTCTCTTCCGGATCCGGATCCTGGGCGTGGCTCGGCAGGTTGATGCCGATGGGACGAGGGGTCTCGTGCGAAGTCACACTGTCCTTCTCTCTACGGGAGGCGATGGACCGGCCGTGGGAGCTGAGGTTCGCCGGTGGGCCCGGCTCCTTCGGCCTCGGTGCAGGCAAGCCTACCGTCGCGGTGGCGGTGCGGGACCTTCACACTCCCTCCGCATCTGTGACACGCAGGACATCCGCGCCGTGCGTGCGGGCACCGCGGGACTCACGTCCCGTGATGCATGCGCGTGCCCGGTGACATAGACTCAGCCGCGCGCCACCGGACCTCGGGGCACTGTGTCCACGTGGTCCCGGCGCGCATGTGTTGCACCCCCGTTCGTGAGGAGTCCCTTCTTGTCACCGTCGTCCGACGCCCCTTCGTCCAGCTCCCTGTCCGAGGCGCTGAACTTCACCACGGGACAGATCGTGCAGGAGATCGGCTACGACGACGACGTCGATCTCGACCTGCGTGACGCGATCGAGGACCTCATCGGCGGGGAGCTCGAGGACGAGGACACCCAGGAGATCGTGGACGCCGTCGTGCTGTGGTGGCGCGAGGGCGACGGCGATCTCACCGATGCCATGGTCGACACCCTGCGCAACATCGATGCCGGTGCGCCCGTCTGGGTGATGACCCCGAAGGCGGGACGCGACGGGCACGTCATGCCCGGAGATATCCAGGAGAGCGCCGGGATCGCCGGGCTGCGGGTGATGAGCTCGATGAACCTGGCCGCTGACTGGACCGGCACCCGCCTGGCCAGTCGCACCAGCTGACCGCCGCCGCGGTCTTGGGGGCACGCCCCCGCCCGGGTCGTTAGCTCAGTTGGTCAGAGCGTCTGGTTTACACCCAGAAGGTCGGGGGTTCGAGCCCCTCACGACCCACCCAGGAGACCTCTGCCTCCGCCTCGAGCGCGTCCGCGCGCCTCAGCGCGTCACGGCGTACAGCAGCACCAGCACCACCGGCACGGCGACCAGCAGACAGCCCCAGGTGAGCGCTGTCCTGCGGTCCCGCTCCTGCTCCTCGGGCGTGCGCTCCGGCGGCTCCGGTCGGCCCTCGGCCTCCCAGCGCTCGCGCTCCTGACGCCGACGCACGAGCACGCGGCCGATGAGGACGACCACGGAGACGAGGACCACGACGAACAGGGTGGCCAGGACGAGGGTCTCGATGACGCTGCCTCCGGAGGATCGGCGGAAGGGACGTGCGCGGCCGACGGCCGCCGCATGCGCCCATGGTCTCACGGCCCGGACCGGTTCCCGGGAGGGCCCCTAGACTGGTCCCGTCCCCGGGCCCGGCCCGCTCCGCACCCCGCGCAGCACCGGCAGGGCCGAAACCGAGGAGGAACCCCGCAGGTGAGTGCCCCCAGCCCAGAGTTCGACGTCGAGGCGATCCGAGCGGACTTCCGATCCTGACCCGCATGCTCGATCCGGACACCCCGATGATCTATCTCGACGGCGGCGCCACCTCCCAGCGGCCGCGCCCGGTGATCGACGCCGAGGTCGCCTACCTCACCCACGACAACGCCGCGGTCAAGCGCGGCGCGCACCGCATGGCCGGCGCCGCCACCGACGCCTACGAGGGGGCCCGCGAGCGCGTGGCGGCCTTCCTCGGCGCCCCGTCGCCCGACGAGGTGGTGTTCACCAAGAACGCCACCGAGGCGCTGAACCTCGTCGCGCACTCCCTGGGCAGCGGTGACGACTCCACCCCGCAGCGGCTGCGGGTGCGCGAGGGCGACGAGATCCTGGTGACCGAGATGGAGCACCACGCGAACCTGGTGCCCTGGCAGGAGCTGGCCCGCCGCACCGGTGCCCGGCTGCGCTGGATCCCGGTGGCGGAGGACTTCACCCTCGACCTCACCGACCTCGCGTCCCTCGTCACCGACCGCACCAAGGTCATCGCCTTCACCCACCAGTCCAACGTGCTCGGCACGGTCACCCCGGTCGCGCGGCTGGTCGAGGCGGCCCGTGCGGTCGGCGCCCTCACGGTGCTGGATGCGGCGCAGTCCGCGCCCCACATGCCCTTCGACGTCGCGGCGCTCGGGGTGGATCTGGTCGCGCTGTCAGGGCACAAGATGCTCGGCCCCACCGGCATCGGTGTGCTGTGGGGACGCTACGAGCTCCTCGCACAGATGCCGCCCTTCCTCACCGGCGGCTCGATGATCGAGATCGTCCACATGGACCACAGCACCTACGCCGAGCCTCCCGCCCGCTTCGAGGCCGGCACCCCGCCGGTCTCCCAGGCTGTCGGCCTCGCCGCTGCCTGCGACTACCTCGACGCCCTCGGTATGGAGCGCATCGCCGCCCACGAGCAGTCCCTCACCCAGCAGGCGCTCGACGGCCTCGCAGGCATCGACGGGGTGCGGGTGATCGGCCCGGCCGCCTCGCCGCAGCGCACGGGAGCGGTCTGCCTCGACATCCCCGGCCGGCACCCGCACGACGTCGGTCAGGTGCTGGACTCGCTCGGCCTCCAGGTGCGGGTGGGCCACCACTGCGCCTGGCCGCTGCACCGCCGCTTCGACCTGCACGGCACGACGCGCGCCAGCTTCTCCGTGCACACCACCGCCGCCGAGGTCGACGCCTTCGTCTCCGGGGTCGCCCACACCGTCGAGTTCTTCGGATCCCTCTCATGAGCAGTCCTCTCTCCGCCCTGTACACCGAGCTCGTCATCGAGCACGACAAGCGGCCCCTGCACGCAGGGCTGCGCGAGCCGTTCGGTGCCGAGGTCCATCACGTCAACCCCACCTGCGGGGACGAGATCACCCTGCGGCTGCAGCTGTCCGCCGACGGCACCGAACGGATCGAGGACGTCTCCTACGACGCCGTCGGCTGCGCCATGAGCCGGGCCTCCGCCTCGATCATGGCGGATCTGCTGATCGGACGCACCGTCGACGAGGTCGACCCCGTCCGGGCCCATTTCGACGAGGCGATGCGCTCCCGCGGCCGGATCGAGGGGGACGAGGACCTCATCGGCGACGGGGTCGCCCTGCTGGGAGCGGCGAAGTTCCCTGCCCGCGTCAAATGCGTGCTGATGCCGTGGAAGGCCTACGAGGCGGCGCTGGTGGAGACCCGCGCCCTGGGAGAGTGAGCACCGTGACACAGCAGCAGGACGTCGGATCCGTGATCGCCGCGCTCGAGGCCGCCTACCCGTTGCGCTGGGCGGAGCCCTGGGACCGGGTGGGGTTGGTGCTGGGGGAGCGGGGCGCCCCCGTGCGCCGGGTGCTGCTCGCCGTCGACCCCACTCTCGCCGTCGCCCGCGAAGCCGTCGCACGCGGGGCCGAGCTGCTGATCACGCACCATCCGCTGCTGCTGCGCGGGGCGAGCTTCCTGCCGGCCGACGACGGGAAGGGCGCCGTGGTCACGCACCTGCTGCGCGCGGGCACCGCCCTGTGGTGCGGGCACACCAACGTGGACCGCTCCACCCGCGGCACCGTCGGGGCCTGGACGACGCTGCTGGATCTGCGCGAGCCGCGACCGCTGGTGCCGGGCGAGATGCCGGAGGAGGCCGCGCACGGCTCGGACCGCTTCGGCCTCGGCGCCATCGGAACGCTCGCGGCGCCGACCACGGTCGGAGAGCTGGCCGCCCTCGTCGCGGAGCGGACACCGGCCACCGCGCGGGGGATCCTGCACACCGGCGACCCAGGGCGTGAGGTGCGCACCGTCGCCGTGTGCCCCGGGGCGGGGGACTCCTTCCTCGAGGCCGCGACCGCCGCCGGGGCCGACGTCTACATCACCTCGGACCTGCGCCACCATCCCGCGCTCGAGCACCTGGACTCCGCGGCGGATCCCGCCGCGGTGCCGGCCCTGATCGACGTGCCGCACGCGGCGAGCGAGGCGCTGTGGCTGCCGCTGGCCCAGGAGCTGCTCGAGGCCGCAGCGCCGGGCCTCGAGGTGCTGCGCAGCGAGCACACGACCGACCCCTGGAGCGGTCGGCTCCCCTGAACCGCGGACGCTCTCAGCCCACGCGGTCCACGACCACGAGCCGGTCGCCGTCGAGCTCGATGCGCAGCTGGCCGCCGAGTCCCTCGCCGACCGCCTCCGCGACCTCCTCGGCCGTGGTGGGAGCGCCCTCCAGCGCGAGCAGGGCCCGGGTCACCATTCCCCGATAGCGCTTGGCGTCGTGGGAGACCACCTTCCGCACCCCGTCGCGCTCCTGCACCGGTGCCACCTCGAGCACCCGCACCCCGTCGGCGCTGCGCAGCCCCATCATCGAGCGGTACCCGCCGGAGCGGCAGTCGATCACCAGTGGGGAGACGCTGCGGGCCTGGGCCGCCAGGAGCTCGGCTGCGAGGGGACGCAGCTGCCGCCCCCACCAGGTGCCGGCCCTGCCCAGGCGCGAGACGGAGGAGCCGGCCGAGAGCCGGTAGGCGGGGATCCGGTCGCGGAAGGCATCGACGAGACCGAACAGCGCGCTCTGGACCAGCACGTCCCTGTCCGGGACGGCGTCCTGGTCCGGGTCGAGCTGGTCGTAGAGCACCCCGGAGTAGACGCGCAGCGGCCGCGCCGTCGGCTCCTGGTCGAGGTGCAGCATGCGACCCACGAGCTCGGGGGCGGAGGCCGGGACGCCCAGGCGGGTGGCGGCGTCGGTGCCGGCGGCGGTGCGCTGGGCGGCGCGCAGCATCGTGCGGCGCGGCTCGGCCAGCTGCGGCAGCGACATCGCCTCCAGGTCCAGCGGCGCGCCGTCGACCTCCGACGGGCGGGTCTTCGTCTCCGAGGGCGGCAGCAGGAT
>DATGUQ010000143.1:0-11668 GCA_035301145.1 Brachybacterium sp. | reverse complement strand
GCGACGCACCTCGTGGTGGCCTCGACGGGGACCGCCCCGGCCTCGGTGACCTCGATGGTCAGCTGCACCGTCTCCTCGGTGACCTCCTCGTCCGGCTCCATGTCGAGCACGGGCATGCCCTCCGCGTCGAAGTGCACCCGGCGCACGAACATGTCACGCCCGGTCAGCCCGTTGTGGTCGGTGCGGGCGTGGAAGACGTAGAGCGGGTTGCCGTGCTCGTCCTCGGACCACATGCCGTGGCCGGTGCCCAGCTGCCACTGCCCGTCGTAGAGGCCCGACTTCTGCAGCGGGTGGTTGAGCGTGGTCCACGAGGCGGGATCCGTGAGGTCGGTCCCGGAGGCCTCGGCCGTGGCGAGCCCGGTCGTGTAGGTGTCGCCCACGCTCGAGCCGGAGTAGAGCATCAGCAGCTTCCCGTCGTGGGGCAGCACGTTCGGGCCCTCGGCGCAGACGTTGTCCCAGGCGTACCCCGGGTCGATGATCCGCACCGGATCGCTGGTCAGGCGGTCCGGCTCGCTCGGGTCGACGGTCGCGATCCAGGTCGCGCACACCTGCTGCCAGGCGTAGTACGCCTGGCCGTCGGCGTCCTCGAAGTAGGTCATGTCCAGCGAGACCCCGTTGAGGGCGTTGAGTGCGGAGCCGTCGGCGCGGGTGACGTGCCGGGGCGCCGTCCAGCTGGCCGGATCCATCGGGTCCAGGTCGTGGCCGTCCGCATCCTGCTCGAGCTGCATGATCGAGGCCCGGCCGTTCATGTAGTCCGGCGAGTCGCCGTAGCAGGGCATGAACAGGATGGACAGGCGTCCGTCGATCTCGTGCAGCTCGGGCGCCCAGAAGCAGCCCGTCATGGTCTCGCCGTGCGCGTCCACGTCTCCGCGCTCGAGCAGGTGGACCTCCTCGGGATCGGCCGCGTCGGCCAGTCCGGCGAGCGTGTCCGCGGAGCGCAGCGGCATGAACGCGTGCCCCTGCTGGTCCACGTTGTCGAGATCCGGATCGTTGGTGGCGATCATCAGGTACGTTGTCTCGCCGTCGTGCTCGTACCTGTAGGCCGAGGGGTCGGCGCGCTCGTCGGCGAAGGGTGTCGGGTAGTCGTCGCGCTGCACCGTGGTCTCGGCGGTGTAGCGGCCGGGGGTGGTCAGGTCGACCCCGCTCAGGTCCCAGTCCTCCAGCGGCATCTCGCGTGTCGAGCCGTCCGAGTACTCGAGCACGGCGCTGTCCGGCAGCCCCTCCGTGTCGATCTCGCCCCCGGCGGGCACCGAGACGTCCTCGAGGTCCGCGAACCCGGTGTGGGCGATGCGGCCGAAGCGCTGCAGCAGCGCGTCCGCGTCCTCCTGCGGGACGGTCAGCTCGATCCCGGCGCCGAAGTCGTCGATGCCCTCGCCGGAGCCGGTGACGGTGCCGGTGACCGCGCCGGTCGCGGCGCTGCCCTGCTCACCCTGCTCCACGGCGGCGACGAGGTCGGGGAACGACTGGTGGCGCTCGGCGCCCGAGTCGGTGGTCCAGGAGAGGCGGTAGGTCTCCGCGGCGGAGTCGTAGACCGCACGGGGCTGGTTCACGCCCCCGGCCTCGTCGAGCTCGAGCAGGCCGATCTCCTCGTAGGTGCGCAGGTCCGGGGAGGTGGCCACGAGCACGGAATCGCTCTGGGTGCCGTCCGGGCCGCCGCCGCGTGCGAGCCGGGTCGCGACGATGCCGTACCCGCCCTCCGGCATCGCGAACACGGCCGGGTCCTCGAGGCTGCGGATGAGCTCGGAGGAGGGGCCCAGGTCCGGATGGGGTTCGGAGGTCTCCGGGAAGAAGATGCCGTAGTTCTCGTTCAGCGGCTCCCAGCCGTCCTCGCCCTCGAGGGCGAGGTGCATGCTGTAGGCGATGTCGGCGTTGTTGGCCTCCTGCTCGGAGGTGGGGGTGCGGTGGTAGGCGGCCAGCATCGCCGCCTCGTCCTGCGGCAGCAGCGTGACGTCGAAGGTCTTCGTCACGGTCGCCTCGGGCGCGCTCTCGCGGGCGATCTCGACGGTGACGACGGCCTCCGCGCGGTCGTCCCCCTCGAGGTGGATCCGGTCGCCGTCCAGGCTCGCACCGGTGGCGTCGACGGGGGTCGCGGTCACGCCCTCCGGGGCGTCGGGCAGGGCGGCGCCGTCGGCGAGGACGGGCGGGAGGACGTACTGAGCGGCGGCGGCCTGAGCACGCTCCTCCGCGGTGGCGCTCGAGGGGGCCACGGTGACGACCTGCTCGCGCGTGGAGGAGATCCCGCGGATGCTCGCGGTCGCGGTGAGCGTGACCTCGACCGGGTCGGCGCCCTGCTCGGGCTGGGTGATCCGGCCGTCCTCGGCGATCACGGAGGGATCGCTGCTGCTCCAGGTGATCTCACCGCCGGCCGTGGGCAGCGCGAGGTAGTCGTCCTCGATCTGCTCGGGCAGGGGGTCGAGGCTCTCGAGCAGCTGCTCGGTGCGGGCGAGGATCTCGTCGTGGTGGCCGGCGGCGTCCTCGGTGCTGGCGGCGGCGACCTCCTCGGCGTCGAGCGCCCGGTCGTGGACGCGGAAGGTGGAGACCTCGCCCGCGAACAGCGCATCGGGCCATGGGGAGCGGCCGATCGTGTTCATCGTCTGCTCGGTGATCGAGGAGGGCTCCAGCTCGGTGCTGGTGCTGCCCACCAGGTCGCCGTCGATGTAGAACGAGAGGGTGTCCGCCTCGCCGTCGAGCACGCTGGTCAGCGAGTACCAGCGGTCGGCCTGGAGGTCCGTCTCCGCCTGCGCGCTGCGCTCGCCGGCGTTCGAGTCGGTGGTGATCGCGGTGCGCGGGGCGTCCCTGACCGAGCTGAAGAAGTAGTTCGTGGTGTCGCCCTCGGCCCCGATGTTCCACAGGAAGTTGTAGTCCTGCCGCATCTCCTCGTCGATCTTCACCTCGGTGGTGATGGTCGCGGAGCTCGCCTCGGTGACCAGGTCGTCGGGCAGGCGCACCCAGGTGCCGGTGTCCGGGTCACCGCCGCCCATGCGCAGCGAGGTCCCGGTCCAGGTCTCGTCCTGGAGGTTCTGCACGGTCGCAGGCTCGCCGCCGCCCGTCTCGGGCACGGTGTCCCCGGAGGTCTGGGTGAACTCGTACTCGACCACGGGGTCCTCGCTCGGCTCCGCCACGGCGGGGCCGGCCAGCGGCACGACCAGCGCCGCGGCGAGCGCACCGACGGCGCCGCGGCGCAGCCGGCCGATGCGGCGGCTCGGCCGGCTGCCGCCGTGATCCTGCCGGCTGCTGCCGTGGTCTGCGGGGGTGCGGTGCTCTCCCGGGGCGCTGCGGTCACGGGGTGTCCTCGATCTCATGGATGCGTACTCCTTCGTCGCTGTCGGCGGGTGTGCTGCGGGACGGGATGCGGGGTAGCGGGCGCGGCCCGTGCTCAGCCGCAGGTCGCTGCGGGGTAGGCCGCGACGGTCTCCTCGCCGTCGAGGCGGAGGGTGGCCTCGCCGGCCGGGAGCTGCGCCTGCCGCGTGGTGAAGGTCTGCGAGGCACGGGCACCGGCCTCGAGCGTGACCTCCCGGGTGCCGTAGGCGGTGACGACCTCGGCGGTGACGGTCGCGCTGCCTGGGTTGGTGACGGTGGTGACCAGCACGTTCTTCCCGGCTGCGCAGCGGGTGGTCGCCGTGAGGGCGGCCTGCTGCGCGGTGACCGTCACGGTCGCCTCGACGGGGTGGCGGGAGTCGTCCTGGGCGGTGCCGGTGACGGTGAACGTGCCGGGCTGCGCGTACTGCTCCGCCGGGACGTCCTCCCACGCCACGGGGGCGTCCTCGGTGCTGCCGTCCGCCTTGGTCAGCTGGGCGGTCTCGGGCAGCTGCGGGGCCGTGCCCGCCGGGGTGCTCACCTCGATCGGCTCGACGGAGCGGACGGCGAGGTCCGGCGCGTACGCCTCGAGCACGCCCTCGTACTGCTCGCGGGTGACCGGCACGATCGTGCCGTGGCGGGGCCGGCCGCCGTCGCTGTTCTGCGGGAGCTGCGACGGGGGCATCTGCTCGCCGATCACCTCCCAGGAGGCGGCGTCGGTGAGGTCGTCCGTGGCCATCGGGACGTAGTGGTTCGGGCCGCCGTGGTAGTTCGGCTGGTCGGCGAAGAGGTAGTACTCGTAGCCGTTCACGTCGCCCTCGTTCGCGGGGAACAGCGAGGGGCCCTCGCTCTCGGTGAAGGTGCCGCCGTAGCCGTTGGGCTGGCCGGAGCCGATCTCGGTGCCGAGCTCGACCCATTCGTCGTCGGCCCCCGTGGTGGTGGGGTACTCGCCCTCGACGGTGGCGAGGAGATCCGCAGAGCGCTCCTGGCGCAGGGTCATGGACCTCTCGTCCTTGTACACGCGGTAGTAGTCGCCCTCGTGCTCGGCGACGGTGACGTCGATCGAGCCGGCACCGGGCTGGCCGCGGCGGTCCACGTCGATCCACACCTGCGGCTCGGAGAAGGTCACGAAGTCGTCGGTGGTCGCGTACATCATCCGGTTGTAGGTGGGGGCGGTGCGCTCGGCGGGATCGGTCGTGTCGTAGAGGTTCGAGGCCCAGTACATGACGTAGGTGCCGCGCTCCTCGTCCCAGTAGGCCTCGGGCGCCCAGGTGTTCCCGGCGTGCTCGTCGCTGACCACGACGTGGCGCTGCTCGGACCAGTTCACGAGATCGGTGGACTCCCACACCTCCACGGCGAGGGAGCCGTTCTGCTGCGCCCCCGCGAACCCGTCCGGGCGGCCGTCGATCTTCAGGTCGGTGGCGATGAGGAAGAACCGGTCCCCGTCGGGCGAGCGCAGGATGAACGGATCGCGCAGGCCCTCCTCCCCGAACTCGGACTCGAACAGGGGTTCGCCGTCGTTCAGGGTGTTCCAGCTCAGCGCGTCGTTGCCGCGGGAGGCGGCGAGGCTGATCTCCTCCCCGCCCACTCCTTCGCCGGTGAAGAAGGCCCAGACGTAGGCCTCGTCCTCGCCCTGCTCGCCGGGCAGGGGCTGGACGGCTGCGGCGGACCGCCCTGTCAGGACGTCCTCGCCCGAACGAGGCGTGGCCTCGAGCTGGGTCTCGGCGGGGTCGTCCGCGAGGGCCGGGGCCGCGCCGAGCGGGGCGAGGGTCGCGGCGAGCAGCGCGGCGCCTGCGGCGGCGCCGGCGGACCGGAGGAGGGAACGGGGGGACTTCGTCGTCATCATCGACTTCCTGGTTCGTGCGTGGCCGCGATCGGTGATCGCGGAGGAGGGGTCCGGGAGCGAAGGGCCTGGGCGGTCAGCGTTCCGGGGCTCGCTCCTTCCCGTCCGGCTCCGACGGCTCGCGCGCCGCGGCCGGGGCCGACGTGGCGGGGTCGGTCGAGGTCTCCGCCGACGCGGTCGGGCCGGCGGAGCGTCGGCCCTCCTCACGAGCCTGCGCGAGCAGGCTGTCGAGACGTCGTCGGCCATGACGGCGACCGCCGATGACGGCGTACACCAGCAGGGCGAGGCCGATGAGCACGAGCAGCTGCGGCCAGGGCGGCGCCCAGGTCACGAAGGTCACCTCGACCGGCTCGGCCTCGGCGGTCGTGCCGTCGAGCGCAGCCACGCCCGGCGCCACCTGCAGCCGGCCGGGCAGGCGGAGGGTGGGCCAGACCCCGTCGACCGCGACGGAGACCCGGCGGGTGTCACCGGGCAGCAGCTCGCCCAGCCGCTCGCCCTCGGCGGGGAACGCGGCCGCGCCCGTGCCGGCCGAGGCGCCACCGGCGATGCTCACGCGGGTGTTGCCCTCGTTGGTCACCTCGAAGGTGGTGAGGACCCGCCCCGGACGCAGCGGGTTCCACGATCCCTCGTAGGTGGAGGAGACGGGGCCGACGGCGACGGCGGGAGCGAGCTCGCCCGTGACCCGGGTGGTCACCTTGACGCCGACTCGGCTCTCGACGCCGATGTCCGTGCCGTCCGCGGCCGAGCGGCTGCTCAGCACCGAGGCGGCGACCCCGGCGAGGTGGTCCCCGGGCTCGGCCTGTGCGGGCACCGTGATCCTCAGCGGCACGACCTCGCTCTGCCCGGCTCCGACGGTGACCTCCTCGGCGATGTCGATCCATGTTCCTGCGTCGGTGGACTCCTCGGCGCTGGTGAGCATGTCGAATCGGCCGGTGGAGGTGGTGAAGCCGTCGGCGGCGGAGAGGCGGAAGGTCTCCTCCCGGTCGCCGAGGTTGTGCACGGCGATGTGCTCGGTGATGCTCTCGCCGGGGTCGAGCGCGTGCTGGATGGAGGAGCGCTCGTCGCGGCCGGAGCCGTCGGCCGGCGTCACCGCCCAGCGGGTGTCCGCGCTCTGCTCGTCGCCGTCCGCCCAGGCACCGGGCGCGCCGGGGGCGGCGAGGAGCAGGAGCAGCGCGAGCAGGGTCGCGGCCGTGAGCACGCCCGGACGGGCCCGCGTGAGCGCCGTCCGGCGCGCCGGGGTTCCCCGAAGCGACATGGCTGCTCCTCCCCTCTCCTGTGATGGCCGCGATGCGCGGGCCGACGTCGCGTCGACGCGATGCCGGAAGCCGCAGCGGCGGTGCGCTCGGCGTCCCGGTACGCGGGCTCGGCGCCTCAGTACTCCTCTTCGAACAGCGAGAGCGTGAGCGTCGAGCTGTACGAGCCCGGCTCGACGTCGAGCGGCGTCTTCAAGGTGAGGTCGGCCGTGGCGGTCCACTCGCCGCTCGCGGCGCTCGCCTCCCCGGAGTCGAGCGCGAGGTGCAGCAGCTCCTCGGACTGCAGGCCGACGTTGTTCGGGGCCTCCGGGTTCGTGCTCCCATCGAGGCTGGTCGGCACCTCCTCGCCGGGAGCGACCTCCCCGCCGCCGTCGGTGACGAGGCTCGGGGACCAGCCCAGGTGGTCGGGGGTGATCGGGTCCTGCCCGTCGGCGCCCACGAAGTCGCTCGCCTGCCCGGTCACGTACCAGTAGACCCCTTCGGGGACATCCGTGCGGGTGTCCGTGACGGTCACCTCGGGCAGCTCGCCCACGAACTCCCGGTACTCGGGCGAGGCGCCCTCCACCTCGGTGAGCGTCTCGGAATCCGCCGCGACGCCGAGGGAGAGGGTCCCCGCGGGGCCCTGGTCCTCGATGGTGACGTCGAGATCTACGCCGTCCTGCTGGGCCTCGTCCGCGAAGGCCGCGCCGCCCACGCCGAGCAGGAGCAGTCCTCCCACCGCGCCGACGGTCGCTCGCAGGCGCGAGACAGCTGTTCTCCGGATCATTCTGCTCTCCATTCATGGCCCACGGCCGTGTCTTCCCGCGGCGGTGCCGCGACGTCGCGGACGCCCGGCACAGCGGCCGTGCGCTCAGCTCCTGGGGTCGGATCGGGTCTGTCGAGGATGCGGAGCGGGGGTGATCCGGGCGACCGTCCCTGGCCTCCCGGGAGCGTCCTCGCCCTGTTCACCCAGCGTCCGTCCGGGGTGTTCACAGGGACCCTAGCTCGGAATGTTACCGGGAACAAGAGGTTTCCCGGAGTGAATCGGACGGGCTCGGCGAGCGCCTTCCCCGGGCTTCCCGGGACGGGCCCGGCGCCCATTCGGAACGATCCGGGATGATCCGGCATGATGAGCAGTGCTCGGCACGAGCTCCGGGCACGGCGCCCGAGCGGCGGCGCCGAACTCGACGGCTCGTCCCTGCGGCTGAGCACCATCACCACGACGGAGGGCACATGGGCACACGGTCCACCTCGGACCGACCGAGCATGCGCCAGGTCGCCGAGACCGCAGGTGTCTCCCACATGACCGTCTCGCGGGTGCTCAACGGGCACCCGAGCATCAAGGAGAGCACCCGTGACAAGGTGCTCCTGGCCGTGGAGCAGCTGGGGTACCACCGCAACATCGCCGCCCGCGCCCTCGCCCTGCAGCGGACCCTCCGCATCGGTGCGGTCGTGGAGACCGAGACGGAGTTCGGCCCGGCGAGCGCACTGCGGGCGATCCATCGCGCCGCCCGTCGGCGCGGCTATTCGGTGAGCTCGGTGGCTCTGGACGAGGACGACTCCGTGGATCCCGACCGCGCCTTCCAGCAGCTGCTCGCCCTCGGCATCGATGCGCTGTGCCTGGTCATGCCTCGGTCGGCCTCGGTGGCGGCTGTGCGGACGGCCTCCCTCGACGTGCCCGTCCTGGTGGTCAAGCCGGAACGGGAGGCGGAGCTGCTGCGGGTCTGCGTGGACCAGCAGCTGGGCGTGACCATGGCGGTGGATCACCTGGCGGCGCTCGGGCACCGGGACGTGCTGTACGTGTCCGGTCCGATGGACTGGCTCGACGCGCGGGCTCGGGAGCGCGCGTTCCGCGCCCGCGCCCGGTCCTGGGGTATGCGGGAACGGCCGATGATCGCCGGCGACTGGTCCGCGGATTTCGGCTACGACTTCGCCGTCGGCCTCGAGCGCCTCCCCGAGTACACCGCGATCGTGGCCGCCAACGACGAGGTGGCGCTCGGCATCGTGCACGGGCTCCACGACCGCGGGCTGCGGGTCCCCGATGACCTCAGCGTCGTCGGCTTCGACGACGCACCGTTCTCCCGGCACTCGATCCCCCCGCTGACCACGGTGCGCCAGCCCTTCGAGACCCTCGGCGGCACCGTGGTGGACGTGCTCCTGGCCGCCATCGAGGGACTCGAGATCCCCCGGCGGACGAAGATCCCGCCGGAGCTGATCGTGCGCCTGTCGACGGCGAAGGCGAGGTCGACGCCATGAGCCCCCCGCACCCCGGTGAGAGCGCGGCGACCACGGTCGAGATGCGCTCCATCACCGTCGCGCACGGACCGATCGAGGTGCTGCACGAGGTGGATCTGACCTTGCGCCCCGGCGAGGTCCACGCGCTGATGGGGGAGAACGGCGCCGGCAAGTCCACGCTGATCAACGTGCTGGCAGGAGTGCTCTCCCCGACCTCGGGCAGCATTGAGCTCGACGGAAGGCCGCTGCGATTCGCCTCCCCTGCCGAGGCGCAGGCCGCCGGGATCCGGGCGGTGCTGCAGGACGCCCCCGTGGCGCGGCATCTGAGCATCGGGGAGAACGTGATGCTGGGTCACGAACCGCGCGGCCGCTTCGGGATCCGCTGGGGCGAGCTGCACGCCCGGGCGCACCGGGTGCTCGACCAGCTCGGACTCGGGGAGGTGGACACGCGCCGGCGGGTACGCTCCCTCTCCCCCGCCACCGCCCAGCTCGTCGCGATCGGCCGGGCGATGGCGGAGGAGCCCCGTGTGCTGCTCCTGGACGAGCCGACCTCGAGCCTGGACTCGGCGGAGGTCGAACAGCTCTTCCTCGTGCTGCGGCGACTGCGCGAACGGGGCGTCGCGATGGTCTTCGCCTCGCACTTCCTCGAGCAGGTGCTGGCCGTCAGCGACCGGCTCACGGTGCTGCGCTCGGGCAGGCGGGTCGCCGAGTTCCCCGCCCACCAGGTCGAGCGCTCCGAGCTCATCTCCCTGATGATCGGGCGGGAGCTCGCCGAGCTGCGGCGGATCGGGTCGCTGCGGCGGTCGCATCGCATCGACCCGGCGGGACCGCCGTACTACAGCGCGCGGCAGCTCGCGCAGCGCGAGGTGCTCTCGCCGACGGACCTGGACCTGCATCGCGGTGAGGTGGTCGGGATCGCCGGGCTGCGCGGCTCGGGCCGCACCGAGCTCGCCCGGCTGCTGACGGGAGGTGCGACCCCGGACTCCGGTAGCGCCGTGCTCGACGGTCACACGATCTCGCTGCGCTCGCCGCGGGGCGCGCTGCGCCATCACATCGCGATGGCGAGCGAGGACCGTCTGCGCGAGGGCGTGATCACCGGGCTGAGCATCCGCGACAACATCGTGCTGGCGCTGCAGTCGCGACGCGGCTGGGCCCGCCCCGTGTCCCGGGCCGAGAGCGACGAGCTCGTCGCGGGCTTCATCGACGAGCTGGGCATCGCCCCGGCCGACCCGGCCACCCCCGTCGAGCGGCTCTCCGGCGGCAATCAGCAGAAGGTCCTGCTCGCCCGCTGGCTCGCCACCCGTCCCCGCCTCCTGGTGCTGGACGAGCCGACCAAGGCCGTCGACATGGGTGCGCGGGTGGAGATCCAGTCGCTCGTGGCGCGCCTGGCCGCGAACCGGGTGGCGGTGGTGCTCATCTCCTCGGATCTCGACGAGCTGCTGCGGCTGAGCGACCGGATCGTGGTGATGAAGGACCGCATGAAGATCGGCGAGGTCAGCAACGGCCCCGGCCTCAGCGTCGAGACGATCGTCGAGATGATCGCCGCCCCCGACGAGGACGACGACCTGCCGCCCCTGGCCGGCGGCGCACCCACCTGAGGAGCCGTCCCCGCCCGTGATCGGTTCGTGATGTCGGACCCCTTGCACCGCCAAATGTTCCCGCTAACATTTCAGGAACACGGCGCGGCGATCCGCCGCCCTCCAGCAGTCCCTCGACGTCACGGTTCCGGCCTGAGGTCACGCTGGCACGCACGTCTCAAGGAGGAGATCCATGAATCCCACCCGCCGTACCGTCCTCGGCGCGAGCGCCGCCGGTCTCGTCGCCGCGGCCCTCGCCGCCTGCTCCTCGGCCGATTCCGACACCGGCGGGGGCTCCGGCTCCGACGGCCCGGTGACCATCGGCTTCGTCGCCGTCGGCCCCGAGGGCGCCTGGCGCCAGGCCAATGAGGACAACATCCAGGAGACCTTCACCGAGGACGCAGGCTTCACGCTGAAGTACGCCCCGGCGACGAACCTCGATCAGAAGTCCCAGATCGACGCGTTCAGCTCGTTCGTCGACGAAGGCGTCGACCTCATCCTGCTGTCCGCCACCGAGGGCTCCGGCTGGGAGGAGTCCCTCGGCCGTGCCCAGGAGGCGGAGATCCCCGTGATCCTCATCGACCGCGGCATCGAGCCGGACGACACCGACCTCTACGTCACACGGCTGGCGCCGGACAACGTCGCCGTCTCCACCGCGGTGGCGGAGTGGGCGAAGTCCACCTTCCCCGACGGCGCCAAGTACTTCGTGCTCGAGGGCCCCGCGGGCGTCTCCGTCGTCAACGAGCGCAACGAGGGCTGGAACCAGACGATGGAGGGCGAGTCCGCCTTCACGAACCTCGGGTCCCAGACCGCGAACTGGTCCACCCAGGAGGCCAAGAGCGTCTTCGAGACGGTGCTGAAGTCCAACGGCAACGACGTCCAGCTGGTCTTCGCCCAGAACGACGAGATGGGCCTGGGCGCCGCTCAGGCGGTCCAGGAGGCCGGCCTCACCCCGGGCGAGGACGTCAAGATCGCCACCATCGACGGCACCCAGGCCGCGCTCGAGGCGCTCGCCGACGGCACCCTCTCCTTCGTCGCCGAGTACAACCCGCTGTTCGGCGAACAGGCCCTCGAGGCTGTCAACACCGTGCTGGACGGCGGGGAGGTCGAGCCCTACATCCAGATCGAGAGCACCACCTTCGACTCACCCGAGGCGGCCGAGGAGGCGCTGCCCGACCGCAAGTACTGAGCTCCGGCCCATCGGCCGCGGCACCGCCCGGGCCGGGGAGACGCTCCCCGGCCCGGGCCGCGGCGGAGGACGGACCCTCCGCCGCCACGCAGCACCGCACCCTGCCCTGCCGGCCGCCCGGCCGCTTCTGCGCGCCGGCCCCTGCACCGCAGATCGAAGACCGAACGGAGTGGCACTCGATGTCCGCACCACCGATTGTCGAGATGACAGGCATCTCGATCTCCTTCCCGGGGGTCAAGGCGCTCGACGGCGTCGACTTCCGCCTGTTCCCCGGGGAGGTCCACGCCCTCATGGG
>DATGUQ010000142.1:0-3381 GCA_035301145.1 Brachybacterium sp. | reverse complement strand
AGCTGACGTACATGCGCACCCTGGGCGGGCACCGCAGGTATCGCAGGGACGAGGTCGTCGAGCTGCTGCGGGACAGCTCCAAGGACGTGTGAGCACCGATCCGCTCCTGGGGGAGGGGTACGAGACGCACCGGATCGATCTGGGGGCCGATGCCGAGGGTCCGCTGGTCGCCACGCTGATCCACCGCGAGGCGGGGCAGGGCGCCGCAGCGCGCGCCGACAGACCCCCGATCCTGCTGATGCACGGCTGGTCGGACTACGTCCTGGACCGCGGCCTGATGGAGCACCTGGGGCGCTGCGGGCACGACGTGTGGGGGCTGGACCTGCGCAAGCACGGTCGCAGCCTGCTGCCGGGACAGACCCCCACCGAGGTCGATCACCTCAGCCGCTATGACGCGGAGATCGGGGCCGCGCTGCGGAGCATCGGCCGCGATCGGCCCCCCGTGCTCCTCGCCCACTCCACCGGAGGGCTCACGGCCGCGCTCTGGGCGCAGCGGCATCCCCGCACCGTCCGAGGCCTGGCGCTGAACTCGCCGTGGCTCGAGATGCATCTCGGGCCGGTCACCCGGGCCCTCGCCGAGGTGCCGGTGCGGATGCTGGCGGCGCGCCTCGGACAGCGGCCGATCCTCCCTCCCGGCAACGACCACCTCGCCCGCGCGAGCCACCGGCGCTTCGGCGGCGCCTACGACTACGACCTCGCACTGAAGCCGCCGGGAGGCCACCCCTTCCCGGCGGTCACGCTCCGAGCCATCATCGACGGTCAGCGGCGGCTGGCGGCCGCCGGGCCGCTCGCGATCCCGGTGCTGGTCCTGCACTCGGACCGCACCCGGATCGGGGCGCGGTTCTCCGAGCGGATGCGCCGCTCGGACTCGGTGCTGGACGTGCGCACCCTCGTCGCGGCGGCGGCCGCACTGAGCCCCCGCACGAGGATCGAAGCGGTCCCCGGCGCGCGCCACGACGTGTTCCTCTCCGACGCCGATGCACGGTCGCGGGCGATCGGGATCCTCGACGACTGGTTGGAGACGTCCTTCCCGCTCCCCTTACGATGAGGGGGTCCGATCACGCCGAGGCCCCGGCGCGCCCGTACCGGACGTCTCCCGGGGAGGAGCTGCCCGATGACCGCTGATCCGCGCGCGATGCGGGGGCAGGCCGATGCGCTCCGGCGCGCCGCCGACCGCCTCACGATCCTGCGGCTGCGTCTGGCCAACACCGTCGTGGACCTCTCCGGTGCGGAGGACGCCGCGACCCGGGCGCTGGGCGAGCGGGTCCATGAGCGGTGGACGCTCGAGGAGTACCCCGAGCTGGGTCGCATCGCGACCGGTCTGCGCTCGAGCGCCCGACGGCTGGACGCCGCGGCGGTCGCCGCCGAGCGGAGCACCGGTCGGCGTCTGGGCGGGTACGCCGGCGCCGGGTTCCTGGGGCGGGGGGACGAGGCCCATCGTCACGTGGCCGACGTGGCCGCGTTCGTCGGCACCGCCCAGGGAGCCAGCATCGGCGGCTTCCCGCTGCTGCCCGGCGACGAGGAGGGCTTCCTCACCCACCCCTCGCACACGCTCGGCATCGCCACCCCCGACTACGAGGGCGACTGACCCGAGCGCGAGCGAGCCCCGTGCAGAGCGGGCCACGGCGCTCAGGCCGTCCGGCGGCGGCGCGGGGCGAGGGCGAGCGCGATCACCGTCGTGAGCGCTCCTGCCAGCAGCGGCACCAGCAGCATCGTCACCAGCAGCAGGAGCATCGCGGCCGCGGCATCCGCCGCCGCGACGCCCAGGGCGACCAGCGCCGCGCCGCCGACGGTCTCCGTCACCCCGGCCCCGCCGGGGGTCAGCGGCACCAGGGACAGCACGCGACCGAGCGCGAAGATCGCGACCGTCAGCAGCCATGGCACGTGCGCACCGACCGCCTCGATCGCGAGCACCAGCGCGGCCCACTGCAGCACACGGGCCCCCAGCGTCGGCGCCAGCAGGGACGGCCAGCGGCGCCGGAGCCTCTCCACCAGCACGTCGCGCTGAGTCAGGATCGTCCGGGCGGCGGAGGCGGGGAGCATCCCGTCGACCTGCCCCAGCAGTGCGGACAGCACGCTGCGGCGCAGCATCACGAACGTCAGGGCCAGGGCGACCACCGCGCCGAGCACGGCCAGCAGTGCGGCCCACAGCGCACCGGGCAGAGCGGTCCCGACCGGGGAGAGCAACGGGCTCAGCGCGTAGGCGACCAGGCCCAGCAGCGGGATCAGCACCGAGGTCACGACCATCTCCACCAGCGAGGCGGCGACGATGCCGGTGAGGACGACCGGCAGCGCCAGGCCCGAGCGGCGCAGGATCCACCCCATCAGACCCAGCCCGATCACGGTCCCTCCCGGGACCGCGAGGGCGGTGGCCCCGGCGGCCGGGTGCGCGAGCAGGACCCCGGACCAGCGCGCACCCGGCATCGCGGCGCGCACCGTCACCGCCTCCAGCAGCAGGGCGCCGACGCCGAGCAGCACCATCGCCGGCACCGACCAGGCGGGCAGGGCCGCCAGGGTGCCGGTGATCTCGCCCCAGCTCGCGCCGGTGGCCCAGGGCAGCGCCCAGACGAGCAGCGCGATCACCAGCGCCGCGGAGAGGAGGCCGGCGAGGAGGCGACCGCGGGGCGGACGCGGAGGCCGCTCCGCGTCGAGCTCGGCGAGCTGCCCCGGGAGCCAGTCCGGGCCCGCCGCCGGCCCCGCCGGATCCTGTGCCCCGTCGGCGCCCGCGCCGGGGGCGGGGTCCGGTGACTCGGGGGAGCGGGGGGAGTCGGAGGGGGCCGCTGACATGCGGCGATCCTCTCACGGGACGAGCAGGCTCTTCCCAGACGAAGGAAATAACATGGTGTCATGTCCTTCGTGCTGTCCCTCCTCGTCGTGCTGCACCTGATCTGCTGGGCCGTGGCGCTCGGCACCTGGGTGGCAGCTGCCCGCACCCGTCAGCCGAACCCCGGTATGGCGCATGCCGTCGCCGGCGCCGTCGTGATCGGGATCGTGCTGGCCGCGCTGGTGTCGATCCCCGGCCTCACCGGCGGCGACCCGAACCACATGAAGCTCGGCATCAAGCTCGTGGTCGGCCTGGTCGCCGTGGTGCTCGCCTACATCGCCGCGAAGAAGGGTCCCGCCACCTCCTCCGCGGTGTGGTTCGGCATCCCCGCCGCGATCGTCCTGAACGTGATCGTCGCCGAGTTCGTCTGAGCCGCAGCGAGCGACCTGCCGCGACAGGTCCTGCTAGCGCACGATCCGTCCACACCGGGCCCGGCAGCCTCCGCGCTGTCGGGCCCGGCCCTATCCTGGAACCCTCATGAGCTCACTCTTCGACGACCTCTCGCTGCCCGACGCCTTCCGCCGCCTCGACGGGGTGTCGGTGACCCCGCAGACCCG
>DATGUQ010000141.1:0-9518 GCA_035301145.1 Brachybacterium sp. | reverse complement strand
CCGGCCTGCTGCGCTTCGTGGTGCTGGATCGGATCGGGAAGGTCTCCCGCCTCGAGGGTCCCGATCCGGCACTGCTGCTGTCCGCCTACGCCGCGATCACGGAGGAGTGAGCACCCGATGAGCGAACATCCCCAGGACGAGACGAGCCGGGACGAGCCGCCCGCCCCCGAGCAGGACACCGCCGAGCAGGACGCCGCCGGGCTGGACACCGCCGGGCCCCGGGCCGACGTGCGCCGTCGCACCGCGACCGTGCGCGGCATCGAGCTGGGCAGGGCCCGGCCGGAGATCATCGTCCCGCTGGTCGGCGCCTACGAGGACGAGCTGCTCGCCCAGGCCGAGGCCGCGGTGGGTACGCGGGCCCGGATCATGGAGTGGCGGCTGGACCGCTTCCGCCCGGACCTCGAGGACACCGGCGAGCACCGGGAGGCGGTGCTGGCCGCGCTGCCCGCGCTGCGCGCACAGCTGGGCCCGGACCGGGCGCTGCTGGTCACCTTCCGCACCGAGACCGAGGGCGGCGGGCGCCCGATCGCCGACCGGGACCTCGGAATCCTGCTGGACGCACTGATCAGCGGACGCCGCGCCGGCACCCAGTCCGTCGTGGACCTGGTCGACATCGAGACGGCCCGCGACCCGCGGACGGTGGAGCGCGTGATCTCCGCCGCCCACCGCCACGGCACGGTGGTCGTCGGCTCCCACCACGACGTCGAGGGCACCCCGCCCGAGGCGGAGCTGGTGGAGATCCTCCGCGCCCAGCGCCGCCTCGGCGCGGACGTCCCCAAGATCGCGGTCACCCCGCGCAGCGCACGGGACGTGCTCACCCTGCTCTCGGCGAGCCTCACCGTCGCCGAGGACCTCTCCGGCCCGCACATCGCGATCAGCATGGGAACCCTCGGGGCGAGCACGCGGGTCGCCGCCGAGACCTTCGGCAGCGCGGCGACCTTCGCGACCGCGGGCGAGGGCTCGGCGCCCGGCCAGCTGCGGGCCGAGGACGTCGCGGGGATGCTGGAGCTGCTGCGCCCCTGACGCCCTCCCGGGTCCGGGTCAGCGGCCGTCGCGGCGCGGGTCCTCGTCCGTGGCGGGACCGTGGCCGTGCTCGACGGCGCCGGGCAGGTCCTCGGGCTCCGTGTCCGAGTCGCTGAAGATCCGCTCCTCGTACGCGACCGCATCGCCATCGGCCGCAGCGGCATCGGCGGCGAGGTCGTCGGTGCTCGGATCGAGCACCGGGATCGCGCCCGTCTCGAGAGCGACCCGTTCGCGTTCGTCCCTGCGGGTGCGGCGCACCAGGCGCTTCAGCTGCGCAGCAGACATCGTCACCTGCCACTGGCTGTGGCCAGGCAGCGTCCAGCGCCTCCACGCCGCGACGCCGGCGAGCAGGGACCCCACGGCGACCGCGACGAGCACCAGCGGGGAGGGCAGGCCCAGTGCGACGACCAGCCAGGTGAGGAGCGCGGTGAGGAGGGCGCCGGTGGCGTAGAGCGGACCGCCCCCGAAGATCGCGGGGATCCGCCCCACCAGCACGTCGCGGATCACGCCGCCGCCGACGGCGCTGGTGATGCCGAGCAGGATGGCCGGCAGCACGTCCAGGCCGTAGCCGAGGGACTTGGCCGTGCCGGTCGCCGCCCACAGCCCCATCGCGGCGATGTCCAGCACGGACACCAGACGCCGCCACCAGGGCCCGTCCGTCGGGATGACGAAGGAGAAGCCGGCTCCGCTCAGCGCACAGGCCAGGTACCACGGATCCGCGAACGCCGCGGGGACGCCGAAGTCCAGCACCAGATCGCGCACGATGCCTCCGCCGAGCCCCGCGGCGATGCCGATGACCGCGAAGCCGACCGCATCGAAGTTCAGCCGCGAGGCGAGCGCACCCGCGGCGACCCCCATCACGAACACACCCAGCAGGTCCATGGCGCGCAGCACGTCATTGGTGATCAGCAGCTCGAGAGGGTCCACCCCGTCACGGTACGACCCCCACGTCACCTGCGGGGACCGGCCGTGACGGCGGTTACGGCCGTACCATCGGGGCCATGCACCGCACCACCGCACCGCTGCGCCTCGGGCTCACCGGCGGCATCGGCTCCGGCAAGTCCACCGTCGCCGCGCTCTGGCGCGCGGCCGGGCACCGGGTGATCGACCTCGACGCCCACTCGCGGCGCGTGCTGGACGTGCCCGGCCAGGGCGTCGAGGAGGCGGTCGCGCGATTCGGGGAGGAGTTCCGGGCGGTCGACGGCACCATCGACCGCGCAGCCCTGGCCCGCCTGGTCTTCGCCGACGCCGCCGCCCGGGCCGATCTGGAGCGCATCGTGCTGACCCGGGTCGACACCGCGGTCGCCCGTGAGGAGGCGGAGGCCGCCCGCGCGGGGGAGCGGGTGATCGTCCACGACAGCCCGCTGCTGCTCGAGAAGGGCCACGAGGACCGCTACGGCGCCGTCGTCGCCGTGCTCGCCCGGCGCGAGGACCGCATCGACCGGGTGGTCCGGGATCGAGCCAAGGACCGCGCCTACGTCGAGTCGATCATGGCCGCGCAGGTCACCGATCTCGAGCGGATCCGCCGCGCGGACCGCCTGGTGCTGAACACCGCGGATCGGCGCACCCTGGCCGCCCGCGCCCGCCGCGCGCTCGCGGCCGTGCTCGGAGCCCTGCCCGACCGGCCGGAGGATTCCGCCCTGCGCTGACCGCGCGGGCGGCCGCACCGCTCGTCGGGCCCGGGTCGTAGGCTCGTCCCATGCGTCCCGTCACCGATCTGGTCCGTGCCGAGCATCCCTTCGAGGTCGTCTCCGAGTACTCGCCCTCGGGCGATCAGCCGCAGGCGATCGCCGAGCTCACGAAGAAGATCGACGACGGCGAGCAGGACGTGGTGCTGCTCGGCGCGACCGGCACCGGCAAGTCCGCGACCACCGCGTGGCTGATCGAGCAGGTCCAGCGCCCCACCCTCGTCATGGCGCACAACAAGACCCTCGCCGCCCAGCTCGCCAGCGAGTTCCGCGAGCTGCTGCCGCACAACGCGGTGGAGTACTTCGTCTCCTACTACGACTACTACCAGCCCGAGGCGTACGTCCCGCAGTCGGACACCTACATCGAGAAGGACTCCTCGATCAACGCCGAGGTGGAGCGCCTGCGCCACAGCGCCACCAACTCGCTGCTGACCCGCCGCGACGTGGTCGTGGTCTCCTCCGTCTCGTGCATCTACGGCCTGGGCACCCCGCAGGAGTACGTGGACCGGATGGTGCAGCTGAGCGTGGGCCAGGAGCTGGACCGCGACGAGCTGCTCGGCCGCTTCGTCGACATGCAGTACGACCGCAACGACGTGGCCTTCGACCGCGGCACCTTCCGGGTGCGCGGTGACACCGTCGAGATCATCCCGATGTACGAGGAGCTCGCGATCCGCATCGAGTTCTTCGGCGACGAGATCGATGCGCTCTACACGCTGCACCCGATGACGGGCGAGGTGATCCGGCAGGAGGACCACATCCACATCTTCCCCGCCTCCCACTACGTCGCCGGCCCCGAACGGCTCGCCCGTGCCATCGGCACCATCGAGGTCGAGCTCGCCGAGCGGCTGGAGGAGCTCGAGCACCAGGACAAGCTGCTCGAGGCGCAGCGCCTGCGGATGCGCACCACCCACGACCTGGAGATGCTGCGGCAGATGGGATCGACCAACGGGGTCGAGAACTACTCCCGCCACCTGGACGGGCGTGAGCCCGGCAGCGCGCCGAACACCCTCATGGACTACTTCCCCGAGGACTTCCTGCTGGTGATCGACGAGTCCCACGTGACCGTCCCGCAGATCGGTGCGATGTACGAGGGGGACCGCTCCCGCAAGCGCACCCTGGTCGACTTCGGCTTCCGCCTGCCCTCCGCGCTGGACAACCGCCCGCTGACCTTCTCCGAGTTCACCGAGCGCACCGGGCAGACGGTCTACCTCTCCGCCACCCCGGCCGAGTACGAGCTCTCCCGGGCGGACGGCTACGTCGAGCAGATCATCCGGCCCACGGGCCTGGTGGACCCCGAGGTGATCGTCAAGCCCGTCAAGGGGCAGATCGACGACCTGCGCGAGGAGATCGAGAAGCGGGTCCGGCGCGAGGAGCGGGTGCTGGTCACCACGCTCACCAAGCGCATGGCCGAGGATCTCACCGACTTCCTGCTCGAGAACGGGGTGCGGGTGCAGTACCTCCACTCGGACGTGGACACCCTGCGCCGCATCGAGCTGCTGCGCTCCCTGCGGATGGGGGAGTTCGACGTGCTGGTGGGCATCAACCTGCTGCGTGAGGGTCTGGACCTGCCCGAGGTGTCGCTGGTGGCGATCCTGGATGCGGACAAGGAGGGCTTCCTGCGCTCGCGGACCTCGCTGATCCAGACCATCGGCCGCGCGGCCCGCAACGTCTCCGGCCAGGTGCACATGTACGCCGACACGGTCACCGACTCGATGCAGTCCGCGATCGACGAGACCAACCGGCGCCGCGAGAAGCAGCTCGCCTTCAACGCGGAGCACGGGATCGACCCGACCCCGCTGCGCAAGCGGATCGCCGACGTCACCGACATGCTCGCCCGCGAGGACATCGACACCGACACGCTGATGGCCACCGAGTACCGCGCCGGGAAGGAGAAGGTGGCCCGGGACCGTGCCCGCGCGAACGCCGTCGACTCGGTCCAGGGCCGCGAGATCGACCTCGGCGACGATCCCGTCGGTGCGCTGACCGGCATGATCGACGAGATGACCGCGCAGATGCACCAGGCCGCCGAGTCGCTGAACTTCGAGGTCGCGGCCCGGCTGCGCGACGAGGTGCAGGAGCTGAAGAAGGAGCTGCGGGCCGTGCAGCGGTCCTGACCCGCGGGGCCGGGGCTGCCCTGGTGGGACTCGGCGGCCGGTGGGAGGATGTCGCCATGGCGAAGACCTGGTCCTCGGTGACGGTGGAGCTCCTCGGCGGCGGAGGGTACGACCTCTGGCCGTGGCCGGGGAGGGTCTTCGCCGTCGGCCCCTCCCACACCTTCGCGCAGCTCGCGGAGGCCATCGACGTCGCCTTCGCACGCTGGGATCGCGCGCACCTGTCCATGTTCACCCTCGCCGACGGTCGGGTCGTCACCGACTCGGAACTCGGCGGCGAGCTCGCGTCCTCGCCCGAGGGACCACTCGCCGAGCCGTTGGACATCGGCACGGCGAAGGTGGCTCGGACGGTGGGAAGAGGCGAGGAGTTCCAGTACACCTTCGATCTGGGGGACGGCTGGGTCCACCGCTGCGTGGTCGGCGACGCGACGATCGACCCGCGCGAGATGCTCGGCACCCGTCCGTCGGCCCCCTCGCCGTTCTGGGGATGGGGGAGCATCCCGGACCAGTACGGGCGGCGCTGGGCAGATGACGACGGGGAGCAGCCGACGCCGCCCCGCCCGGCCGCTCCGCATCCGATGCAGCGGCATGCCTGGCCGAGCCGGGAGCGGCTTCGCGAGCTCGACCTCGACGCCCTCCATCGCGCCACGCTCACCGGCGAGCTCGGTGCCGTCCTCGAGGTGATCACGGGCGCCGAGACCGGAGAGGCCCTGCAGCAGGTCGGAGCCGCTCTCGTGCCGGTGCTCACCCAGGACCGGGAGCGGTCGGGGCCGGTGGTCGCCTCCCTCCACGACCGGCTGACCCTGCGCGACGCGCGAGGGGACCGGGAACTCGCCGAGGACCTGCTGGCGCTGCTGCGCGAGGAGCCGCCGGCCGGTCGTGTGGTGCCCGTCGATCTCGACGTGGTCGTCGGCCTGCTCGACACGGATCCCGTGATGAGCTCCGCGGGCTACCTGGACCTCGTCACCGGGGAGACGATCCCCGGCGAGCTCACCGATCCCACCGAGGTGGGGGAGGAGTACGCCGTCGACGTGGACGCCGACCCCGAGCGCTGGCTGAGGATCGAGCCCGCGGGCTCCCGCGACGGCTGGCAGGACATGGCGGACTTCGCCGATCGGCAGGAGACCGGGCTGCGCGAGACGCTGCTGCGGGCGATCGACGGCAGGGGAGCGTTCCGGCGCTTCCGCGACGCCGTCGCGGACGAAGGGCTGCTCCCGCAGTGGCGGACGTTCTCGACCGATCGGAGATGGGGCCGCGCCCGCGAGCTGCTCGCCGTCGAGGGCTTCCGGGTGGGCGGTGCGCCGGCGGAGGGCGAGCCGACGGCGTCGTGACTCCGGGGCCGGGGCCGCGGGTCCAGCAGCCATGCTCGCATCGCGACGGTGAGCCGACGACGAGGCGCACCCCGACGATCGTCGGTGGCCGGCGGGCGGCACGGCTCTGTAGCGTCGGTGCCGCACCATCCGATGCCCCACCGCGCCGCACCGCCCAGGAGGACCACAGTGCCCCCGACACCCCGCTCCCGCCTCGTCTCGCTCACCGCCGGCACCGCCGCGAGCGCCGGGCTGGGGATGATCCCGCTGCACCGGCTGCCGAGGGCGGTGCGGGGCGGCTACGTGCTCCTGCCCGCCGCGCTCACGACGGGGATCATGCTGCGTGCCCTGTACCGGCGTGAGGACACCGACGCCGCCGCGCAGGAGCCCACCCGCCCCGTCGCGCGAGGCGGTCTGCGGCTCCCGACGGCGCAGGAGGCCGCTCTCTCCCTGGCCTTCGGCGGCCTGGTCGCAGGTGTCGGTGCCGGGAGCATCGCTCTCGACCGGGGTGTGGAGAACGTGCTGCGGCGTCGCGGCGTCAGGGCGCCGCGCGTGTGGATGGGACTGGCCTCGGGAGCCCTGACGCTCGCGCTCGCGATGGTCGACGAGCGGACACCCGATCCGGAGGATGCCGAGGAGCGCGAGCGCTGAGCACGCTCACTTCTGCGCCGAGCGCTCGCTGATCACGAGGTCCAGCGGGAAATCGATCGGACTGCCGGGAAATAGCAGCCGTCCCGCCGCGTCGGCCGAGTCCCGGATCGCGGCGGCCGCGGCCTCGGCCTGCTCGGCGGGGGCGTGGACGATCACCTCGTCGTGGAGGAAGAACGCCAGATGGGCGCGCCGGGAGAACACCGGCCCCGACGGCGCCGCCGCCGCGGACTCCGCGACCGGTGTGCAGCGCGCGAGCCGCAGCCGCAGCGCCGCCATCCACGACAGCGCCCACTCCGCCGCCGTCCCCTGCACCACGAAGTTCCGGGTGAACCGGCCGCGGTCCCGGGCGGAGCGCCGCGCGGCCTCCTGCTGAACGGCCGGCGTATCGGGCTGGTGCGCGCTGCGCTGGGCATCGGTCCACGAGTCCTCGACGGCGGGGGAGGAGCGGCCCAGCCAGGTGGTGACGGTGCCGCCCCGTTCCCCGGTCGCGGCCGCCCCGTCCACCAGCGCCATCGCGTCCGGGAAGGTCCGGCGCAGCCGGGGCACCACCCGTCCGCTGTCCCCGGTGGTGCCGCCGTAGAGCGCTCCGAGCACCCCGATCTTCGCCTCCTGGCGGGTTGCGACGATGCCCGCGTCGACGATCCCGGAGTAGAGGTCCTTCCCGGCCCCGGCGGCGATCATCGCCCGGTCCCCGGACATCGCCGCGAGCACCCGCGGCTCGAGCTGGGAGACGTCGGCGCTGACCAGGCGCCAGCCCGGATCGGCGCGCAGGGCGGGCCGCAGCTGTCGCGGGATCTGCAGCGCCCCGCCGCCGCTGCTGGCCCAGCGGCCCGTGACCACCCCGCCCGGGACGTACACCGGGCGGTAGCGGCCCTCGCGCACCCAGTCGTCCAGCCAGGCCCAGCCGTTGGCGGTGAGGAGGCGGGACATCTTCTTGTACCGCAGCAGGGGGTCGATCGCCGGGTGGTCGATCCCCTGCAGCTCCCACTGCGAGGTCGAGGGGACGTCGATCCCGGCCCGGTGCAGGGCGCGCAGCAGCCTGGGATGCGACTCCAGCGGCACCAGCGGGTCGCCGAGGGCGCGGCGCACCTCCGAGGCGGCCTCCGTCATGCGCGCCGGGACGGCTCCGGGGGAGGGGCGCGGCCCGAGCGCGGCGGTGAGGATCCGGTCGTGCTCGGCCACGTCCCACGGGATCCCGGCCGCGTGCAGCTCCGCGGCGATCAGCGCGCCGGCGGACTCGGCGGCCACCAGCAGTCGCAGCCGTGCCGGATCGCCGGCGGCGTCGATCGCGGCTCGCTGCCGGGCGAACTCGGCGAGCGTCTCCTCGAGTCCTGCGGGGACCGCGCCGGGGTGCGGGGCGGTCGCCTCGAGCTCGAAGAGCGTCGCCCCGGCCTCCCGCTGCGGTTCGTGCGGGTCCAGCGGGGTGTCCCAGTCCGTCGCGCCCCGCAGCGCCTCCGCCTCCGCCACCAGCTGCGAGTGGCGCAGGATCCGGTGCACCAGGCGCAGGTCGTGGCAGCGCGAGAGCGTCACACCGGCCGCGAGCAGGGGCGGGTACCAGGCCGCCGCATCGCTGAGCACCCAGCGCGGGGAGTGCTCGGACTCCCAGCGGCCGACGAGCGGGGCGAGCCCTTCGGCATCCGTCTCCTCCTCGCCGAAGGGGTCGCCGGCGGCGTCGAGCGCGACCAGGTGGCTGTGCCCGCCGCCGCCGCGACCGAGGACGCAGTACGCCGGTGACCGGTCGACGGTCACCAGCCCCGCTCGCGCCAGGCCGGCAGCGAGGGTCGCTCCGCGCCGAGGGTCGTGTCGTCGCCGTGCCCGGGATACACCCAGGTGTCGTCGCCGAGGCGGTCGAACACCCGCTGCTCGACGTCGTCCATGAGCCGGGCGAAGCGCTCCGGATCCTGCTGGGTGTTGCCCACCCCGCCCGGGAACAGGGAGTCGCCGGTGAAGAGGTGGTCACCTTCCTCCCCACCGCACCACAGCACCGCGATCGAGCCGGGCGTGTGGCCGCGCAGGTGGATGATCTCCACCTCCTGCTCGCCGAACTCGAGCACGTCCCCGTGCGTGAGCGGCAGGTCGATGCGCTCCGTGATCTCCTTCGCGTCCGCCTCCCCGGCCGCGGTGCGGGCACCGGTGGCGGCCATCATGTCCGCCAGCGCCCCGACGTGGTCGTGATGGCAGTGGGTGGTGACGATCAGGTCCAGATGGTTGTGCCGGCCCCCGGCCGCGACCATGCGCCGCAGCGCATCGGTGTCCGCGGCGGCATCGATGAGCAGCTGCGCGCCCGACGCCCGACAGGTCAGCAGGTAGGCGTTGTTGTCCATGGGGCCCACGGAGAGCTTGCGGATCTGCAGGTCCCGGAGGTCCCGCACCATGGGCTCGTCCCCGGGGTCGACGTGGCCGGTGTACTGGTGATCGCTCATGGACCCAGTATGTCGCCCACCTCTCTCCCGAACAACTGTTCGAACGCAGGGTGTCGCCTCTAGGATGGTCCGGTGACTGATTCCCTTGTCGTCCGCGGTGCGCGCGAGCACAACCTCAAGAACATCGACATCGACATCCCCCGCAACCGGCTGGTGGTGTTCTCCGGGCTCTCCGGCTCCGGCAAGAGCTCCCTGGCGTTCGACACCATCTTCGCCGAGGGGCAGCGGCGCTACGTCGAGTCGCTGTCCGCCTATGCCCGGCAGTTCCTGGGCCAGATGGACAAGCCCTCCGTGGACCTCATCGAGGGGCTC
>DATGUQ010000140.1:0-12999 GCA_035301145.1 Brachybacterium sp. | reverse complement strand
CCATCTGGCGGATCTTCCGACGCTGGGTGCCGATGGCCCAGCCCTCACCTCTGCGGTCCTGGGAGATCCGCATGTAGGCGGCAGCTCGTACGGTCATGGAGCCAATGTTACAGATGAATGTTCGGATACGAGAACCCGCTGCACCTCGCCGAGGAGGCCGCGGCGCTGGACCTCATCGCTGACGGCCGGGTCGCACTCGGGGTCTCCCGCGGCAGCCCCGAGCCCGCGGACCGCGGCTGGGAGGCCTTCGGCTACACCGGCTCGACCGATCCCCGCGGCGCGGACATCGCCCGTGAGAAGTTCGAGGTGTTCCTGCGGGCCATCCGCGGCGAGGGCATGGCCCGCGCGGCCGAGCGCCCCTTCATGTCCGACGCCGCGCCCGGCTCCGACCTGCCCATCGAGCCCCACTCCCCCGAGCTGATCCGTCGGATCTGGTGGGGTGCGGGCTCCCGTGAGACCGCCGAGAACACGGGCCGGCAGGGCTTGAACCTCATGAGCTCGACCCTGCTCACCGAGGCCACGGGCGCCTCCTTCGGCGACCTGCAGGCCGAGCAGATCGAGCGCTACCGGTCCGCCTTCCGCGAGGCGGGGCACACCCATGCCCCACGCGTCTCCGTCTCCCGCAGCGTGTTCCCGATCGTCACTGCGCAGGACCGCAGGCTGTTCGGCCTGCGCCCGGGCGACGGCGCGGACCAGATCGGCATCATCGACGGGCACCGCTCCACCTTCGGCCGCACCTACACCGGCGAGCCCGATCAGCTCATCGCGCAGCTGCGGGCCGACGCCGCGGTCCAGGCGGCCGACACCCTGATGCTCACGATCCCCTCGCAGGCCGGGGTCGAGCTGAACCTGCACATCCTGGAGTCCTTCGCGACCCACATCGCCCCGGCGCTCGGCTGGAGACCGAACACCGAGGGTCCGGTGCAGGGCGATCCCGCGGCCTGAGCGCCCTGCGGTGCCGGCGCAGTCGCGGCGCCCCGTACGGAGTGACGGCGCAGTTCCCACCGCGTCGGTGACAGCAGCCGGGACCGGAAGCCCGTGGCGCGGACCGGACCGAACCGGACCACGCCCTTCGCATCACGTGCGCACCCCGGGAGCCGGTCGACGAGATGCCGCCCTCATCCGTCCGCAACCTGTTGTAGCGTGACGCCGACGACACGTTCGAGGACGAACACGGACTTGCGGCTGGGTGGGCCGGCACCGGAGAAGGGGGAACACGCGTGCATGACGTCGACGAGAACCGACCGACCGCTGCGCCGGACCTGGAGGGCGACACGGCACCGGCGGAAGAACCTCCCCCCGACACCGAGGACGAGCGCGCGGCCTCCCCCGACGAGGGAGCCGGTACCGACGATGATCCTCCGACCGTGACGCGGGCCGAGGGCGATCCCGCCTCCGATGACGACCCGGCCGTCCCGGGGACGAGCGCGAGCGACCTCGACCGGGATGCGGACGGGACCGAAGCGCACAGAGCTGAGCTCCGCGCCGTGGAGAGCCAGATCGATGCGCTCAGGAAGAGCTTCGACAGCCGCGCCGCAGCCTACGAGGACACGATCCGTTCATTGCAGGCCACCATCGAAGAACTGCGCGGACAGCAGCTGACCGGAATGATGAAGCCGACGTTCCAGCAGTTCGCCGACCTCAAGGCGGAGCTCGACGCCGCTGCGCAGCGCGCTCGTGACAGCTCGGACGACCACCACGCCGAGGAGTACGAATTCTTCTCGGGCTCCGTCGACGACATCATGGACCACTTCGACCTCGAATCGGTGCGTGCGACGGTCGGCGACCCCTTCGACCGCCGAGCGCACGCCGCGGTGCTCCGGAAGCCCACCGACGATCCACAGCTGGATCGCACCATCGCACGCGTTGCTCGACAGGGATTCCGAGTCATCGGCGAGCCGCGAGTCCTCATCCCGGCACGGGTCGTCATCTGGAGCTTCACACCCCCGGAGGACGGTCCCGCGACCGCCGCATCAGCGGAAGAGGGCACCCCCGGCTGACTCATCGGGAAGCACCAGAACCCCACTCGTCACCATATCCGTCGCAGAAGGAGAGCCATGAGCACCGTGTACGGGATCGACCTCGGCACGACCTACTCCGCCGTCGCTCATATCAACGAGCAGAACCTGGCCGCGATCATCAACAACTTCGAGGGGGACCCGACCACGCCGTCGGCGATCTTCTTCGAGGGGGAGGGGAACGTCGTCGTCGGGGCCGAGGCCAAGCGCGCCGCCCTCGCAGAGCCCGACGACTCCTGCCTCCTCATCAAGCGGGAGATGGGGACGGACTACGAGGTCGAGTACCAGGGGCAGGTGTATACCCCCGAGTCGCTCTCTGCGCTCATCCTCAAGGCGCTCGTGGACGCCGCCAACGACGCCACGGGAGGGGACACCCAGCAAGTCGCCATCACCGTTCCCGCGTACTTCGGGACCCAGGAACGGGAGGCGACCCGGCAGGCGGGGCAGATCGCGGGCCTGGATGTGGTCGGCATCGTCACGGAGCCGGTCGCCGCCGCCCTGTCGATCGGGGTCGGACTCGGCGAACCCACCACCGTCATGGTGTACGACCTCGGCGGCGGCACCTTCGACACCACGGTCATGAAGGTCGAGCCGGGCACGGTGGAGGTGGTCGGCGTGGACGGCAGCCGTACCCTGGGCGGAGCCGATTGGGACGACGCCCTCGTGAAGCTCATCATCGAGAGGTTCGTCGCCGAGGCCGGCGAGGACGCGGCCGCGTGCGAGTACGACGAGGAATTCCTCCTGGACGTGCGGCTCAAGGCGGAGGATGCGAAGAAGTCGCTCACCCGGAGGGAGTCCATCCAGCAGAGGTTGAGCTGGGAGAGCCACAAGGCCAGCGTCACGATCACGCGGGAGGAGTTCGAGTCGGCGACGAAGCACCTGGTGGACCAGACCGTCGAGATCTCCAGGCGGACGGTCGAGACGGCCCAGCAGAAGGTCTCCGGTCTGGACGTCGACAAGGTGCTGCTCGTCGGCGGCTCGTCACGCATGCCGATGATCGCCGAGGCGCTCCGGAACGACCTGGGGTGGGAGCCCGTCAACACCGACTTCGACCTGGCTGTCGCGAAGGGCGCAGCCATCTACGGACAGGCTCAGATCGAAGAGATCCTCTCCTACGACGGGGACGCCCCTGCGAACCCGTCCGGCGAGAAGAAGCTGTTCCTCGGCGGCGCTCACTCGTTGAACGTCAAGAACGTCCTCGCCCGGAGCCTCGGCATCGAGTTCCTCCGCGACGGCAGCGAGGAGGAGAAGTACATCAACCACTTCGCCCACGCCAACGATCCGCTTCCCGCCGAGCCGGATCCCATCCAGGCCCTCACGGTGAGCGAGAACCAGGAACAGGTCAGGATCGCACTCTTCGAGCAGGCCGGCGAGCAGGAGTCGGAGGACCCTGACGACAACCGCCTCCTGAAGGACGTCGAGCTTCCCTTCGCACGTCCGATGCCCAAGGAATCGCCGATCGACATCAAGATCACCATCACGTCCGAAGGTCTCGTCCGGATCAAGGCAGTGGACCCGGACAGCGGGAACGCGGTCGATCTCGAGGCCACCGTCTCGCAGCTGGACGAAGAGCAGGTGGAGGAGGCGACCAGCCAGATCTCCGCCATCGCCCTCCGCAGCTGACAGGACCGGCGGCGCATGACACCGTTCAACTCGGCCGAGTACAAGAAGCAGGTCCTCCTCCCACTGACGCAGGACCGAGCTCGCATGGATGCGCTGAAATCCGCAGTGGCGGACCTCAAAGCGGATCCTGGCTCGGAGAGCTACCTCTCGATCGACCTGCCCTTCCTGTTCGCGATCCCTGCCGAGGCGAGGACTAGCGAGGACCTGACGCAGCACGGTCGCAAGCTCGCGCAGGCCTACAACAAGTCCCAGAACCTGCCGGCCGCGACCCAGCTCAAACACCTCAGATCCCTCCTCAGCGCCTCCGGGCGCTTCGAGGACCCGACCTTCTGGTCACAGCTCAGCGACAGGAGGCGGGAAGTCGTCGATGCGCGAGTGCGCGACGCGATCCTCTCGATGAAGGAGGAAGCACCTCTCGGCGTAGTCCCCGAATCCGCAGCGGCGCTGATGCTGAGCTCTCTCGGGATCGACGAGAGCGACGTCCCGGAACTCGCCGAGGAGCTCAGGAGCGCCGGTGTGACCGTCTTCCCCGATCTCGAGCGACCGCTCGAGGACTCGCTCCTCCCGGTACGCAACACCTGGGATCGGGTTCGGAAGCATGCCGAGTACCGGTCCATCTTCCACCTCCTCGCGCTCAAGGACGGCGGGGCAGTCCGAGCGGCACGCTGTGTCGACGAGCTCTCGATCGACGGCCAGCAGATCACGCCCACCTCGGTCACGGAATCGCATCGGCGGACGCAGACCGGCCGAGACACGAACGCCATCCAAGACGCTCAGAAGTTCCTCGCGGAGCTGTCCCGCATCGATGATCCAGAGCAGCTCCGCCAGATCGCTTTCGCGACGGTCTGGGCCGATGCGGCCGAGCTCAGCGCGCGCGGCATGCCCGCCCGACTGGTCGTCGAGTCGCTGGCCGGCGCGGGGATCGACGACTTCGATGCGCGTCGGATCGCTGCTTCGATCCGCGCCCGGGGCGCTGCGACCGGAACCTCGCTGGACACCGACTCCGTCCGCCGGTTGCTGGCGTCGGGTCGGCTCGACGAGGCGGCCCGGACCCTCGGCACCCTGAAGGAGGAACCCGAGACCGCGTCCGAACGGGAGCAGCTCGGTGAGCGCATCTCCCAGCTGCGGGCGACGAAGCGGGAAGCCCTGGAGGCATTCCGCCGAGCAGAGCGGGACGGCGACATCGAGGCGGCCGAGGAGCACCTCCACCGCGCCGTCCGGGCGGACAGCGGAGACGAGCAGCTCCACGATCTGCTCCGCCGACTGCCGATGCGCGCACCTCGCGTCGGCGCCCGGCGTGAAGCGGGTTCCGTGATCCTGACCTGGGACGTGTATGACGAGACCGCTCGTCACACCGTATATCGCTCCACCAGACCGATCACCGCGGCCCTCGACGGAACCGTCGTGGCCGCCGATGTCTCCGGTGGCCGCTGCACGGACCGCTCGGCGCCGGCGGGCGAGCATGTGCACTACGCAGTCGTGGCGGCTCGACCCGGTGGCAGCCCGTCCCCGCCCGGTCTCGTGGACCTCGACATCCTCCCCGAGCCCACCGACGTGACCGCCGATGCCTCGTCGGACGCCATCGACATCACCTGGTCCGTGCCGAAGGCCTGCCACTCGGTCGCCATCGAGATCCTCGGCTCCGACGGACGCACCGATCGTCACGAGGCCGTCGGGACCACACTCCATCGCTTCACCGGCCTCGAAACAGGCCGGTCCTACCGCATCACGGCGACTGCTCGCTATCTCACCGTCGACGGTCCGCGGACATCTGAACCGGTGTCCATCACAGCCACACCCCGGGGCACTGCTCGCCCCGTGCACGACCTCGAGGTCCTCGAGGATCCGAGGTCGGCAGGCGACGACTTCCTCGCGAGGTGGACGGCAGCTCCGGGATTCGCCGTGTCCCTGTGGGCCTTCCCCCGTGGCTCCGCACCCCCAGAGGGCCGGCAGGTCAGCGCCGCAGAGGCGCGGTCCGCGGGTGGACACGAGCTCCGCGTCCCCGTGCGAGCAGTCGGCCCCGACCGGTTCGAGGCCCGACTGTCCGACGTCGCCGGACCTGCGCTCATCGTCCCCATGCTCGAGGCGGGCCCCCACCTCCTGACCGGGAGGTCGGCACTCTCGGGATCGGCGACCGCCGTGCGTGATGTCAGGATCTCGGCATTCGCGGACCAGCTGCGCCTCACCTGGTCGTGGCCGGAATCCAGCCCGCTCGTGGAAGTGGGGTGGAAGCACGGGGGATCAGCCCTCACCCGACAGATCACCCCGGCGCAATACCGACATGAGGGTGGCGTGTACCTCGCCGATCCGGCACAGATCAGCGACATCACACTCACCACGGTGGTCCGGGGCAGCGGCGAGGAGATCAGATCCAGAGCGGTGGACGTCCCGTACCGGGCACGGGGATCTGAGGCCCTGACGTACCGCACCAGGATCACCCGAAGCCTCACCGGCAAGGCTTCCGTGCGACTCGAGCTCACCGCTCCTTCCCCCGCACCGGTGACATGCAGTGTGGGCCTCTTCCTGAGCAGGAGCTCGGTACTGCCGATGGAACCCGGCGCAGGGCAGCTGGTCCAGCGCATCGACGCGGATCTGCCGGGCGGCGGCACGCTCCAGCAGGACATCGAGCTCGGCCGTCCGAGATCACCCTTCTGGGTCCGGCTCTTCCCCCTGGATCCTTCGGCCCCGCGTCTCATCGACCCCCCGACCCACGAACTGAGAGGTTGACCCATGGCCATCGGATCTCTCCGCCGCAGACGCACTGTGTTCTGCCCGTACTGCTTCGCAGATCTGGATCTGAAGGCTCTCGGGTACCAGTGCGCCGGCCGGCCGGCATCGGGAAGGCCCAGCTGTGTCCCGTACCCGGACCCGCAGCGCCAGGACGTGCTCGAGGACGCCAGCGCCGTCATGCCGCCGGTCCTGCGAAGAGCTCCCGACGGACGGCACATCATCGATGATCTCGGTATGCCGCTGCTGCGACGAGGGCCGATCGGGAAACCGGTCGACTGCGACAGATGCGGCGGAGCCACAGCCATCTCCATCTGCACCAACTGCCACTCGCTGCTGCCCGAGGAGATGACAGGAGGCGGAGTCTCGATCGGCGTCGTCGGCGCTCAGCTCTCCGGCAAGACGGTCTGGCTGACGATGCTGGAGCAGCAGATGCTCACCCGCCTGCCGGGTCGCTTCCATGCCGCCATCGACCACCCCGGAGGGACGGTCGGCCTCGCAGAGCAGCTGGTCGCGAACCGCAACCGGATGGAGGATCATGGCACGCTGCCGGCGCAGACGAAGTCGACCGGCATGCAGAAGAAGGCACCGTCGGTCTACAAATGGAAGTACGCCGACGGCGGCGCGCGGGTCATATCCGTCTACGACACCGCCGGCGAGGACGTGCAGAACCTCCAGACAGCCAGCAACCAGCAGCACCTGCGATCGTCGAACGCCATCGTCCTCGTCCTCGACCCCTTCATCTTCCCCGAGAATCGCCGCCTGGCGAAGACGAAGGGGATCGAGCAGCTGGGACCGGAGAACGCCCATGCCGATCTGGTCGATGCGCTGGTCACGGTGCTGAGGCAGTCCGAGCAGGGCAGAGGCGTCTCAGGGAAGCAGGGCAGGATATCGACCCCACTCGCTGTGGTCGTGACCAAGATGGATGCCTTCTGGCAGGATCTCGACGAGCACAGCCCGCTGCGCAGTCACGGGCAGGATGTCCCATATTTCGACGACGTCGATTCGCAGACGATACACGACCACCTGCTGTCGCTCGTGAGCCAGTGGGGAGGATCCGGTCTCATCAACAAGCTGCAGACGGAGTTCGCGGACTTCCGCCTCTTCGCCGTCTCCGCTCTCGGGAACGAGCCCGTGTATTCCCATGCCCGCCTGGCGTCGGGACCGAGCCCCAGCCGGGTGTCCGACCCGCTGCTGTGGGTGCTGCAGCGGGAAGGGTTCCTTCCGAAGCCCCCGAAGCAGTCCGAGCTCTGATCCCGATGTTCGAGACAGCCATATACACGGATGTCCTGGCTGAGGAGTCCCTCGACGGACGACGTGGATTCAACTTCCAATCCGCCTCATCCGGCTTCACCGCCATCGCGCAGCAGGTGGCCGTCCAGCACATGCTCCACCAGGCCGGTGCGCCAGGAGCAGAGCAGGCGACGGAGGACGAGACCGCGACGAGCTTCTGCTACAGACCCGTCGGCGGACAGTACTTCTTCTCCCAGGGGCGGGACCTGGGCGCCACGGCCAGCGGTCGCGGCGGGAACCAGATCACCGAGATCGCTGTCACCGACACCGCAGAGGACTTCGAACCGTACACGCCGGCACAGGTCTATTCGTCACTGACCTGGGACGTCTCGAAACGCGCTTCTCGTTCCTCCGACCCTTGGGTCCCGCCGCTCGACATCGCGGCGGACTTCGAGACCGACCAGCTCCTGGCCTGGGTTCTCGATGACGACGGGCGGCGAGGTTTTCTGCCGCGGCTCCTCACCGCGTTCGAGGAGAAGATCACCGGCAGGAGCCCGGGCCCGCTGATCCTCGTCGGTCAGGAGCTCCCGCACATCCTCCGATGGCTCTCGACGGTCTCTCTCCTGTCGAACCAGCAGGCCGTGCGGAGCCTGAGCTTCCGGGCTTTCGACGCATCGCCGTTGCGCGGCACCACGGATGTCGTCGGCTGCCGTCCGGAGGTGGCGCAGGGCCTCGAGGCGTCGCATCTCCTCTGCGATCTCGACCGGCTCACCGGCGGTTCGGAGCAGACGTCGTTCGCAGTGGACCGGACGATCGCCCTGCTCGGGGGACGAAGCACCTACGAGGCGCTCGACATCGTCTCCCTGGCGCGCCGCTGGGACCCCGCCCTGGGGCCCACATCCGCCTTCTGGGCCTCCGAGCTCGTCAACGGGACGCTTCCGGAGTCCGCGCTCGTCGGCGGCGAAAGCCGGATCGTGACGGTCGTCGAGGGCCTGGCGAGGAGTGGGTTCACCGACGACCTCGAAACCTATCTGGACGAATTCGGAGATGCGCTCGGTCGCCTCCCGGGCCACGCCGGCACGGACGTCGTCCGACTCGCCCGAGGAGCCCGCCTTCTCGCACACGGCGCGAACCAGCCCCTCGCTGCGCTGCTCCTCGATGCCAGCCTCAGCCGTGTCGCCGAGAGCCCGCAGACCATCTCAGACTGGGCGGGTGAGCTCCTCGCCACAGACGGGTCCCCGTGGCCCGTCGCCGAACTGCCCGCGACGCACTGGGGCGAAGCGCTGGGGGATCTCGTCGATGTCGCGCCGGCAGCCGATCTCCCGTCCCTGTTCGCCCTCGCAGAGCATCTTCCGTCCGACGCGTTGCGCCCCGGGGTCTGGCAGGACGCCGAGCAGCGCCTGGTCGACAGCGCACTGTCCAGACCCGCTGAGCTCGAGGCGACCCGCGCTCTCCGAGTGGGAGCGAGGATCCGTGACAGCGTGCGCCTGGAGGTCGTGAGGTCGCTCGACATCGCGTTGCAGGACCAGCCCGGGCTGCTCGACGGGCATCCCGCCTTCGAGGCACTTCGTCGCGGCGAGTGGGGGCCGTTGATCGATGCGTCCGCAGGGGACGAGGGCACGTCCGCCTCCGCCCTGTGGACATGGTGCCGTATCGCCTCCCTCGTCCGGATGCCGGCGAAGCAGCGCCGCGACGCGCTCCGTCACGAGACCGCCCTCCGCGCGCTCCACTGGAAAGCGGTGCTCGCGAGCACCGATCCTCGGAACGACCAGGAGCTCTGGGAGGACTGGCTGCGGAGATTCGGGGCAGGCCCGGAGCAGGGGCTGTACGTTCACGTGATGGCCGAGGTCGAACGCGACCTCATGGGCCCGCCGACCCGAGCCCTCAAGAGGTGGAAACGACTCGTGAGGGTCCTCGAGGACACGATGGACGGTTCAGCGGCACGCAGAGCGGCAGAGCTCGGCGATCGGATCGACTCCCGCCTCGACGACCGAGTGACCTTCGGATCGAAGGTCCGGTCCTGGGCTCCCGGACGCAGAGCGGACGGCGACTCCGACGGGAGCGGCGGACCGCCTGGCTCCAGCACTGGCCGGCATCCCGATCGGAGGCGACGATGAGCGTGATGGACAGCAGCAGTACGCAGACGATCGACACCCCGCTGGGGTCCTCCCCCGTTCGGGCCACCTCCCCCTCGTCCCGCCTCCATGGCCAGGAGGTGGTCTGACGTGCCCAGCCGGCAGCCGGATCCGTGCGCGGAGATCATCGAGCACGGCCGGATCATGCACGATGACGTAGCGGAGGCGATCCGCCTGGCCCGCGCGGAGGGACAGGCGGGAGACCTCGACGCCAGCGAGTCCCGCATGACCCGCGCCCTGCGGGCGCTGCGTGAGCGGCGAGTGGAGATCAACGCGATGGCGGCGCAGTACAGAGCCGGTGTGCAGATCGAACGCACCGAGATCAACAAGCGCGGCCGCGCCGTCGGGCACCTGGTGGGTCGATCGGGGTTCGGGTCAGCTCTCCGCGGCGGGATGGAACGTGGGCGCGGCCGTGCGAGAGCACGCCTCGCTCAGGAGGAAGCCGATGTCCGGGTGGAGTTCGAGAAGCTGAAGCTCGCTCTGGACGACCTCGTCCTGGAGGTCCGCAGGGAGATCGACTACATCAAGGAGGCCCGGGCCGAGCGCCGCCGATAGCTCACGCCCCTGCCCTTCCGCCGCTCTCGACCGAGGAGAACATTCCGATGAGCAACCCTTACAGCCAGAGCCCCAACTCGAACCCCTATGGAGGCGGGCCCCCTTCCCCCGACGATCGAGATCCCTACGGGCACGGTCAGGGTCAGCCCGGTCCGCACACCGCACCGTCACGCCCGGCGTTCGTCGATCCGTATCAGCCCACGGATCGTCAACCGACATACCCACCCGCCGTCATGCTGCACGAGCTGGGACAGGAGTCCACGTCCTCCCACTCTGCAGCGTCTCCGCAGCAGGCGCGGAGACCATCGCCTGCTTCCGGCCCGTCGACCACCGCAGCCCGGGTCGGGGCCGTGGCCTGCCTGGGCCTGACCTTCCTCATGCTCGTCTCGCATGTGGGGCTGCTGGCGCTCGGCGTCACCGCGGTGTTCTTCGCCGTGTGCAGCTCCGCACTTCCCAAGCTGTGGGCGGCCAACGCGTTCAACGTGATGCTCGTCTACATCGCTCAGGTGATCGTGCTCGGTATCGTCCTGGGCATCGTCGACATGGTCACCCACGGAACGCTGCGAGTCGACGTGGGCGGGTGGATCCGCATCGGTTTCGCTGTGTTCTTCCTGATCAGTGCTGTCGCGGCCGGCTTCGGGAAATACTTCCGCATGCCGGTGCAGATCCCGGTGCTGCCGTCCTGACCGGGACGTAGCCTGCGGGCATGCTCCGCATCGCGACCGCCAACCTCAACGGGATCCGGGCCGCGCACCGGCGCGGCTTCGGCGACTGGCTGGCCGGCCGCGGCTGCGACGTGCTCGCGTTGCAGGAGGTGCGGGCGCAGGCGGACAAGCTGCCCGAGGGCGCCTTCGGGGACTTCCACATCGCCCTCGACACCGGCACCCTGCCCGGCCGCAACGGCGTCGCGGTGCTCACGCGTGAGGCGCCGCTCGCGGTCCGCACCTGGTGCGGCGCGGCGCTGACGGGCTCCCCGGCGCCCACCGGCCGCGCCCTCACCGCGGTGCCGGCTCCCGATCACGTCCCGCTCGCCCGCGGCCTGGGCCGCTTCGCCGCCGAGGGCCGCTATCTCGAGGTCGACCTCGCCGAGGCCCCGCTGACCGTCGCCAGCCTGTACCTCCCCAAGGGCGGTCTGCCCGCCCACCTGCAGCGGCCCGAGCGGATGCGCGAGGCACCCGACGGGGGTGCGCGCTACGCCCGGAAGATGGGCTTCATGGCCGCGTTCGCCCGCTACCTGACCCGCACCCGCCGCGCCGCGGCGGCCCGGGGCCGGGAGTTCCTGCTGATGGGGGATCTGAACATCGCCCACACCGCGCAGGACCTCGCCCATTGGCGCCGCAACCGGGGCAACGACGGATTCCTGCCCGAAGAGCGGGAGTGGTTGGGACAGCAGCTCTCCCCACGCACGCTCGTCGACGTGGTACGCCGCCTGCACCCCGACGAGGACGGCCCGTACTCGTGGTGGTCGTGGCTGGGGCGGTCCTTCGCGGAGGACGCCGGCTGGCGCATCGACTACCACCTCGCCACGCCCCGCCTCGCGCGGGCCGCACAGCGTGCCGAGGTCGACCGGGAGTTCCGCGGCGCACGGCTGTCGGACCACTCCCCGGTGGTGGTCGACTACGCCTGGCCCTGAGCCGCGCGGGCCTCGTGACGCCCACGCGGATCATGCTCGGACCCCTGGTCCGGGGACCCCGGCTCCCGTAGAGTGGGGCCTCGTGGGCGCCGGACGGTGCGCTCGTTCAGCACCACCGTGAAGGACCACGATGCCCCCGCCGCAGCCCGCCGCCGCCCCGGCCGCGCCTGCCGCACCCCTCCCCGCGGAGGGCATCCCCGCCGTCACCGGCACCGAGGCCTCCCGTCGTCTGCTCGCGCCCGAGCGCGATGCCCGCGCGCTGGCCCTGTGGGGCTCCTCCTCGATGAGCTCGGAGGGCGGCGCCGCCGCGACCCCCGTCGCGGTGCGGATCCACGAGCATCTCGCTCTGGCTGCGGCCCCTGCCGTCGTGCACGCCTACGGCGTGGGTGCCACCCGCTCGGGGCACACGCTGCTGATGCGCGGCCTGGACACCCCCGAGCTGCGGCCGCTCGGCGATCCCGCCCCCGGGACCGGGGCGGTGCCGGTCGCGCTCGATTCGGGACTCGCGCCGGTGGGCACCCTGCAGATCCCCGGCGACGTGGACGGGGTCGCCGGGGTCCTCGACGGCACCGGCGACGGCTGGGAGTTCATCCCCGACGACACTGCGCGCCCCCTGACCGCCGGCCCCTTCCGCTCCGCGCTCGCGCAGGTCGCCGAGGGGGCCCGGCAGGTGCTGTGGATGGGCAAGAACAACATCCTCGACGTCGACGGGGTCCTCGAGGACACCCAGCGGATGTGGGATGCCGCCCCCGATCCGGCGCAGGACACGCTGGTGCTCGGGCAGTGGCCCACCCCGGACGATCCCGTCGGCTCCGCCACCGCAGAGGCGGTCGCCGCCGTCAACCAGGAGCAGCAGCGCCGGTACGGCGACCACTTCCTGGACCTGGCGGATCTGCTGACCTCCGAGGACGGCCTGCGCTGCCCGCCGCTCGCACCGCTGCGTCTGCTCGAGCAGGGCGCCACCCAGGAGGCGCTCGCGCAGCGCATCGTGCCGGCCGGCCTGCGCGCCCCGGACGACATCCACCTCAACGGCTGGGGGAACCTCGCGGTGAGCTGGGCGATCGTGCGTCGGATG
>DATGUQ010000139.1:0-6878 GCA_035301145.1 Brachybacterium sp. | reverse complement strand
TGCTGGTGCGCGCGGGCTACATCCGTCGCTCCGCCGCGGGGGTCTACACCTGGCTGCCCCTGGGGCTGCGGGTGCTGCGCAAGGTCGAGCAGATCGTGCGCGAGGAGCAGGACGCGATCGGCGGCCAGGAGGTGCTGTTCTCGGCACTGCAGCCGCGCGAGCCCTACGAGGCGACCGGCAGGTGGGAGGACTACGGCCCCACCCTGTTCCGGCTGCAGGACCGGCGCGAGGACGACTACCTCCTCGCTCCCACGCACGAGGAGATGTTCACCCTCACGGTGAAGGACCTGTACTCCTCGTACAAGGACCTCCCGGCGATGCTCTACCAGATCCAGACCAAGTTCCGCGACGAGGCCCGGCCCCGCGCGGGCCTGCTGCGCACCCGCGAGTTCATCATGAAGGACGCCTACTCCTTCGACGTCACCGATGCGGGCCTGGACACCTCGTACGAGAAGCAGCGCGCCGCCTACCAGCGCACCTTCGAGCGGCTCGGCCTGCCCACCGTGATCTGTCGGGCCGACGCCGGCGCGATGGGCGGCTCCCGCTCCGAGGAGTTCCTGCACCCCACCGAGGTGGGGGAGGACACCTTCGTGGTCTCCGACGGCGGCTACGCCGCGAACGTCGAGGCGGTCACGACCATGCCCCCGCCCGCCCTGGACGAGGCCGCCATCGCAGCCCTGCCGGCGATGCACGTCGAGGACACCCCCGGAGCATCCACCATCGCGAAGCTCGCCGAGTTCTCCAACCAGGCGTTCCCGGGCAGGGGACCGATCGCCGAGTCGGGGGAGTGGACCCGCTACGAGATGCTCAAGCACCTCGTCTACCTGCTGACCCACCCCGACGGCTCCACCGAACCGCTGGTGATCGCACTGCCCGGGGACCGGGAGGTCGATGCGAAGCGGCTCGAGGCCGCCGTCGCCCCCGCGATCGCCGCACCCTTCACCGACGCGGACTTCGCCGCACACCCGATGCTGAAGAAGGGCTACATCGGCCCCGAGGGCCTCGGGCTCGAGTCCGCCTCCGGGATCCGCTACCTGGTCGATCCGCGCGTCGTCCCCGGCACCTCGTGGGTCGCGGGCGCCGGGGAGAAGGACAAGCACGTCTACGACCTCGTGTTCGGCCGGGACTTCACGGCCGACGGCACCATCGAGGCCGCAGAGGTGCGCGACGGGGACCCCGCGCCCGACGGCTCCGGCCCGCTGCGTCTGACCCGCGGCATGGAGATGGGGCACATCTTCCAGCTCGGCCGCAAGTACGCCGAGGCGCTGGGCCTCACCGTCCTCGACGAGAACGGCAAGACGGCCGTGGTGACCATGGGCTCCTACGGCATCGGCGTCACCCGCGCCGTGGCCGCCGTCGCCGAGCTGTACCACGACGAGAAGGGCCTGGCCTGGCCCCGCCAGCTCGCACCCGCCGATGTGCACATCGTGGCCACCGGCAAGGGGCAGGAGGTGTTCGAGGAGGCCGAACGGATCGCCGCCGAGCTCGAGGCGCGCGGCCTCGAGGTGCTGTACGACGACCGGCCCAAGGTCTCCCCGGGCGTCAAGTTCAAGGACTCCGAGCTGCTGGGCGTGCCCACCTCGGTCGTCGTCGGCAGGAGCCTCGCCGAGGGCGTGGTCGAGCTGCGGGACCGCGCCGGCGGCGAGATCCGCGAGATCAGCCCGCACGAGATCGTCGACGCGGTCGTCGCCGAGGTCCGCGGCGCCTGAACCGACTCCGCGCGGCCGGACCGCCGCGCGGGGCCGTCACTCCTGACCGGGAGGCGGCTGCTCGACCTCGAGGCTCGGCAGCGGCTCCATCCGGTCCACCAGCGCCGCCAGCTGCTCCGCCTCCTGGAGCGCCGCCGCGATCGGCAGCGGTCGGCGCTCGAACGGGGCGGCTCCGACCAGCGCGATGTGGTCGACGAGCAGCCCCTGGGCCAGCAGCGACGGCAGCCGGGCGGCGGTCTGCTCGTCGAGGGTCCCGCCCGGGATCGCATAGACCGCTTGGCGGGCCACGACGGGGGCGCCGTCCTGCTCGGCGATCTCCCCGAGCTCCTCGGCCCGTCGCCGGTGCAGTGCGGTGAGGTCCAGGTGCTGCTGCCTCGTCGCCCCCTCGGACCGAGCGGCGAGCACCTCGCGGAGGTACCCGGCGTACCACTCCTCCAGCTGGGCCCGCTCGATCGTGCTGTGGTAGTCGGACTCGGCGCCGATCGACGGCGGATCGGCTGCGGGCACCTCCCGGGCGGGCACCAGCTCCTCGGCGGTGGGCGACGGGGCCGCCCCGCCCGTGCCGTTGCCGAGCCTCTGCACCGCCCAGGCCGTGTGGGCGGCGATAGCCACCACCGGCCGCGCGAGCGACCCGGAGACCTGGCGCGCCGCCGAGGCACCGAGGTCCCGCAGCCGGACCAGCACCGCCAGCAGCTCGGGGAGATCCTCGGGGACGTCCTGGGCGGGTGGGGGAGCGGTCTGCCCCGGTGCGGGGTCCTCCTCGGCGGCGCGCTCCTTCTCCGCCTCCGCCCCAGTGAGCAGGGCCGTGCGCTGCACGGGGAGGGCGGAGGAGAGCGCCGCCAGGGTCGAGGACAGCTCCGGGTCCCCGTCGCCGGACCCGGTCCCCGCCACCTGCTCCGTGCCGGCGAGAGCACGCTCGAGCAGCTCCAGCAGATCCGTGCGGTAGAGGTCGTCGATGCCGGGCGGGGGCGGCGTGTACTCCTCCGGCCCGCCCAGCGCGATCCGCCCGCAGCCCACGAGCGGGAGCAGCGCCGCGACGCCCGCGGCACCGAGCAGGGTGCGGCGGGTCGGGGCGGGCGGCGGCGGGTCAGCGGAACGGGGCACGGGAGGATTCTCGCATCGCAGGCCCCGGTGGAGGCGCGGACCGGTCCCGGCCACTATCCTGGTGGCATCGGCCCGGGTGCGCCCCGGGCGTCACAGACACCCATAGCAGCAGGAGGCGGGCGGCCATGAGCGCACTCGAGGACCAGACCATCCTGCGGGAGACGGCCACCCGGGTGCTGGACGCCCACGGGCTCGTGCTCGAGGATGTCGAGATCCGGCGCGGCGGTGGGACGCCTCAGGTGCGGCTCGTCGTGGACCTGCCCGAGGACCAGCTGGGCAGCGCGGATCTCGATGCGGTCGCCGATGCCTCGCGTGCGCTGTCCGAGGCCGTGGACGCCGACGACGCCGTGCTCGGCAGCACTCCGGTCCTGCTCGAGGTCACCACCCCGGGCGTCGACCGTGAGCTGACGGCGCCGCGGCACTTCCGGCGCTCCCGCGGCCGCCTGCTGGCCCTCACCGTCGCCGACGGCACCAGGTACCGAGCCCGGCTCCTCGCCGTCGACGGCGAGGACCTCCATCTGCGGCAGGAGCCCGGGCGCGATGACCGCGGCCGCCCCTTGAAGCCGCCCCGGGGCACCCCGGAGCGCCCGGTGATCCCGATCGCCGACGTCACCGCCGCCCGGGTCGAGGTCGAGTTCGACCCGCCCGCCGACCTCGCGCAGCTGCTCGCTGACGCCGAGACCACCGTCGCGGACCGCCCCGCACAGAAGGAGAGCTGACATGGACATCGACATGGGTGCCCTGAGGGCCCTCGAGCGCGAACGCGAGATCAGCCTGCCCGTGCTGCTGGACGCGATCCGCTCCGCGCTGCACGCCGCCTACCTCCACACCGACCATCCGGTGCGGGACTCCGAGGTGCTCATCGACGACAGCACCGGCGAGGTGGCCGTCATCGCCCGCGAGCGCGACGCCGACGGCACCGTGCTGGAGGAATGGGACGACACCCCCGAGGACTTCGGCCGCGTCGCCGCCTCGACCGCCCGCCAGGTGATCTTCCAGCGCATCCGCGACCTGGAGGACGAGGCGGTGCTGGGCGAGTACGCCGATCGGTCCGACCAGATCGTCTCCGGCATCATCCAGCAGGGCCGCGATCCGCGGATGGTGCTCGTGGACCTCGGCGAGGTCGAGGCCGTGCTGCCGCCGCACGAGCGCGTGCCCGGCGAGGACTACTCGCACGGCCGCCGTCTGCGTGCCTACGTCACCGAGGCGCGGCGCGGGGCCAAGGGCCCCCAGATCACCCTGTCCCGCTCGCACCCGAACCTGGTGCGCCGCCTCTTCGACCTCGAGGTCCCCGAGGTCGCCGACGGCACGGTCGAGATCACCGGCCTCGCCCGTGAGGCCGGACACCGCACGAAGATGTCCGTGCGCGCCACAGTGCCCGGCGTCAACGCAAAGGGCTCCTGCATCGGTCCGATGGGAGCGCGGGTGCGTGCGGTGATGAACGAGCTGGGCGGCGAGAAGATCGACATCGTCGACTTCGACGAGGACCCCGCCGCCTACATCACCAATGCGCTCTCGCCCTCGCGGGTCACGAGCGTGACCGTGCTCGACGAGGCCGGTCGCTCCGCACGCGCCGTGGTGCCCGAGACGCAGCTCTCCCTCGCCATCGGCAAGGACGGGCAGAACGCCCGCCTCGCCGCCAAGCTCACCGGCTGGAAGATCGACATCCGGCCCGACGGCCCGGGGGAGCCGACACCCGCCGGCTGAGGTGTGTCCCACGCCTCCCCGCTGCGGTCGGCACGCCGTCGTTCCGCTACACTGGGGAGGCTGTTCGCCGGGCCGGGACGCGCATCGTCCGATGCGCGCGCCCGCCCGAGCGGAGGCGCACGGAACGGAGGTGGAGGAATGGTCACCCGCTCCTCCCACCGTCCCGAGCGCACGTGCGTCGGCTGCCGTCAGGCGGCCCCGCGCGCCGACCTGGTGCGTCTGGTCCGGGAGCCCGCTCCCGGCGGTGCCCCTCCGCGCGTCCGCGTCGACCCCTCCGGGGCGGCCCCCGGCCGCGGATCATGGCTCCACCCCGACGTGTCATGTCTCGAGCTCGCCCTGAAGCGAGGCGGTTTCCCCCGATCCTTCCGAGGACCGGTCGACACCGGGCCCCTCGCCCAGCTGCTCGAGAACCCCGATTTCACCCGCACGTGGAACAGGTAGAAGAACCATGGACATCCGATGAGTACTCACCCATGAGCACCCTCAGGAATTAGTGGTCCGAGCCCTCTTGTCGGCCGGACCGAGACAGGAGAAATGTGGCTAAGGTCCGCGTCCACGAGCTCGCCAAGGAGCTCGGACACCCGAGCAAGGTCGTCCTGAAGAAGCTGGAGGACATGGGCGAATTCGTCCGTTCCGCCTCCTCGACCATCGAAGCGCCGGTCGCCCGCCGTCTGCGCCAGGAGCTGCCCGTCAGGAGCAGCGATGACTCCTCCGCGAAGAAGAGCGGCCCGGCAGCGTCCTCCAAGACGTCCGGCGCCCCCAAGCCCGGTATGAAGCCCGCGGCGAAGCAGCCGGGCGACGCCGCCCCGCAGGCGGCCTCCGCCCCCCAGGCCCCGTCCGCCCCGGCCGAGGCGAAGGCCCAGAAGGCGGTGCCCGCGCCGAAGCCGGGCAGCGAGAAGCCGGCCGTGCCGAAGCCGGGCGCCGAGAAGCCGGCGGTCCCCAAGCCGGGCGCCGAGAAGCCGGTCGCGCCGAAGCCCGGCGGTGAGCGCCCCGCGCCCCGCCCGGGAGCAGCTCGCCCCGGCAACAATCCCTTCGCCAGCTCGCAGGGCATGCCCCGCCCCGGTGCCCGCAGGCCGGGCCAGGGCGGCGGTCGCCCCCAGCGCGGCGAGGGAGGTCCCCGTCCGGGCGGCCCCCGCCCCGGCAACAACCCCTTCGCCAGCGCGCAGGGCATGCCCCGCCCGGGGCAGCGTCCCTCCCGCCCCGCCGGCGGTGACCAGGCGGGCGGCCGTCCGTCCCGTGAAGGCGCACCGCGTCCCGGCGGTCGCCCCGGGATGCCGACCCCCGGCATCATGCGCCAGCACTCCAGCGGCGGTCTCGCCGAGGCCAACAAGGGCGGCGGCCGCGGTCGCGGCGGCCGCGGCCCGGGAGGCCCCGGCGGCCCCGGCCGCCCCGGCGGCGGTCCCCGTGGTCGTGGCGGACGCGGCAGCACCCAGGGCGCGTTCGGTCGCGGCGGCAAGCCCGCGCGTTCGCGCAAGTCGAAGCGCGCGAAGCGGCAGGAGTTCGAGCAACAGCAGGCCCCCGCGCCGGGCGGCGTCTCGATCCCGCGCGGCAACGGCCAGACGATCCGTCTGCGTCGCGGCGCCTCGCTGTCCGACTTCGCCGATCGCATCGACGTCAACCCCGCCTCGCTGATCACGGTCATGTTCGCGATGGGTGAGATGGCCACCGCGACCCAGTCGCTGGACGAGGACACGTTCGGCCTGCTGGGCGAGGAGCTGGGCTACAAGATCGAGATCGTCTCCCCGGAGGACGAGGAGCGCGAGCTGCTGGAGCAGTTCGACATCGACCTCGATGCCGAGCTCGCCCAGGAGGGCGACGAGGACCGCCTGCCGCGTCCGCCCGTCGTCACCGTCATGGGCCACGTCGACCACGGCAAGACCCGCCTGCTGGACACGATCCGCAAGGCGAAGGTCGGCGCCGGGGAGGCCGGCGGCATCACCCAGCACATCGGCGCCTACCAGGTGGAGGTCGAGCACGAGGAGCAGGACCGTGCGCTGACCTTCATCGACACCCCGGGCCACGAGGCGTTCACCGCCATGCGTGCCCGCGGTGCGGACGTCACCGACATCGCGATCCTGGTGGTCGCCGCGGACGACGGTGTGATGCCCCAGACCATCGAGGCGCTCAACCACGCCCAGGCGGCGCAGGTGCCGATCGTGGTCGCGGTCAACAAGATCGACAAGCCCGAGGCCAATCCGCAGAAGATCCGCCAGCAGCTGACCGAGTACAACCTGATCGCCGAGGAGTACGGCGGCGACACGATGTTCGTGGACGTCTCCGCCCGTGAGAACCTCAACATCGATGCGCTGCTGGAAGCGGTGCTGCTCACGGCGGACGCCGCACTCGAGCTGTCCGCGA
>DATGUQ010000138.1:0-19048 GCA_035301145.1 Brachybacterium sp. | reverse complement strand
CGGTCGGTGGTCTCGAGCATGGCGCTGGCCGCCGTGAACCGGCCGTAGTCGGCGCTGATGCCCACCGCGAAGGCCTCGATCGTCACCACCTGGGTGACGGTGTGCAGCGACCTGCCGGCATGCAGCTGGACGTCCACGAGGGTGAACGGCTCGAGGCGGGCGCCGAAGCGGCTGCCGGTGCGGCGCACGCCCTTCGCGACCGCCCGCACCTTGCCGTGCCGGCGGGTCAGCAGCGTGATGATGCGATCGGCCTCGCCCAGCGGATGGGTGCGCAGCACGATCGCGTCGTCACGGTAGAGCTTCTGCATCATGATCGTCCGAGCCTACGACCAGCAGCCGCCCGGGCCCGGCACGCGGGGGCGGTGTCGCCCGGGAGGTCGCTCACCCCGGACGGCCCGGACCGCACCGACCGGTCAGCACGGTCGGTGCGGACGGGCCCGGCACGGCATGATGTCGTCATGAGCCGCCGCACGCGCCTGTGCCCGGCGGCCGCTACCCGGAGGGAGTCGCCATGGGGATCTTCTCGATGCTGCGCCGCGACGACGCGGCCAGGAGCACCGCGCGCGAGGCGATGCGGGAGGCCCGCCGCGGCGCGGACGCACCGCAGGGCGGGGCCCTGGAACGCGCGGTGACGATGATCCGCGACATCGGGCTGGACGGGAAGCTCGCCTATTCCTCGGCGGCGGAGATCGCCCGGCACGCCCAGCGCGGGCGCGGCCGACGCCGCCCGCGCGTCGCGGAGCGGCGCATCGTGCGCCGGCACCGTCGGGGCGTGACGGCGGGCGGCTTCCTCACCGGCCTCGGCGGCTTCCTCACGCTACCCGTGCTGCTGCCCACCAATGTGCTCGAGTTCTACGTGCAGGCCACACGGATGGTGGGCGCGATCGCCGCGGTGCGCGGCTACGACCTGGAGGACGAGGAGATCCGAGTGCGGGTGCTCGCGGCGCTGCTCGGCGAGGAGTCCGGGGACGTGCTGAGGAACGTGGGGCTCGGCCCCGTCGCCGGAGCGGCGACCCGGACCCTCGCCGAGCGGCTCCCCGCGACCCCGCAGTCCCAGGTGGCCAGTGCGATCGGCGGGCGTCTGCTGCGCCGTTTCGGCCTGCGCTCCGTGCGGCTGTTCGGCAAGGCGATCCCGGGCCTCGGCGCCGTGATCGGTGCGCTCTCGGACCGCTCCCAGCTGAAGCGGATCGCCGCGGCCGCCCGGAAGAGCTTCCCGCCGGCGTCGTGATGCGGGTCTTCGTCGCGCTGCGCCCCTCCCCCGCGGCGCTGGAGCACCTGGATGTGGCCCTGGAGGATGTACGGGCCAGGGCGGGCCTCGCGCTGCGCTGGGGAGATCCCGACCAACGGCACCTCACGCTCGCGTTCCGGGCGGACCTGCCCGACGGAGCGCTCGAGGACGCCGTCGAGCATCTGGCATCCCACGCCGCGGGCCATCACCCGATGTCCCTGCAGCTCAGCGGGGCCGGGGTCTTCGACGCCCGCACCCTGTGGATCGGGGTGGGCGGCGACACGGGGCAGCTCGCCGCGCTGATGGGTGAGGAGCTGCTGGAGGGCGAGCTGCGGGAGCGCCGACGGGCGCACCTGACCGTCGCCCGGGTCTCCGCGCGCGCTCCCCGGGGGCCTCGTCGGCGGCGTCGCGGACAGGCGCCCCCGCCGGATCCGACGCAGCTGCTCCTCGCCGACGCAGTGCATGCGCTGTCCGTGTACCGCGGTCCGACCTGGGAGGCGACCGAGCTGGAGCTGGTCAGGTCCGTACTGGGCCAGGGACGTTCGGGAGGGCCTCGTCACGAGGTCCTCGCCACCGTGCCGCTCGGCTGAGGCCCCGCCGCAGCGGCAGGGTCGGTCAGCTCTCGAGCTCGCCGAGCCCCTCCGCGCCGGCCAGGGCGTCGGCCGCCTCGAGCAGCGCCGCCCGGAAGGCGAGCAGGGAGGGATGACCGGCCGCACCGGCCCGGGCCGCGGTGTAGAGCGAGCGATGAGGCGCGCCGGGCAGGCGCAGCACGCGGGTGCCGCCCAGGTGCTCGGCGGCGATCAGACCGGGCAGGAATGCGACGGCGTGACCGGTGCGCACCAGGTGCACCTGCAGCAGCGGGTCGGGAGTGTCGAAGCGGACCCGGGGCTCGATGCCGACCTCCCGCAGATAGGTGCGGGACCAGGTGCCGGTGCGGGTGCCGGAGGGGTCCAGCGCCCAGGGGGCGTCCGTCAGCTCGGCCAGGCGCTGGACCTCGGACCAGGGCCCCGAGTCCGGCAGCACCAGCAGCAGGGGGTCCTGCAGCAGCGATTCGCGGTCGGTGCCGCGCCGCACCAGCTGCTGACCGCCGGGGTAGTCCTCCCCGAGGATCACGTCGTAGCGGTGGGCCAGCAGGCCGTCGTAGGCGGCATCGACCTCCTGCTGGGCCATCTCCAGGTGCAGGCTCGGGTGCCGCTGCGCGAGCACGCTGACCGCGGCGGGGGCGAGGGCGATCATCGGCGTCTGGAAGGACGCCACCCGCAGCAGCCCGCTGGCCTGCCCCTGCGCGAGGGCGAGCTCGGCCTCGGCCGCCTCCAGCAGTCCCAGCATCTCCTCGGCGCGCCGCGCCAGCTGCACCCCGGAGTCGGTGAGCACCACCCGCCTGCCCACCTGCTGGAAGAGGGAGACCTTCGTCTCCCGCTCGAGCTGCGAGAGCTGCTGGGACACCGCCGACGGCGACATCGAATGAGCGCTCGCGACCGCCGTCATCGTCTCCAGCCTGCGCAGTTCGTGCAGCAGGAACAGGCGATGCAGGTTCAGCACGGGGACCTCCTACGATCGTGAAGCTCTGCTTCACGGTACAGGTGGGGAACATTCGCTGGACCTGGCATGAGGGTCGTGGGCACAGTAGGAGACGTGACGACCTCCTCCGCTCCGGCCTCCCCGACCACCGCCCCCGCCCCGTCAGGGCGCGCCTCCGGCGTGTCGCTGACACCGGTGCTGTTCATCCTCGCCTCCTGCTTCTCGCTGCAGTTCGGTGCGGCGCTGGCGACCCAGCTGTTCCCGGAGATCGGCTCCTGGGGCACCACGGCCCTGCGCCTCGGGATCGCGGCGCTCGTGCTGCTGATCGTGGTGCGCCCGAAGGTGCACCGCTTCACCCGGCAGCAGTGGATCGCGGTGGCCGCCTTCGGGGTGGCGATCGGGGGGATGAACGGTGCGTTCTACGCCGCCATCGACAGGATCCCGCTGGGCACCGCCGTCGCCATCGAGTTCCTCGGGCCGCTCACCGTCGCCGCGGTGCTCTCCACCCGCCGCACGGACCTGCTGTGGGTGCTGCTGGCACTGGCCGGGGTGGGGCTGTTCGGGGTGGAGTCCTTCACCGGCGTGGCGTCGCTGGACCCGATCGGGGTGCTCTTCGCCCTGGTCGCCGCCGTGTTCTGGGGGCTCTACGTGCTCTCCAGCGCGCGGGTGGGTCAGCTCGTCCCCGGCCAGGACGGGCTCGCGGTGGCGATGGCGATCGGTGCCCTGGCGATCCTGCCCCTCGGCGCCCAGGGCGCCGTGGCGGGGGTGATGGATCTGCGGCTGCTCGGCCTCGCCGTCGCCACCGCGGTGCTCGCCTCGGTGCTGCCGTACACGCTCGAGCTCTCGGCGCTGCGCCGCCTGCCCCGGCACGTCTTCGGCATCATGCTCAGCCTGGAGCCGGTGGTCGCGCTGCTGGCCGGAGTGGTGCTGCTGAGCCAGGAGGCGACGGCGGCACGGATCGCTGCGGCCGTGCTCGTGGTGGCCGCCAGCGCCGGCGTCACGCTCACGGCGCGCAGCGGCGGGCCCGACGCGCCGCAGCCGGTCGACGAGGAGCCCGGCTGGGACCTTCCCACCCCGACCCACCACACGGTCACCGGCGAGATGCCGATGCTCACCGAGGCGCAGCTGTGGGCCTCCGAGAGCGCGCAGACCTCGGAGCAGGCGGAGCGCGCCCGCAGCGACGAGGCCTCGCACGGCTGATCGCCACGGGGTGAGGAGTGCCGGTGTCCGGCATCCCTCACCCCGTGGCGCGCCGGGGCCGGTCCCAGGCCCCGGGCTCGGTGCCGGGCGCTGGGGCCGGGCTCAGAGCCGGGCGCGGTGGGCGCGGTTCAGCGCCGAGGTGATCGCCTCGAGGGAGGCGCGGGTGATCGACCCGTCGATGCCCACGCCCCAGAAGATCCGGTCCCCGATCTCGCACTCGATGTAGGAGGCGGCCAGCGAGTCGTCGCCCTCGGTCAGGGCGTGCTCGGCGTAATCGAGGATCCTCACGTCGATCTGCCGCTCGGCGAGAGCCTTGACGAAGCCGTCCAGCGGGCCGTTGCCGATGCCGGTGACCTCGTGCTCCTCGCCGTCGACCACGAGGCTGACGGTGATGCGGTCCGCGCCCTCGCCGGTGGACTCCTGGCGCACGTCGCGGAAGCCGTAGTGGCCCCAGCGCCGCTGCTCGTCCTGCGAGGGCAGGTACTCGTCGGTGAACGCGTCCCACAGCGCCTCGGGGCTGACCTCTCCGCCGTCGGCGTCGGTCTTGTCCTGCACGATGGCCGAGAACTCGATCTGCAGGCGGCGCGGCAGGTCCAGGCCGTGCTCCGTGCGCAGCAGGTAGGCCATGCCGCCCTTGCCGGACTGCGAGTTCACCCGGATCACGGCCTCGTAGGAGCGGCCCAGGTCCTTGGGGTCCACCGGCAGGTAGGGCACCCGCCAGACGATGTCGTCGACGTCCTTCCCGGCCTGCTCGGCATCGGCCCGCATCCGCTCCAGGCCCTTGTTGATCGCGTCCTGGTGCGAGCCGGAGAAGGCCGTGAACACGAGGTCGCCGCCGTAGGGGCTGCGCTCGGGGACGGGCATCTGGTTGCAGTGCTCGACGGTGCGGCGCACCTCGGTGAGGTCCGAGAAGTCGATCTGCGGGTCGATGCCCTGACTGAACAGGTTCAGCCCCAGCGTCACCAGGTCCACGTTGCCGGTGCGCTCGCCGTTGCCGAACAGGCAGCCCTCGATCCGGTCCGCACCGGCGAGGTAGCCCAGCTCCGCCGCCGCGACACCGGTGCCCCGGTCGTTGTGCGGGTGCAGCGAGAGCACGATCGAGTCGCGGCGGTCCAGGTGCCGGTGCATCCACTCGATCGAGTCGGCGTACACGTTCGGGGTGGCCATCTCCACCGTCGCCGGCAGGTTGATGATCATCTTGTCGTCGGGCGTGGGCTTGAACACCTCGATCACGGCGTTGCACACCCGCAGCGCGTACTCGAGCTCGGTGCCGGTGTAGGACTCGGGCGAGTACTGGTAGGTGACCTGCGTGTCCGGGACGGTCTCCTCGTACTTGCGGCACAGCATCGCGCCCTGCACGGCGATGTCCAGCACCGTGTCCTCGTCGGCGCGGAAGACCACGTCTCGCTGGACGACGGAGGTGGAGTTGTACAGGTGCACGACGGCGCGCCTCGCCCCGGCGATCGCCTCGTAGGTGCGCTCGATGAGGTGCTCGCGGGACTGGGTGAGCACCTGGATCGACACGTCCTCGGGGATGCGGTCCTCCTCGATGAGGGTGCGCACGAAGTCGAAGTCGGTCTTCGAGGCGGAGGGGAAACCGACCTCGATCTCCTTGTAGCCCATCGCCACCAGCAGTTCGAACATCCGCAGCTTGCGTTCGGAGTTCATCGGGTCGATGAGGGCCTGGTTGCCGTCCCGCAGGTCGACCGCGCACCAGCGGGGGGCGCGGGTGATGCGGCGGGAGGGCCAGGTGCGGTCCGGCAGCTCGACCCGGATCTGCTCGTGGAAGGGCAGGTACTTGTGGATCGGCATGCCGGAGGGCTGCTGCGGGGCGTCGCCGGTGGTGCCGACGACGGGTGCCTCGGGGTCGGCGTCGGCCGCGACCGCAGGGGCGGAGGTGATCGTGGAGTCAGTCATCTGGGAATCCTTCTCGCTGGGGTGCCGGTCGCCGGGCAACACGTCAGCCGCGGCGGGGTCCCGGCGTTCAGGTCCCGTCGCGGCGACTAAGCAGGAGCAGCGATCCACGCATGCTCGTCACGGTAGCACCGCCGACGGGGCGGGTCGGCATTGCTCACGATATGAACGCCGCGGCGCCGGGCCGCGCCTCAGAACCCCAGCCTGCCCAGCTGCTTGGGATCGCGCTGCCACTCCTTGGCGACCTTTATCCGCAGGTCCAGATGGACCTTGCGGCCCAGCAGGCGGTTGATCTCAGCACGGGCCCGCGACCCGACCTCCCGCAGGCGTGAGCCGCCCCTGCCGATGATGATGCCCTTCTGGCTGTCGCGCTCGACGAACAGGGTCGCGCGGACCACCAGGCGCCCCTCGCCGGGAGCGACCTCGGCGAAGGGATCGCCTCCCGGATCGGTCTCGACGACCTCCTCGACCACCACCGCGATCGAGTGCGGGAGCTCGTCGCGCACGCCCTCGAGCGCCGCTTCGCGGATCAGCTCCGAGATGCGGTCGGCGCGGGACTCCTCGGTGAGCTGGTCGTCGGGGTACAGCTGCGGGCCCTCGGGGAGCTGGGCGGAGACGACCTCCAGCAGCACGTCGATCTGCTCTCCCTCGACCGCGGAGATCGGGACGATCTCGTCGAAGCCCATCAGCTGGTCCACGGCCATCAGGTGCTCTGCCAGGACGTCACGGCCCACCAGGTCGATCTTGGTGACGATCGCGACCACCCTCGGGCCGCGCCGGCCGCGGCGCATCTCCTCGAGGTCCTCGGCGATGAAGCGGTCGCCCGGGCCGATCTTCTGGTCCGCGGGGAGGCAGAAGCCCACCACGTCGACCTCGCCGAGCGTCTCGCGCACCAAGTCGTTGAGCCGTTCGCCGAGCAGCGTGCGGGGGCGGTGCACACCGGGGGTGTCCACCAGGATGATCTGGGCGCCCGGGCGGGTGACGATGCCGCGGATGGCCCGCCGGGTGGTCTGGGGCTTGGTGGAGGTGATCGCGACCTTCTCCCCCACCAGCGCGTTGGTGAGCGTCGACTTGCCGACGTTCGGCCGTCCCACCAGGGCCACGAAGCCGGAGCGGTGGGGGCCCGTGCCCTGCGTCCCCGCCACGTCCGGTTCCTGGCCGTCCTGCACGTGCTGGCCGTCCTGCCGCTGCTCAGCGCTCATCGTCGTCCTCCTGGCTCTCGTCCTGCTGGTCCTGGTCCTCCGGGGCCCTGCGCACCAGCACGGTGGACAGGCGCTTGCGGCGGCCGGCGCTCTTCTCCGCCTCGAGTTCGAGACCGAGCACGTTCACCTGGGTGCCGGGGATCGGCACCCGTCCGGTGGCCTTGGCCAGCAGTCCGCCGACGCTGTCGATGTCGTCGTCGTCGAGCTCGAGACCGAACAGGTCGCCGACCTCGGAGAGCCCCGCCCGCGCGGGGACCCGGTACCGCCCGCCTCCCAGGTCCTGGATCTCGGGTTCGTGGCGGTCGTGCTCGTCCGCGATGTCGCCGACGATCTCCTCGAGGATGTCCTCGATGGTGACGATCCCGGCCACTCCCCCGTACTCGTCCACCAGGACGGTGATGTGCACGTGGCTGGTCTGCATCTGCGCGAGCACCGAGTCCGCGGCCACGAACTCGGGGGCGAAGCGCGCCGGGCGCAGGATCTCGTGCACGGGCCGCTGCGGCCGCGGGTCCCACGGGGAGTGGATCGCCCGCATGACGTCCTTGACGTAGAGGATGCCGCAGAGGTCGTCGACGTTCTCGCCGATCACGGGGATGCGGGAGTAGCCGGAGCGGACGAACAGCTGCATCGCCGTCTCGGCGCTCGCGTCGGCGGGGATCGTCAGCATGTCGGGCCGGGGCACCATCAGCTCGCGGACCATCGTGCCGCGCAGGTCGAAGACGCCCTGGATCATGTCGCGCTCGCCGTCGCGGACGTGCTCGTCCTCGAGGGCGCGGTCCACGTTCTTGCGCGCCTTCTCGGCGCCGTCCTCGGGCCTGTCCGGCCCGGCCGAGCGGGTCGCGAGCGTCGCGCCCAGGCTCGTCAGCGCCCCGGCGGGCAGCCACAGCAGGGCCCGCACCACGGTGACCAGCCACCGGTTGGAGATCAGCACCGATTCGGGCCGGCTGCGGCCGATCGTCCGCGGCGAGATCGCGAGCACGATCAGCACCAGCAGCCCGGCCACGACCACGGTCGCGATGCCCGGCAGCATCAGGCCGGTGTGGCCGAGGTGGTCGCGCACGGCCACCGTCACACCGGCCACGGAGGCGACCATCACGGTCTCGGCGAGCATGCGGCCGAGCGACACCGAGGCCAGGGTGCGGGCGGTGTCCTCCTGTTGGGCGAGCACCCGGTCCCGCACCGGCGTCGGACGCGTGGACAGCGCCTTGTCCAGCACGCTGCGGGAGACGGAGAGCTGCGCGGCGTCGACCGCGGTGAGCACGGCGGCCACCACCCCGGAGGCGACGATCAGCGGGATCAGGGCGAGCAGGGCGAGGGTCAGCACGGGGCCGCCCCGGGGATGGGTTCCGCAGGTGTCATGGGGCGGGCGGTCAGCCGGTGGTGCGGGAGGCGAGGAAGGTGAGCAGCAGGGTGCGCTGGAGCTCGAACATCTCGGTGCGCTCGTCCTCCTCCATGTGGTCGTAGCCCAAAAGGTGGAGGATCGAGTGGACGGTCAGCAGCAGCATCTCCTCGACGGCGCTGTGGCCGGACTCGGCGGCCTGCGCGGCGGCGACCGAGGGGCACAGCACCACGTCGCCCAGCAGACCCTCCGGAGCGGGCTGCTGCGGCGTGCCGGGGATCAGCTCGTCCATCGGGAAGCTCATCACGTCGGTGGGGCCGGGCAGGTCCAGCCACTGCACGTGCAGCTTCTCCATCGCCTCCTCGTCGACGAACAGGATCGACATCTCGGTGGCCGGATGCAGGTGCATCGCCTCGAAGACGAAGCGCGAGAGTTCGACGAACTCCTTCTCGTCGACGACCGCGGTGGTCTCGTTGCGGATCTCGATCGTCATGCGTGGTCCCCCTCGGTCGGGCGGTGGCGGGAGTCTCGGCTGCCCCTGGGTCGGATCTCCCAGCGCCCGTAGGCATCGACGATGTCGCTGACCAGTCGGTGGCGCACCACGTCGCGGGAGGAGAGGCGGCAGAAGGAGATGTCGTCGATGCCGGAGAGCACCTTCTCCACCACCCGCAGGCCGCTCTGCTGGGCGCCGGGCAGATCGACCTGTGTGACGTCGCCGGTGACCACCATGGTGGAGTTGAAGCCCAGGCGGGTGAGGAACATCTTCATCTGCTCGGGCGTGGTGTTCTGCGCCTCGTCGAGGATGATGAACGCATCGTTGAGGGTGCGGCCGCGCATGTAGGCCAGCGGCGCGACCTCGATGGTGCCGGCGGCCATCAGGCGCGGGATCGACTCGGGGTCCAGCATGTCGTGCAGCGCGTCGTACAGGGGCCGCAGGTACGGGTCGATCTTCTCGTTGAGCCCGCCGGGCAGGAAGCCGAGCCGCTCCCCCGCCTCGACCGCGGGCCGGGTGAGGATGATCCGGTTGATCTGCTTGCTCAGCAGCTGCTGGACCGCCATGGCGACGGCGAGGTAGGTCTTGCCCGTGCCGGCCGGCCCGATGCCGAACGTGATGGTCGAGGACTCGATCGCCTCGGTGTACGTCTTCTGCCCCACGGTCTTGGGCCGGATGGTGCGCCCCCGGGAGGAGAGGATGGTGCGCGAGAGCACCTGCTCGAGCTTGCGCCCGTCCGCGCGGTCGTCGCCGTAGAGGTCCGCGGCACGGTGGACGGCCTCGGCGGTCACGGCCTGGCCGGTGCTGGCCAGCTCGATCAGGGAGCGCATGATGTGCATGCTCCGGCGCAGCGCCTCCTCGGTGCCGCGCAGGGTGACCTGGTGACCGCGCACGTGGACGTCGGTGTCGGGCACCGCGTCCTCGAGAGCGGCGAGGGCCTGGTCGTTCTCCCCCAGCACCTGGAAGGGGCTGAGGTGGTCGGGGATCGCCAGCTTGCGTTCGACGACCTCCGGGGGCCGGCCCGGGGCCGGGCTGAGGGGGTCCGTCACAGTTCTCCTTCTGCGAGCTCCCCGCCCGCCAGGACGTGCGCGTGCACGTGGAAGACGGACTGCCCCGCGCTCGCGCCGGTGTTGAAGACGAGACGGAAGTCGCCGTCCGCGAAGGCGGCGGCGAGCTGACCGGCGACCGCAGCGGTGCGGGCGAGCAGCTCGGGCTCCTGCGCGAGCTCGGTCACGTCGCGGCGGTGCTCGCGGGGTACGACGAGGAGGTGCACCGGCGCCTGCGGGTGCAGGTCCTTGAAGGCGATGACCTGGTCATCCTCGTGCACGCGCTCGGACGGGATCTCGCCGGCGACGATCCGGCAGAAGACGCAGTCCGGATCGTGACGCCGTGTGACGGGCTCGGTGATGCTGTTTCCCATGTCCGGGAGTCTACGGGAGCGAGGAACGCCACCTCGGCTTGAGGAACTCCCGAAAGGTATGCGAAGTTTAAATCACTATGACGAAGCTCGGAATCATCCAGTCCAGTGCCCGCCCGAACCGTGTCGGGGAGAAGGTCTTCACCTGGGTCCGCGACGCGGTCCCCTCCGGGGTCGACGTGGATCTCATCGACCTTCGCGATGCCGCGCTCCCGGCCTTCGACGGCGCGAGCAGCCCCAAGCAGGGCCTGCCCAAGGAGACGGAGCACGCACGCCGCTGGGGCGAGCGGATCGATGCCCTCGATGCGCTGGTGATCCTCACCCCGCAGTACAACGGCTCCTACCCGGGTGCGCTCAAGAACGCGATCGACTTCCTGTACGAGGAGTGGAACCGGATGCCCACGCTCCTGGTCGGCTACGGATGGGGCTCCGCGGGCGAGGTGCTGCCGCTGCTGGAGGCCCTGATGACCCGCCTCGGCGCCGACGTGGTCGGTTCGATCGGCCTGGGCTTCCGTGAGGATCTCTCCGTCGAGGGCGAGCTCTTCGTCGCCGAGGAGAAGACCGCTGCGCTGCGCGAGCGGCTGACCGCGATCACCTCGCAGGCCCCCGTCGTCGTCGGCTGACCCACCCCGCCTCGTCACGGCCCCGTCGGAGTTGCCGTCCCGGCGGGGTCATCGCGCCGTCTCAGCCCCAGCGACCCACCAGTGCGCTGAGCACCGCGATGGCGGCGGGCCCGGCGGTCGAGGAGCGCAGCACCTCGGGGCCGAGCAGCACGGAGCGGGCCCCGGCCTCCCGCAGCTGCGCGAGCTCCTCGGGATCGATCCCGCCCTCGGGGCCGACGATCACGACGATCTCCTCGAGACCGTCCTCGCTCGCAGAACGCAGCTGCTCGGCGAGGCTCATGAGTCCGACGGACTCCTGCTCGTGCAGCACCAGCACCGAGGCGCCGTCGGCCGTGCGCTCGCGCAGCTGTGAGAGCAGCTGTGCCGTGCTCGCGGGCTCGCCGACCTCGGGGATGCCGGGGCGGCGGCACTGCTTGACCGCCGCCCGGGCGGTCGCCGCCCATCTCGCCCGGCCCTTGCGCAGCTTCTCCCCGCGCCAGACGGACACCGAGCGCCGCGCGATCCACGGCACCACGGCGTCGACCCCGAGCTCCGTGGCGGATTCGACGGCCTGCTCGTCCCGCCCGCCGGTGGCCAGGGCCTGCACCAGGGTGAGGCGGGGCAGGCGCTGCACGGCCGGGGACGGGTCCGTCAGCAGTCGCAGATCCAGCGTCTCCTTGCGGGCGGCGGTCACCTCGGCGAGCACCTGGCGGCCCGGGGCGTCGGTGAGCAGCACCTGCTCCCCCACCCCGATCCGGGCGACCTTCGCGGCGTGGCGCCCCTCATCGCCCTCCAGCACGAGTGCCTCACCCGCGACGGCGGTGGCCAGGGAGTCGTCGAGGATCAGGAACCCGGGCGGTGTGGTGGGCATCGGATGCTCCCCGGTCGGCTCAGAGGTCGCGCAGGCGCTCGCGCAGCTTCGCGAACGGACCGCGCTGGCCCTTGGCGCGCCTCGTGGTCTCGTCACCGCGCAGGGCGGCGAACTGCTCCAGCAGCTCCCGCTCCTGTTCGGAGAGCGAGGAGGGGACGTCCACGTCGAGCACCACGCGGATGTCGCCGCGCCGCTCACGCCGCAGAGGCGTGACGCCCAGGCCCTTCAGGGTGATCTCCTCACCGGGCTGCGCGCCGGGACGGACGTCCAGCTCCTGCTCGCCGTCGAAGGTGTCCAGGGGGATGGTCGCGCCGAGGGCGGCCGTGGTCATGGGCACCGCGATGGTGGTCACCAGGTCGTCGCCGTCGCGGTCGAACATCTCGTGGTCCGCGACGGTGAGCTCGACGAAGAGGTCGCCCGAGGGGCCGCCCGCCTCACCGGTCTCGCCCTCGCCGCGCAGCTGGATGCGGGTGCCGTTCTCGACGCCGGAGGGGATGCGCACGGTGACGGAGCGCTCGGTGGCGGTGCGGCCGTGCCCGGAGCAGGCGGTGCAGGGGCTCTCGATCACGTCGCCGTGGCCGTCGCAGGTGGGGCACGGCGCCATCGTGACCATCTGGCCCAGCAGCGACTGGGCGACGCGCTGCACGTGGCCGGAGCCGGAGCAGGCGGTGCAGCGGGTGGGGCTGGTGCCGGGCTCGCAGCAGGAGCCGGAGCAGCGCTCGCACAGCACGGCCGTCCGGAAGGTGACCTCCTCCTCGGTGCCGAAGACCACGTCGCGCAGCTCGATCCGCACACGACGCAGCACGTCACCGCCGCGGCGCTGGCGCGGCACCGGGCCCTGGCTGCGGCCGCGCATGCCGGAGGCGCCGGCGAACATGTCGAAGATGTCGTTGAAGTCGAAGCCGGCCCCACCGCCGGGGAAGCCGCCCATCCCGGGGCCGCCGCCCATGTCGTACTGGCGGCGCTTGTCCGCGTTGGACAGCGTCTCGTAGGCCTGCGAGACCCGCTTGAACTTCTCGGCGGCGTCCGGGTCCGGGTTCACGTCCGGATGGAGGGTGCGGGCGAGTTTGCGGTACGCCTTCTTGATCTCGTCGGTCGAGGCCTCGCGGGAGACGCCGAGCAGGTCGTAGTAGTCCTCGTTCACAGGGATGGGTTCCTTCGCGGGGTCGGGGTGTCGGGGCCGGGGCGGGCGGCGGCGGGACACGGGCGGTCGAGCGGTGCGGGGCGGGTCGAGAGGTGCCGCGGCGCTCCTATTCGAGATAGCGGGAGACGTAGCGGGCGATGGCCTGGACCGTGGAGATCCCGGTGACGTAGTCCATCCGGCGCGGGCCCAGGATCGCCAGATGGGAGCCCGCCCCGTAGCCGGCGCCGACCACGGAGGCCGAGTGCAGTGCGCTGTCCTCGAGCTCCGAGCCGATGCGCACCTCGACGGACCCCGGGGACACGTGCATCTCGGTGAACAGGCGCAGCAGCACCAGCTGCTCCTCCAGCACGTCCAGCAGCGGCTCCACGTCACGGGCGAAGTCCTGCGCGGAACGGGCGATGTTCGCGGTCCCGGCCATCATGATGCGGTCCTCGGCACGGGTCGCGGCCAGGGCCGCGAGGGCGTCGGCCACCTCGGCGGCGGCCGGACGCTCGGGCAGGGGCAGCGAATCGAGGTACTCGGTCAGGGGTGCGGCCAGATCGGTGACCTCGCGGCCGGCGACGACCCGGTTGAGATGGTCGCGCAGCACCGCGTAGTACTCCGCGGGCCTGCCCGCCGTGACCGGGACGGTGCGCTGGTCCACGCGGCCGGATTCGAGGATCAGCACCACCAGGAGCAGGGAGTCGGCGACCTTGACCAGTTCGACGTGGCGGATCCGGGCCTGTCGGCGCGCGGGGTACTGCACCATCGCGACCTGCTGTGTCAGCTGTGCGAGCAGCCGCACGGTGCGGGCCAGCAGCTCCTCGACGTCGCCGGCGTCCTCGAGCAGGGCGCGGATGGCCCGCCGTTCGGGCGCCGACAGCGGCTTGATGGTCGCGACATGGTCGACGAAGGTGCGATAGCCCTTGTCGGTGGGGACCCGCCCCGCCGAGGTGTGGGGCTGATGGATCAGCCCCTCCTCCTCCAGCAGCGACATGTCGTTGCGCACGGTCGCGGCGGAGACGCCGAGCTCGTGCCGCTCCAGCAGCGACTTGGAGCCGACCGGCTCGCGGGTGGCGACGTAGTCCTCGACGATCGCGCCGAGGATGTGGAGCTTGCGGTCCTCCGTCTCCCTCACCTCCTGCGCTGCGTGCTGTCGTCTCGTGGTCGGAGCGGTTGCCCGGTCGGTCCAGACTGGCACTCTGCCGTGCCAAGTGCCAATCCTACGCCGCCCCGGCGTGCTGCGCGGGGAGGTGTTCGCCACGGGTGTACGGTGACGCGCGTGCCTGCTGACTTCCCCGACCGGTACGGCCGCGACGTGCTGTCCTCCGGTCCGCCCGCCCATCATCGTCGCCGCCCCGTCGCCCGGGAGGTGCCCGCGACGCGCGACCTGGTCGTCGAGGAGGCCTCGACCGGATTCACCGGAGCCGTCACGCGCGTCGAGAAGATCGCGGGCGAGCAGGTGGTCGAGCTCGAGGACCGTCGCGGTGTGCGGCGCACGTTCCCGCTCGGTCCCGGGTTCATGATCGACGGGAAGCCGGTGGTGCTCCACCGAGCGGTCGCCGCGGCGCCGAAGGGACCGGTGCGCCGGCGCTCGGCCTCGGGGTCCGTCTACGTCGAGGGGGCGAAGGCCCGCACCGCGCGCGCGTCCCGCATCTGGGTCGAGGGCACCCATGACGCCGAGCTGGTGCAGAAGGTCTGGGGCCATGACCTGCGCATCGAGGGGATCGTCGTCGAGCAGCTCGACGGGGCGGACGACCTCGCCGAGCGCGTGCGCGAGTTCGGCCCGTCGGCGGGCCGCCGGCTCGGGATCCTCGTGGACCACCTGGTGAAGGGCTCGAAGGAGTCCCGCATCGCCGCCGAGGTGATGGCTCTCCCGGGTGCCCGCGGCAACGTGGCCGTGCTCGGCCACCCGTACGTGGACGTGTGGCAAGCGGTCAAGCCGGCGCGGGTGGGGCTGAAGGAGTGGCCGCACGTCCCCAAGGGCACCGACATCAAGGTCGGCTCCCTCAAGGCGCTCGGCTGGCCGCACGCCGACCGGGCCGACATCGGTCTGGGCTGGAAGCGGATCCTGTCGACCGTGCGCTCCTACGCGGACGTCGAGCCCACCCTCTCCGGCCGGATCGAGGAGCTCATCGACTTCGTGACCGTCGACCCGTCCTGAACGGGCCACGGTCTGGGGGATATCCCCCGCAGGACGCGGCGGTTCGCCGCGCTGACGCTGCCGCCGGCGCGAACTACGGTGGTCTCACCAGCCAGCCGCCGGTCCTGTGCCGGCCCGTGACGAAGAGGGAACCATGAGCCAGACACCGCACCCCCACGACCCGTACGCACAGCAGCCCGCCGCCGCCGAACCGCACGCTGCGGCCCCTGCGGCGGACGCCTCGGAACAGGGCGCTCCGACCTCCGATCCGGCGCTGCACCCGCACGATCCCTACGCCGTCGCCGCCGACGCCCCGCGGAGCAACCCGCTGGACATCGACGCCGAGCCGGCACCCCAGCAGACCCCGCCCGCCCACGATCCGTACGCGACCCCACAGGCGCAGTACGCGCAGCAGGCCCCGTCCGCGCAGCAGTCCCCCTACGGCCCCGGTGCCGCCCAGGGCGGCACCGTCCCGCCCGCCGGCACCGCCGGCGTCCACGACGGACCGCTGACCGGTCAGGCCGTCAGCGAGTCGGACTCGCGCATGTGGGCGACCGTCGCGCAGGCCCTGGTGGCCGGCGGCCATGTGATCAGCTGGGGCTTCCTGGGCTGGGTGGGCCCGTTGGTCATCTTCCTGATGTACAAGGACCGGGACCGCTTCGTGCGCTTCCACTCCGCCGAGGCGCTCAACGGTGCGATCGCGGTGCTGGTCGCCCAGATCGTGCTCGGCGTCGCGATCACGATCCTGACGATCTTCACCCTGGGGCTCGCCTCGTTCATGTACCCGCTGGTCGGCGTGCCGGCCCTGCTGCAGCTGGTGTTCGCGATCATCGGCGCGGTCAAGGCCCACCAGGGCGAGTACTGGAAGTACCCGTTCAACATCCGCCTGATCAAGTGAGCGTCGCGGCGCCCGCCGCTCGCTGAACCGTCTCGCCCCCGGGATCCCTCGTGGATCCCGGGCGAGTCGCGTGCGGGCTCGGTACCGGACGGCGCCGTGCTCACATCCAGGTCACGCCGTCCTGCTCGTACTCGCGCAGCCGGTGCGCGATCATCGCGCGCAGCAGATCCGCGGGCAGCGGCAGACCGTAGCGGAGCTTCACGCTGCCCTTGCCGGTCTCGAAGTCCGCGAGCTCCTCGGCGAAGGCCTCCCGGGTGCTGGGTGTGAAGGTGACGTTCGCATGGGCCCGGTGGGCGCTCATCATCAGCAGGATCGTCCCGCTCGGGTGCACCGTCGCCGGGGCGTTCCATTTCAGCGCCTCGGTGCTCTGCGGCAGCTCCTCGCGAACCAGCTCCCGCAGCTGCCCCATCAGCGCGGCCGCCGGTCCCTCGAGCGCGGCGTGGTACTCGTCGACGGTGGTGGGCTTCGTGGCGGCGTCCATCGGCTCAGTGTGCCTCTTCGGCGTTCACGGCACCAGGTCTCGGATCACCGCATCGGCGAGCAGCCGGCCGCTGCGGGTGAGCACCGCGCGTCCGGCCGCGAGGGCGCCGGGATCCAGGTGGCCGCGGTCGCGGTGGACGGCGAGCATCGGCCGGCGCTCCTCGGGGACCACCTCGACGTCGAGACCGTCGGCGATCCGCAGCTCGAGCATGATCCGCTCGACCAGCCGGTCCTCGGCGGTGACCTGTTCGGAGTCCGCCACCGGCATCTCCCCGGCGGCGAGCATCCTCGCGTAGCGGCTGGGGTGCTTCACGTTCCAGGCGCGCAGGCCGTCGCGGTGACGGTGGGCCCCGGGCCCGATCCCCCACCAGTCGGTGCCGCGCCAGTAGGCGAGGTTGTGACGGGAGCGCTGTGCCGGGGTGCGGGCCCAGTTGGAGACCTCGTACCAGGACAGCCCGTCGGCACGCGCGAGGTCGTCGATCAGCTCGTACTTGTCGGCCATGTCGTCGGGATCGGGGGCTTCGAGCTCGCCGCGGCGCAGCTGGCGGGCCATCGCGGTGTTGCCCTCGATGATCAGCGAGTACGCCGACATGTGGTCGATGCCGCAGGCCAGTGCGGCCTTCACGGAGGTCTCGACGTCCTGGATCGTCTCGCCCGGGGTGCCGTAGATGAGGTCGAGGCTGACGTCGAGCCCGGCCTCTCGGGCCCAGGTCACGGCCTGCGGCACCTTCTCGGGGTCGTGGGTGCGGTCCAGCGTGGCGAGCACCGAGGGCACGGCGGACTGCATGCCGAAGGAGACCCGGGTGACGCCTCCGGCGGCGAGCCTCGACAGGGAGGCACGGGTGACGGAGTCGGGGTTCGCCTCGGTGGTGACCTCGGCGTCGCCCGCGAGCGGGATCAGGGTGCGCAGGTGCTCGAGCATCGAGATCAGGTCGTCCGCGGGCAGCAGGGTGGGGGTGCCTCCGCCGAAGAACACGGTCGAGACCTGCTCGTACTCGTACCCGGCCTCGCGGTCGGCGGCGAGGACCAGAGCCATCTCCCGCTTCGCGTTGTCCGGGTACTCGGCCTGGGATCCGCCGCCGCCGAGCTCGGTGGCGGTGTAGGTGTTGAAGTCGCAGTACCCGCAGCGCACCGCGCAGAAGGGGACGTGGATGTAGACGGACAGCGCCTTCACAGGCCCATCCCCATCCCGAGACCGCGGCCCGTGGACCGCAGCCGGTCGGGGAAGTCGTGGTCCTCACCGGCGCGGCGCAGGGTGTTCTGCGCACCGCCGACCAGCGAGTCGTACAGCACGGTGCCGGTCGCCTCGGCCCAGTCGAGCAGGTCCCGGGCCTGGCGGGGGTCCAGGCCGCGGAAGGCGTCACCGATGGTGACCCCGTGCTCGGGGCGGTGCAGCACCTCGATCTCGTCACCGGCGGAGGTCTCCCCCTCGACGAGCACCCGGAAGTAGGCGCCGGCGCCGCCGGCGGCGGTGAAGTGCCTGCCCCAGCGGCGATCGCCGATCCAGGCGGAGAAGGTGCCGCAGGGGTTGCGCACGGTGGTCGCCTCGAGCTCGGCGGTCCCCACGCGCCAGCGCTCCCCGATCACGGTCTCGTCGGTGTCCTGGCCGGTGGTCACCAGGTTCTCCCCGAACGAGCCGTCGGGCAGATCGAGCCCGCGGGCGGCCGCATGGGCCAGACGGGTCTCGCGCGCATAGGCGTAGACGGCTTTGAAGAGCCCGCCGTGGTGCTCGCGGTCGCCCTGGACGTCGCCGAGCACCCCGTGGGTGAGCAGGCGGACGGGCCCGTCGACGGGCCGCTTGTCGATCCCGCTCATCAGGCCGCTGGAGGCGACCGGGAAGAGCTGGGCGACGGTGCAGACCGCCGCGATCCGTCCCGTCCCGGCGCTCACTTCTTCTTGGCGTCCTTCGGCATGTCGCCCTCGTCGGAGGAGAGCGCGGCGATGAACGCCTCCTGCGGGACCTCGACGGACCCGATGTTCTTCATGCGCTTCTTGCCCTCCTTCTGCTTCTCCAGGAGCTTGCGCTTGCGGGAGATGTCACCCCCGTAGCACTTGGAGAGCACATCCTTGCGAATCGCGCGGATGTTCTCGCGGGCGATGATGCGCGAGCCGATCGCGGCCTGGATCGGGACCTCGAACTGCTGGCGGGGGATGAGGTTCTTGAGCTTGCCGGACATGTCCACGCCGTAGGAGTAGGCCTTGTCGCGGTGCACGATCGCGCTGAACGCGTCGACCGGCTCGCCCTGCAGGAGGATGTCGACCTTGACCAGGTCCGCGGTCTGCTCGCCGGAGACGTCGTAGTCCAGCGAGGCGTAGCCGCGGGTCTTGGACTTCAGCTGGTCGAAGAAGTCGAAGACGATCTCGGCCAGCGGCAGGGTGTAGCGCAGCTCGACGCGGTCCTCGCTGAGGTAGTCCATGCCGCCGAGGGTGCCGCGCTTGGACTGGCACAGCTCCATGACCGCGCCGATGAACTCGCTGGGCACGAGGATCGTCGCCGAGGCGACGGGCTCGCTGATCTGGTTCACCTTCCCCTCGGGGAAGTCGGAGGGGTTCAGCACCTCGATCTCGGTGCCGTCCTCCATCACGACCTGGTAGACCACGGAGGGGGCGGTGGAGA
>DATGUQ010000137.1:0-7293 GCA_035301145.1 Brachybacterium sp. | reverse complement strand
TTGCGCCAGATCAGGGAGACCCTCTAAGCTCAGCACTGGCAGGAACCCGCTGTCATCAGATCCCTCCGCAGGGCCGATTCGTTGGGGAAGACGCATCGGACACCGGAAGGAACGAGATGACCCAGGGCGTTCTGTACATCCACTCCGCTCCGCGAGCTCTCGCCCCGCATATCGAATGGGCCGCCAGCGGAGTCCTCGGCGTGCCCGCACGCATCCGCTGGGAGGACCAGCCGGTGGGCCGCGGGCTGCAGCGGGCCGAGATGACCTGGCGCGGCCGGGAGGACACCGGCGCCCGGCTCGTCAGCGCCCTGCGCGGGATGCACGAGGTGCGCTTCGAGGTGACGCAGGAATCCACCGCTGCGGTCGACGGGGCGCGATGGAGCTGCACGCCGGAGCTCGGCATCCACCACGCCGCGACCGACCACGCCGGCAACATCGTGCTCACCGAGGACCATGTGCGCGGCTGTATGGAACGGGCGGGCGAGGATCCGGTGGCGCTGCGCCGCGAGCTGGGCATCGCCCTGGGCGCGCCCTGGGACGAGGACCTCGAGATCTACCGCCACGCCGGCGAGGGCGTGCCGATGCGCTGGCTGCACCGCGTCAGCTGAGGGACGCGCCGGGCCCCGGGGCACCACAGGCTCGGGGCCCGGCCCGCTCGCCCCGGACGACGGCGACCCTCCGCCTCCCCGGGACGGGAGGGACGCGGAGGGTCGCCGTCGGCGCTGCGGCCGCTCAGGCGCTGGTGAAGACCGTCGCGATGTCGTGACCGCCGAAGCCGAACGCGTTGTTGAGCACGGCGATGTCGCCCTCGGGCAGCTCGACGGCGCCGTTCTGCGCGATCCGAATCGGGGTCTCGGGATCGAGGTTCTCGATGTTGATCGTCGGAGGCGCCGTCCGATGGTGCGCGGCCAGGATCGAGAACACGGACTCCAGCGCACCCGCGCCGCCGAGCAGATGGCCGGTCATCGACTTCGTCGAGGAGACCACGATCTGATCGGTGACACCGCCCAGCGCGTCGGAGACGGCGCGCAGCTCGCCGATGTCGCCGAGCGGGGTGGAGGTGCCGTGGGCGTTGACGTGGACGACGTCGCCGGCGGCGATCCCGGCGTCCTCCACGGCCTCGCTGACGGCGCGGGCCTGGCCCTCCGCCGAGGGGGCCGAGATGTGGTGGGCGTCCGAGGCCATCCCGCGCCCTGCGGCGTAGGCGTAGACGCGGGCACCGCGAGCGGCGGCGTGCTCCTCGCTCTCGAGCACCAGGATGGCGGCGCCCTCACCGAGGACGAAGCCGTCCCGGTCCACGTCGTAGGGCCGCGAGGCGTGCTCCGGATCGTCCACCCGCGACGAGAGGGCGCGGATGTTCGCGAACGCGGCGATCGTCATCGGGTGGATCGAGGCCTCGGTGCCGCCGACGACGACCACGTCGGCACGTCCGTCGCGGATCATCCCCATCCCCAGCGCGACCGCTTCGGCGCCGGAGGCGCAGGCGGAGACGGGGGTGTGAGCACCGGCTCGCGCATCGAGCTCCATCGAGATGTTCGCTGCCGAGGAGTTCGCCATCAGCATCGGCACCGTGAACGGGTTGACGCGTCGGGCGCCGCGCTCGCGGACGACGTCCCACTGGTCCAGCGTGGTCCAGATCCCGCCGATGCCGGTGCCGACCACGACGCCGAGCCGCTCCGGAGCTACCTCGGGGGCGCCTGCGTCGGCCCAGGCCTCGCGCGCGGCGACCATGGAGTACTGCCCGGAGGGATCCAGCTTGCGGGACTCCGGGCGGCTGAGGGAGTCGAGCGCGCCGGGGACGAGCCGGCAGGCGAAGTCCACGGACAGCCCGTAGCGCTCCTTCCAGTCGTTGTCGAAGGTGCGCGCGGTGGAGGTCCCGGTCAGGGCGGCCTCCCAGGTGGAGGTGACGTCAGCGCCGAGCGGACTGACGGTGCCGAGGCCGGTCACGGCGACGCGGGGACGGGGAACGGACATACGGACCTCCGGATCGGAGCGGCAGACGAAACGGCGACGCCCGGGACGGGAACGTCCCGGGCGTCAGACGGGGCTCAGTTCTGAGCGCCCTCGATGTACTTGACGGCGTCGCCGACGGTGGCGAGGTTCTTGACCTCTTCGTCGGGGATGCGGACGTCGAACTTCTCCTCGGCGTTGACCACGATGGTCATCATCGAGATGGAGTCGATGTCGAGGTCGTCGGTGAAGGACTTGTCGAGCTTGACGTCCTCGGTGGCGACACCGGTCTCCTCGTTCACGATCTCGGCGAGGCCCTCGAGGATCTCGTTCTCGGTGTGTGCCATGGATGCTCCTTCAGATGTGCGGATGTGTGGCGGTCACAGACTACCCGTGCTACCGGATCGTAACCGGCCAGTCGTGGACGTGTCCGCGCCGTGGCGTGACGCGGCCGACAGTGCCCAGTGACGGGACGGGGCCGGGTCAGGGCAGGATGAGCACCTGGCCCGCATAGGCCAGCCCCGCGCCGAAGCCGAACTGGACCAGCACGTCGCCGCTCTTCGCCGTGCCCTCCTCGATGAGGCGGTGGGTGGCCAGCGGGATCGAGGCGGCCGAGGTGTTGCCGGTCTCGGCGATGTCCCGGCCGATCACCACGTCCTCGGGCAGCTTCAGCTGCTTGGCGAGCTCGTCGATGATCCGCATGTTCGCCTGATGGGGGACGAACACGTCGACGTCGTCGACGGTCAGCCCGGACCTCTCGAGCATCTCGCGGATCTTGTCGGCGGTGTGCCACACGGCCCAGCGGAACACGGTGCGGCCGTCCTGCTCGAGGGTGGGCCACTCGCCCTCGCCGTCGCGGAACTCGACCAGCGAGTTCGTCATCCGGATGGTCTCCCAGCTGTCGCCGTCGCTGCCCCACACGGTGGGGCCGATCCTCGGCTCGTCGCTCGGGCCGACGACCGCGGCGCCCGCGCCGTCCCCGAGCAGGAAGGAGATCGAGCGGTCGGTGGGGGAGACCACGTCGGAGAGCTTCTCCGCGCCGATCACGAGCACGTTGCGCGCGCTGCCCGAGCGGATCAGCGCATCGGCCTGGCCGATCCCGTAGGCGAAGCCGGCGCAGGCGGCCGAGATGTCGTACGCGATCACGTCGGGCCGGCCGAGCTGCCCGGCCAGCAACGTCGCCAGCGACGGCGTCTGGTACGGGAAGGTGATGGTGGAGACGATGATCGCGTCGAGGGTCTCCAGGTCGATGCCGGAGCGTTCGACCGCCTCGCGTGCGGCGGTCAGCGCGAGATCCTTGACGCCGACGTCCTTGCTCGCCCGCATGCGGGTGATGATCCCCGTGCGCTGGCGGATCCATTCGTCGGAGGAGTCGATCGGGCCGACGAGATCGTCGTTGGGCACGACGAGGTCGCCGCGGGCCGCGCCGTAGGCGAGGACCCGCGAGCCGGCGACGGTCGGCTGGGCGGTGAGGGAGACGGCCATGTCAGTTCTCCTGCTCTGCGGCGGCGGTGCCCGCATGGTCGCGCACCAGGGCGCGGGCGGCGTCGAGATCGTCGGGGGTGTTGAGGTTCGCCAGGGCGATGCCCTTGAGCTCGCGCTTGGCCAGCCCGGTGAGGGTCCCGGCGGGCGCGAGCTCGATCATCGCGGTGACACCGCGATCGCGCAGGGTCGCCATGCATGCCTCCCAGTCGACGGGGGAGGCGACCTGGTCCACGATCAGCTCGAGGTACCGGGCGCCGGAGCCGACCACCTCCCCGCCTGCGTTCGAGATCAGCGGCACGGACGGATCGTGGGGGGACAGGCTCGGGGCGAAGGCGGCGAGCTCGTCGCGGGCTCCGGCCATGTACGGGGTGTGGAACGCCCCGGCGACCTGGAGCGGCATCACGCGTGCCTTCGCCGGCCCGTCCTCCGCGAGCGCCGCGATCTGCGCGGCGGAGCCCGCAGCGACCACCTGTGCGGCCGAGTTGATGTTGGCCGCGTGCAGACCGTGACCCTCGATCGCCGCGACGACGTTCTCACGGGTGCCCCCGACCACCGCCGCCATGGAGGTGGGCTCGGCCGCGGCGGCCGTCGCCATGGCCTGCGACCGGACCGCGACCAGCCGCATCGCGTCCTCGTCGCTCAGCACACCCGCGAGCGCGGCGGCGGTGAGCTCGCCCACACTGTGCCCGGCGAAGGCGTCGGCGGCGGGGAGGCCGTCCCCCTGGTGGAGCGCGGCGGCGGCGACGATTCCCGCCGCCACCAGCAGCGGCTGGGCCACGGCGGTGTCGCGGAGGGTCTCGGCATCGGATTCGGTGCCGTGGCGGAGCAGGTCGATGCCGGCCGGGGCCGAGAGCGCCGCGAGCGCCTCATCGGTGCCCGGCAGCTCGCGCCACGGGGTCAGGAAGCCGGGCTTCTGCGCCCCTTGTCCGGGACAGACGATCGCGAGCACGGGAACCTCCAGAGGGGACGGGGGGATGGCCCGCTCGCGCGAGGAGACGGGCCGATGACGGGGAACAGGGCCGTCGGGCCGTCCGTCGCAGGCGACGGGCGGCCCGACGGGGCGATCAGGACTCGCCGCCGAACGAACCGGACTCGCCGGCGTTCACGTTCGTCAGGTCGTACTTGTCGATGGCCTGGCGGACCACCGACGGATCCACCGTGCCCTCCTTGGCGAGCAGCTGGAGGGCCTTGACGACCATCGAGTGCGCATCGATCTTCAGGTGGCGACGGGCGGCCGGGCGGGTGTCCGAGAAGCCCCAGCCGTCGGCGCCGAGCACGCCGTAGCGGCCCGGGATCCACTCGCGGATCATGTCCGGGACCATGAAGTCGTAGTCCGAGGAGGCCACGAACGGCCCCTCGACGCCCTCGAGGCGCTGGGAGATCCACGGGGTGCGCGGTGACTCCGGGTTCAGGAGGTTGTGCTTCTCGACCTCCTGGGCTTCCTTGCGCAGCTCGGTCCACGAGGTGACCGACCAGACGGTGGCGCGTACGCCCCAGTCCTCGGCGAGCAGCTCGCGGGCGTGCTTCGCCCACGGGACACCCACGCCGGAGGCGAGCAGCTGCGCCTCGGGGCCGTCGCCCTCGGGCGCGGCCTCGAGCACGTAGATGCCCTTGAGCAGGCCGTCGACATCGAGGTCCTCGGGCTCGGCGGGCTGCACCATCGGCTCGTTGTAGACGGTGATGTAGTAGAAGACCTCCTGCAGGCGGTCGTCCTCGCCGTACATGCGCTGCAGACCGTCGCGGATGATGTGGCCGAGCTCGTAGCCGTAGGCGGGGTCATAGATGACCGCGCCGGGGTTGGTGGAGGCCAGGATCGGCGAGTGGCCGTCCATGTGTTGCAACCCCTCACCGGCGAGCGTCGTCTTGCCGGCCGTCGCACCGATCACGAAGCCCTTGGCCATCTGGTCGCCGGCCGCCCAGAAGAAGTCTCCGGTGCGCTGGAACCCGAACATCGAGTAGAAGATGTAGAACGGGATCATCGGGAAGTCGTGCGTGGCGTACGAGGTGCCCGCCGCGGTGAACGCCGCGGTCGAGGAGATCTCGTTGATGCCCATGTGCTTGATCTGGCCGGAGGTGGACTCCTTGTAGGCCAGCAGCAGGTCGCGGTCCACCGAGAGGTAGTTCTGACCGTCGGGGTTGTAGATCTTCGCGGTCGGGAACAGCGAGTCCATGCCGAAGGTGCGGGCCTCGTCGGGGACGATCGGCACCCAGCGCTTGCCGGTCTCCTTGTCCCGCATGAGGTCCTTCAGCAGGCGCACGAGCGCCATGGTGGAGGCGATCTCCTGCTTGCCGGAGCCGCGCTTGACCACCTCGTAGGCCTTGTCGCCGGGCAGCTGGAGCGGCTTGTGCTCGGTGCTGCGAGAGGGGACCGGGCCGCCCAGGGTCGCGCGGTGCTCCTTGAGGTACTTCATCACCGGGGCGTCGTCGTCGGGCAGGTAGAACGGGGCGTCGTAGACGCTGCCGGAGTCCAGCTGCTCGTCGGTGATCGGGATGCGCAGCGTGTCGCGCAGGGCCTTGAGGTCCTCGATGGTGAACTTCTTCATCTGGTGGGTCGCGTTGCGGCCTGCGAAGTTCTTGCCCAGGCGGTAGCCCTTGACGGTGTGCGCGAGGATCACGGTGGGCTTGCCGTTGCGCTCGGTGGCCTGCTTGAACGCGGCGTAGATCTTCTTCGCGTCGTGCCCGCCGCGGTTGAGCTTCCACCAGATGTCCTCATCGGACATGTCCTCGACGAGCGCCTTGGTGCGCGGGTCGCGGCCGAAGAAGTTGTCGCGGATGAAGGCGCCGTTCTCGGCGCGGTAGGTCTGGTAGTCACCGTCCGGGGTGGCGTTCATCAGGTCGATCAGCGCGCCGTCCTCGGACTCCGCCAGCAGCGGATCCCAGCCGGAGCCCCAGATCACCTTGATGACGTTCCAGCCGGCGCCGCGGAACTGGCTCTCCAGCTCCTGGATGATCTTGCCGTTGCCGCGCACCGGGCCGTCCAGGCGCTGCAGGTTGCAGTTGACGACGAAGGTGAGGTTGTCCAGGTGCTCCTTCGCTGCGATGTGCAGCGCGCCGCGGGACTCGACCTCGTCCATCTCGCCGTCGCCGAGGAACGCCCAGGTGTGCTGCTCGCTGGTGTCCTTCAGGCCCCGGTTGTGGAGATAGCGGTCGAACGAGGCCTGCTCGATCGCGTTGACCGGGCCGATGCCCATGGAGACCGTCGGGAACTCCCAGAAGTCCTTCATCGCGCGCGGATGCGGGTAGGAGGGCATGCCGTGCTCGCTGGAGAACTCCTGCCGGAAGCCGTCGAGGTCCTCCTGGGACAGACGGCCCATCATGTAGGCGCGCGCATAGATGCCCGGCGAGGCATGGCCCTGGAAGAACACGTGGTCGCCGCCACCGGGATGGTTGCGCCCGCGGAAGAAGTGGTTGAAGCCCACCTCGTACATGGTGGCGATCGAGGCGTAGCTGGAGAGGTGACCGCCCACACCGATGCCGGGGGCCTGCGCACGGTGGACCACCATCGCCGCATTCCAGCGGATGATGTTGCGCAGCTCCTTCTCGAGCTCGGTGTCGCCGGGGTACTCCGGCTGCTGATCCTCGGAGATCGTGTTCACGTAGTCCGTGGTGAGCGACTCGGGGAGGTGGATGTCCTCCTCGCGCGCGCGCTGGATGACGCTCTGGACGATCTCGGAGGCACGCTCCGCGCCTCGGTGCTCGACGAGACCGTCGAACGAGTCCAGCCATTCCCGGGTCTCTTCCGGATCCGGATCCTGGGCGTGGCTCGGCAGGTTGATGCCGATGGGACGAGGGGTCTCGTGCGAAGTCACACTGTCCTTCTCTCTACGGGAGGCGATGGACCGGCCGTGGGAGCTGAGG
>DATGUQ010000136.1:0-3033 GCA_035301145.1 Brachybacterium sp. | reverse complement strand
GAGCTGCTCGACCACCGCGGGGCGCATCCCACCGCTCATGCCCAGCCTCCTCAGACTCCCCTGCCGATCCGTGCCACGAAGCCTAGCGGGAGGGTGACGGGAACTATATTGCGCATCATCGCCGATGCGCACTATGTTGCGCAGAGGAGGCGTGGGCCTCCCCGCTCCCCTGCGCACCGAAGGAGGCATCCCCATGGCCGGATCCGCCCGCAGCCCCCTGCTGCGATGGTTCATCTCCTCCGGCTCCTTCGCGGTGCCGCAGGCCGCGGCGCCGATCGCCTTCTCGCTGATCGCCCTGCCGCTGACCGGGGACGCCGCCAGCGGCGCCGCGATGATGCTGGCGATGACGATCGCGCAGGTGCTCGGCGCGGTGCCGATCACCCGGCTCGGGCGACGCTTCTCCCCGATCCCGTTCCTGCGGGTGCTGATCGGTCTGCGCACGCTCGCCCTGGTGGGTATCGCCGTCCTCGCCGGGCTCGGGGCGCCCTTCCCCCTGGTGGTAGCGGGTGCCGCGCTCGCTGGACTGGTCAACGGCGCCGCATACGGGAACCTGCGCGCCGTGCTGAACCACCTGGTGCCGTCAGCGCGCCTGCCGCGGGCGCTCGGCGTGGCCGCCACCCTCAACGAGGTCACCTTCGTGACCTCCCCGGTGCTCGCCGCGGCGCTGGGCAGCATCTCGCCGCAGGCCGCCGCGTGGGCGATGGTGCTGCTGGGGATGGGCCCCGTGCTGCTGCTGCCGAGGATCGCGACCGCCACGGCGCCGGGGCCGGAGCAGCGCCGCAGCCGTCTGCGCCTGACCCCGATCATCCTGCTCTGGCTGGTGTGCGGCGGGGCGAGCGCCGCGTCGATCTCCGCGATCGAGATCGGTGCGGTCTCGCTCGCGGTGGGCTTCGGCATGCCGGCCGCCTGGGGCGTGCTGTTCCCCGTCGCGCTGTGCGTGACCTCGATCCTCGGCGGGATCTGGGTGAGCATCCACAACCGGATGCCGCGCCGCCGCACCGTGCTGGCCTGGCTGGCGGTGACCGCGCTCGGCGTGGCGGCCGTGGGCTTCGGGCACTCGGTGGCCGCCACCGTGATCGGGGCGCTGCTGGTCGGCGCCGTGCTGGCACCGCTGTCCACCTTCTACTCCCTGGTGCTGGACACGCTGGTCGCCCCGGAGCATCGCGCGGAGGTCTTCGCCCAGCTGCGCACGGCCAATGCGCTGGGCATCATCACCTCGAGCGCTCTGCTGTCGCTGGCGAGCCTGCAGGTCACGTACATGGTGGTGCTCGCGCTGATCACGACGGTGCTGATCGTGGCCGGAGCTGTCTTCACCGCGGCGTGGGTGCGGGCCCGGCAGCGGCGCCTGGCACGGGAGGCCGCCGAGCGGCGGGCGTACGACGCCTCCGTGCCGGCGCGCACGGGCTCGTAGGCCATCAGGGCGGTGGCGTGCAGCTGCAGTCCGCCGCAGAACGCGCCGGCGGACCCGGCCGAGCCGCCCGCGCGGATCGGACTACCGTGTGATCTGCGTGGAGCCGACGCCCGCGCATCCCTCGAGGAAGGACTGCTGATGGCCGGGACGGGCAGCTGCTGCGCCGCCGGGAGAGCCGGTATGGAGGGCGACTCGGCCGACGAGCGGGCCGGGACGCACCGGGACGTCGCCGCGGATCCCCTCCTCCGCGCCGTCGCCGCGCCGACCGAGGAGGTCCGGGCGCGGGCAGAACGGACCGTGCTCGTCGAGGCCGGGCCCTTCCGGATGGGCACCGAGGACGCGGACCGCAATCCCGGCGACGGCGAGTCCCCCGTGCGCACGGTCGACGTGCCCGCCTTCCGCATCGATCCCGCCTGCGTGACCGGGGCGGAGTTCGCGGCCTTCGTGGCCGAGACCGGGTACGTCACCGAGGCCGAGGAGTTCGGCTGGTCGTTCGTGTTCGGCGGGCTGCTCGGCGCGGAGCTGCGGCGCGCGAGTCGGAAGCCTCCCGGTACGCCCTGGTGGCGGGCGGTCGAGGGCGCGCGCTGGGATGCGCCCGAGGGACCGGGCTCCTCGCTCGAGGGTCGTGGCGATCATCCCGTGGTGCACGTGTCGCTGCGGGACGCGGAGGCCTTCGCGGCCTGGTGCGGGATGCGGCTGCCGCGCGAGGCGGAGTGGGAGAAGGCCGCTCGCGGAGGTCTGGACCAGACCCGCTACGCCTGGGGCGACGAGCTCACCCCGGGCGGGGAGCACCGCTGCAACATCTGGCAGGGCGCGTTCCCGGTGCGCAACACCCTCGAGGACGGCCATCTGGGCACCGCACCGGTGCGCTCCTTCCCGCCCAACGGCTACGGGCTGTACGAAGTGGCCGGGAACGTCTGGGAGTGGTGCAGCGACCCGTGGACCACCGGTCGGGCGGACTCGCTCACCGGGGACGTGCGCGTGATGCGCGGCGGCTCCTACCTGTGCCACGACTCGTACTGCAACCGCTACCGGGTGGCCGCCCGCTCCTCCACCGCCGCCGAGGACGCGAGCGGGAACAAGGGATTCCGCCTGGCGATCGACGCCTGACGGCCGCCTGGCGCCCGCCCAACGCCCGCCTGGCGCCGACACGCCGACCCGTTCCCCCGATATCGCACGCTGACGGACGCGATCGGGGGAATGGACGGGCGTGTCCCGTCGCGGGGCCCTGGAGCGCCCGCCCCTGGGTCGCCCCGCCCCTGGACCACCCCGTCCCTGGAGCGCCCCGCCCCTGGACCACCCCCGTCGACCCCACGGCGCGAGCGCGTCAGAGTGGGTCTGTGCCCCAGGTGCGTTTGAGCCCCTCGACGTGCGTTGCGAGCGCAGCGGCCATGTCGAACTCGGGCTCCAGCAGCCATTGCACCTGCAGACCGTCCATGAGGGCCACGACCGAGCGCGCGATGGTCTCCGCGGGAGCGTCGGCGCGCACGTGCCCGGAGCGCTGACCGTTCCGCAGGTCCCGGAGGAGCACGTCCAGGGCACAGTCGTAGTGGTTCCTCATCCAGTCGTGCGCCGGGTGCTCCGCGGTGACCGCCTCGCCGACCATCGAGGTGTACAGCAGC
>DATGUQ010000135.1:0-11401 GCA_035301145.1 Brachybacterium sp. | reverse complement strand
CCACTGGGTGGGGGCGCTGATCACCGCCAGCCGCATCATCGGCACGCTCGGCATCACCCCGGTGCGCCAGCTGATCGACGCCGCGAGCGATCTCATCGAGTCCGAGAAGTACGCCTTCACCATGGACGTGATCTCCGGCGGGCAGGACCTCAACGCCGTCGCCTTCGGCGTCCCGCAGGCCGCCTGGGCCGCGATGGCGAAGATCTCCGCCCAGACCCACATCACCTACGTCGACAAGCCGTACAAACGTATCGTCGCCCTGGTACCGGAGATGTACGACGACATGTGGACCGGCGCGAAGGGCTTCTACAAGTCCGAGCCCGTCTGCGCCGACGGCGGCGACGTGATCATCTACGCCCCCCACATCACCGAGGTCGCCGCGATGCACCCCGGCATCCGCGACATCGGATACCACAACATCGAGTACTTCACGAAGCAGTGGGAGCGCTTCGAGGACCACCCCTGGGGTGAGCTCGCCCATTCCACGCATGTGACGGGCCTGGGCACCTACGACCCCGCCACCGGCGAGGAGAGGCAGCGGGTGAACCGCTACTTCGCCACGTCCATCCCGAAGGAGGAGTGCGAGGTGTACAACGTGCTGCACATGGACCCCGACACCCTGGACATCGAGGCGCTGCGGAACGATCCCGACACCCTGGTGATCGACCACGCCGGTGAGGTGCTGTTCCGCCTCGCCTCCGAGCGCGACGGCGCGACGGGGCAGGCCTCGTGACCAGCACGTCCGACCGCCCGGTCCCGCTCACGCTCGGCACGGCCCCGTCGGCCCCCGCCTCCCTGTTCTCTCCCGGCCATCCCGGCTTCGAGGTCACCGCGATGACCCCGGAGGCGCTCCGCGGAGAGGCGCTCGAGCTCGCCGATGCCGTCGGCGCGGAGCTCGCGGGCGCCGGCCGCCTGGGCGTCGCCTACTCCGGCGGTGTCGACTCCGCGACCCTGCTCGCCCTCGCCGTGCGCACCCTCGGTGCGGGCGACGTGGTGGCGCTGCTCGGTGTCTCGCCGTCCCTCGCCCGTCGTGAGCGGCGCCTGGCGCACCAGGTCGCAGAGGTGATCGGCGTGGAGGTCGTCGAGGTGCACACCCATGAGGGCGAGAACCCCGACTATCAGAAGAACGACGGGAGCCGCTGCTTCCACTGCAAGGACGAGCTGTTCACCCGCATCGGCGACGACGTCGTCGGTGCTCAGCGGCTCGACGCCGTCGCCTACGGCGAGAACGCCGACGACGCCACCCGGCACGACCGCCCCGGCGCCGGCGCCGCGAGGCGCCACCAGGTGCTGCGCCCGCTGTCCGCCATCGGCGTGACGAAGTCCCAGGTGCGGGAGATCGCGCGTCAGCTCTCGCTGCCGGTCGCGGACAAGCCCGCCGCCCCCTGCCTCGCCTCCCGCGTCCCCTTCGGGCAGGAGGTCACCCCCGAGAAGCTGCGCCAGATCGACGACCTCGAGGACGCCGTCTACGCGCAGGGCTTCAGCGACTGCCGGGTGCGCCACCACGGCGCCGTCGGCCGCATCGAGCTGCCCACCGAGGAGCTGTCCCGCGCGATGGAGCCCGCGATCCGCGAGGCCCTCGTCGCCGCCGGCAAGGAGACCGGGTTCCAGCACGTCACGATCGACCTCGACGGCATCCGCTCAGGACTGTTCTCGCTGCAGATCCTCGGCAAGGGCGCGCGTGGCTGAGGAATCGGGTACGACCGACGGGGCCGGAGCGGCGGACGGGCGCATCGAGGGCTTCCTCGACCTGGACCTCGATCGCGCCTCCCGCCGCGGCGCCCCCGAGGCCGTGCTGTGCGACGCCAAGAGCGTCGAACAGGTCGCCGCGATCGCCGCGGAGTACGCGCGCCTGCACGCCGAGGGGCGTGAGGGCCTCGGCCCGGTGCTGTTCACCCGGGCGGACCCCGCCCGCGCCGAGGCAGTGCGCGGCGCCCTGCCCGACGCCTCCCATGACACGGTCGCCCGCCTCCTCGCCTGGCCCGCGACCCCGCCGGAGCCGACCGGGGGCCTGGTCGTCGTCGCGTGTGCCGGCACCAGCGACCTGCCCGTGGCCCGCGAGGCCGAGCTCACCGCCCGTCACCTCGGGCGACCCGCCCGGCTGATCGCCGACATCGGCATCGCCGGCCTGCATCGCCTGCAGTCCCGCCTGCCGGAGCTGCGGGAGGCGGCGTGCGTGGTGGTCGCCGCCGGGATGGACGGGGCGCTGCCCACCGTGGTCGCCGGACAGATCAGCGCGCCCGTGGTCGCCCTGCCCACCTCGGTCGGCTACGGCATCGCCGAGGGCGGCCGGGCGGCGCTGCACACCATGCTCTCGGCCTGCGCGCCCGGCATCGGCGTGGTCAACATCGACAACGGCTACGGCGCCGGGCACCTCGCCGCGCAGATCGCACGGTGGGCGCCCGCGGCGGGGGAGTGGGCGGTGAGGTGAGCGCGGCGGCTCAGTGCCAGGAGGCGAGGCGCTCGGCGACGTCCTCGATCGGCAGCTGTCCCGTGGCCACTGCGATGATCAGGTCGTAGGCGTCGTCGTCGGGCGCCTCGAGGTCGATCCCGTTCAGGCCGAGGAAGACCACGACGGCGAGCCATCCCAACCGCTTGTCGCCATCGAGCAGGGTGTGGTTGCGGACGATCGACTCGAGCAGCGCTGCTGCCTTCAGGTCGAGTCCGTCGTAGGCCTCTGCGCCCCAGAGCGTGGTCGTGGGGCGATGGGCAGCGGATTCCAGGAGGCCGAGGTCCCGCACCGGCCCGACCTGGAGGTCATCGACCAGCGTCAGCAGGTCTTCGAGGGAGAGGTAGCGGACCGGGGTCACTGGGCGAGACGCTCGAGGAGATCGGCGTAACGGGTGCGTGCACGCAGGGACAGGTCCTGCACCGCCCTCTCGTGCCCCCGTCGCGCCGCCGCCTCGCGGATCGCCCGCACCGTCGCCTCCTGCCGGCTGATGCCCTCCGCGCGGGCGAGCTCGGCGAGGATCTTCTCGTCGTCATCAGTGAGTCGCAGAGTCATGGCCATGCCTGGATGATACCGCGCTGGTATCACCATGGGCACCCTGCGCGCCGCCCAGATCGCCCGTTGGGCCCCCGCGCCGGAGGAGTGAACGGGAGCTGAGCCTCAATGAGCGGAATCTCCGGTCGCCACCCTTGCGTTACTTTGCCAGCCGGTTGGTAAAGTAACTGCGTCGTCCCGGTCCAGGAGGTGCCATGGCTTCCGCACGCCCCACCGTCCCCGCCGTCTCGGACCGCCCCGCGCACCGCCCCTCGACCCGCGAGGCGATGCTCGACGCTGCGGAGGCCCATCTCGGCGAGGGCGGCACGCTCACCCTCGACTCCGCAGCCCGCGCCGCCGGGGTCACCAAGCCCGGGCTGATGTACCACTTCTCCACCAAGGAGCAGCTGCTCGGCGCGATCCTCGACCGGATGAGTGCGCGCTACGAGCGCGAGCTGCTCGCGCAGGTCGCCGACCGCTTTCCGGGGGCCGTGGACGACCTCGCCTCCGCGCCGGCCGAGCAGCGCCACCTCGCCTATCTCGAATGGGCCTGCCGTGCCGAGCTCTCCGCAGCAGACCTCGTGATCTTCGCGGACCCGCACCTGCGCGTGACGCTCACGGAGCGCTGGCAGGAGCAGGTCGAGACCTGGCTGCACGTCCCCGCGGTCGCCGGCCCCGTCCGTCGGGCCCGGCTGCTCGCCGTGCGGCTCATGGCCGACGGGCTCTGGTTCGACCGCGCCGCCGGCCTGCTGGACGAGGTGGGCGCCGAGGCGGAGCGCCTGCGATCCCTCGCCGCCGACCTGCTCGAGGAACCGGCGGCTGCGGCTCCTCCGGGAGAGGTGGTGCGATGACGACCTGGCTGCTGCTGGCCGCGGCGATCCTCTCCGAGGTCACCGCGACGCTCTCGCTGCGCGGTGCCCTCGACCACCCGCCGCTGTACGTCGTCGTGGTCGTCGGCTACGTGCTCACCTTCGCCCTCCTCGCCCAGACGCTCCGCCGCGGCATGGGCCTCGCCGTCGCCTACGGGCTCTGGGGCGCGATCGGGGTGGTGCTCACCGCCGGCGCGTCGGCCGTGCTGTTCGGGGAGTCGCTGAGCGCGCTGAAGATCAGCGGGATCCTGCTCATCGCGGCCGGCGTCGCCGTCGTCGAGCTCGGCTCCCAGCGGGCCCGCCGCGCCGAGGCCGCCGCCTCCGCCGACGCCGGGGCGGGGGAGCGGCCGCGCGGCGGACCCGGCCCGGTGCCGGTCGCCGCCGCCGGCACCGTGGAGCCCCCCGCCGAGGAGTGGCTCGCCGGCGCCACCTCCTACGGCTCCCGCGGCGAGGTCGAGCTGTTGCGGGAGCTCGAGATCCACGCGGTCCCCGACGAGCCCGAGGACGGGCACGACGGGACGGAGGCACGATGAGCTGGTTGCTGCTCCTGGGCGCGATCGTCACCGAGGTCGGCGCGACCCTCTCCCTGCGGATGTCCGCGACGGGAGACCGCCGCTGGTACCTGCCGGTCGCCGTCGGCTATCTCGCCGCCTTCGCCCTGCTCTCGGGGGCGCTCGCCGCCGGGATGCCGCTCGGCGTCGCCTACGGGATCTGGAGCGCCTTCGGGATCGTCGCCACCGCCGTGCTCTCCCGGATCCTGTTCCGCGAGCCGCTGACGAAGCTGACGCTCGGCGGGATGGGGCTGATCGTCGTGGGCGTCCTGCTCGTCGAGCTCGGCGGGGTGCACTGACGGGGTGCGGCTCCCCGTCGTCACCAAGCACGTCCCCGACCACTGCGTCGTCGGCGGCGTCCCCGCCACAGCGATCAAGCACCTGGACCCCTCCGCGTGACGGGCGGTCGGGCGGCGTGACCCTGCCGCGGGGCCTCCGCCGCAGCGCGGGCCCCGCCGCGATCCTCGCGGTCACCGCCCTGCTCGTCGCGGCCGTGCTCGGGCTGCGCCCCTCGGGGGACCCGCCCGCTGAGGACACGGCGGCGACCCCCGCCGTTCGTCCTCGCCGGTACCCCGACCGTCGGCGCAGCCCACCGAGGAGTTCCTCGAGAGGATCGGGGCGACGCTCGAGGAGGCGGAGGACTGACATGGGGGTCAGCCTCCTGCCCGCCTTCCTCGGCGGCAGCCTCGCCCTGCTCAGCCCCTGCTGGCCGAGGCGGACCTGGACGGCGGTCGGCTCCTCGCCGAGCCGCTCGTGCTGATCACCACGGGGGAGCGCCTCGCCTACGCGCAGCGCCCCGAGCAAGGGACCCTCGTGGTGCTGGACACCGCGCAGGGACGGATGGTGGACCCGTACGATGTCGACCTCGAGGGGCCGCCGGCCGTGTCCGAGCTGTTCTCCGCCGACGCCGCGACCTCGGTCTACGTCGAGGGCGTCAGGTATCTCGTGGCCACGACCCTCGACGAGGGCTACGGCCTGCGGGACTGACCTCCCGCCCGCGCTCGCTCACGCTCGGTTGCCGCTGGTTGCCCTCCTGTCGGGGTAAGCTCGCCCGATGACAGCGGGTGCTCCGGCCCCTCCGGCGTCGCGCCGGGGAACGGTGAGCGCCCCGTGAGGGCAGTGCCGAGCAGGCGAGGAACGGAGCCGGCCGAGTGGCGGACAAGCGCGTGACGATCTACGACGTCGCCAAGGAGGCGGGCGTCGCCCCGTCGACCGTCTCCCGTGCCTTCTCCCGCCCCGGGCGGGTCAGCGCCGCGACTCACGCGAAGGTCATGGAGGCCGCGAAGGAGCTGGAGTACCGCACCGAGGCCCCGCCTTCGCAGGAGCGCGGGGAGCGGCACCACCGCCTCGGCATCGAGGTCCCCGACCTCACCAACCCGTACTTCGCCGAGCTCGTCTCCGGGATGCAGGAGGCCGCCCACGAGCAGGACTTCCTGCTGCTCCTGCTGGACACCGTCGAGGACGAGGTCCGCGAACGCTCCAGCCTCGAGAGCGCCATCGGCGTCGTCGACGGGATCGTGCTGGCCGGCACCCGGCTCTCCGACGCGACCCTGAACCATCTCACCAAGCGCATCCCGGTGGTGGTCCTGAACCGCCGCGTGGCCGGGCTCGACTCGGTGACCCCGGACTTCGAGCACGGGATGGGGCAGGCGCTCACCCACCTCGCCGAGAACGGGATCCGCACCGTCACCTACGTCGCCGGCCCCGTGAACTCGTGGTCCGACGGGGAGCGATGGCGCGCGGCCCGCGTCGCCGCCCGCCAGCACGGGCTGCAGATCCAGCGCCACGGCCCCTTCGCCCCCACCACCGCTGGCGGCGAGCAGGCCTTCGAGGAGCTGCGCGACTCCCTCCCGCACGCCGTGGTCTGCTACAACGACCTGGTCGCCTTCGGCTTCCTGATCTCCGCGCTGCGTGCCGGGATCCGGGTGCCGGGGGAGCTGTCGGTGATGGGCCACGACGACATCCAGCTCTCCCGGCTGGTCGGCGGCGGGCTCACCACCCTGGTGAGCCCCAAGCGGGCGCAGGGCCGAGCGGCCGTGGAGCGCCTGGTGCGGCGCATCGAGAACCCCTCCGCGCACCGCACCCCCGTCGAGGGCACGCTGCCGGTGCGCCTGGTGCCGCGCGGCACCACCGGCCCGCGCGAAGCGGGCAGGTGAAGCCCTCCGCACCGGCAACCGGTGACAACGTGCGGCATCCGGCGCGGGGCCTTGCGAGGATGGCACCATGAGCAACGACGCCTACGTGCCGCACCCCGACCGTCTCCTTCCCGCCGATCCCACCGTCCGCGAGATCGCCCGCGGACTCTACGAGCTCGAGAAGGACCAGCCGATCGTCTCGCCCCACGGGCACGTCGACCCCCGGCTGCTGCTCGACGACGAGCCCTTCCGCGATCCGACCTCGCTGTTCATCACGCCCGACCACTACGTCAACCGCCTGATGCACGCCCGCGGCGTGGACCTCGCGGATCTCGGCGTGGGCCAGGGTCCGCTGGACGAGGCCGCCTCCCGCAAGGCCTGGCACCTGCTGGCCGAGCACTGGCACGCCTATGCCGGCACGCCGTCCCGTTACTGGATGGAGCACGAGTTCCACGAGGTCTTCGGCCTGGAGACCGTGCTGAACCCGCGCACCGCCGACGCGATGTACGACGAGATCGCCGAGAAGCTCGCCCGGCCCGAGTACCGACCCCGCGCCCTGTTCGACCAGTTCAAGATCACCGTCCTGGCCACCACCGACGATCCCGTCGACGACCTCGCCCCGCACGACGCGCTCGCCGCGGACTCCTCCTTCACCGGCCGGGTCATCCCCACCTTCCGCCCGGACAAGTACCTCGAGCCCGCCCGCGCGGACTTCCGCGAGCTCGCCGACGCGCTCGGCGAGGCCGCCGGGGTCGACACCGGCACCTATGACGGCCACCTCGAGGCGATGCGCATCCGCCGCCTGTACTTCCGCGACCACGGCGCCGTCTCCTCCGACCACGCGCACATCGATCCCGGCACCGAGCGGCTGAGCGACGCGGACGCGCGCCGGCTCTACGCCTCCGCCCGCGACGGCGCGATCGGGGCCGACGAGGCGGTGGCGCTGCGCCGGCACCTGCTGGCCGACCAGGCCCGCCTGGCCGCCGAGGACGGACTGGTCATGACCATCCATCCGGCCGTCGCCCGCAATCACAGCGACTGGGTCTTCGAGAAGTTCGGGCCCGACGTCGGCTTCGACATCCCGGTCGCCGTGGACTACGTCCACCACCTCCGCCCGATGCTCAACGACGTGGGCCACGCACCGAACTTCCGCACCGTGCTGTTCACGATCGACGAGACCGTGTTCTCCCGCGAGATCGCGCCGCTGGCCGGCGTGTACCCTTCCGTGTTCGCGGGAGCGCCGTGGTGGTTCATCGACGCACCCGATGCGATCCTGCGCTACCGCCGCGCGGTCTCCGAGACCCTCGGCTACTCCCGCACCAGCGGGTTCATCGACGACACCCGGGCCTTCTGCTCGATCCCGGCACGGCACGACATGTCCCGCCGCCTCGATGCGACCCACCTCGCGGGCCTGGTCGCCGAGCACCGCATGCGGCTCCAGGACGCCGAGGAGCTCGTGGTCACCCTGCCCGACCAGCAGCCGCGCGAGGTCTTCCGCCTCGACCCCGCAGGAGAGAGGAACTGATGAACACCCCCAGCCCCTCCGACGTGGGCCGCCTGGTCCACCTCGGCATCGGCAACTTCGCCCGCGCCCACACCCTGCATGCCACGGAGGTGGCCGGCGGCTGGTCGGTGGTGGCCTTCACCGGGCGCTCGGCCACGATGGCTGATGCGCTCAACGCCCAGGGCGGCCGGTACGGCCTGATCGTGCGCGGCGCGGAGGGTGACGAGGTCAGCCTGGTCGACGTGATCGACGAGGTGCACCCCGCCTCCGACGTCGACGCCCTGGTGCGCCTGCTCGCCGATCCCTTCACCGCCGTGGTCACCCTGACCATCACCGAGAAGGGCTACGCGGCCGGCAGCGACCCGGCGACCTCCGCGCCCGCCCGCATCGCGCTGGGCCTGAGGGCCCGCCGCGAGGCCGGGGTCGCCGAGCCGATCGCCCTGGTCTCCTGCGACAACCTCACCGGCAACGGCGAGGTGCTGCGCCAGGCCGTCCTCGCCGAGCTCGACGAGGACACCCGCGCCTGGTTCGACGACCACGTCGACGTGATCTCCTCCATGGTCGACCGGATCACGCCGTCGGCCGACGAGAAGGCCGGGGACGTGGTGCTCGCGCAGACCGGCTTCCCCGACGCCGTCCCCGTGGTCACCGAGCCCTTCTCCGAGTGGGTCGTCGAGGACCGCTTCCGCGGCCGCCGCCCCGAGTGGGAGAAGGCCGGCGTGCAGCTGACCGACGACATCGAGGTGCACGAGCTGCGCAAGCTGCGCCTGCTCAACGGCGCCCACACCCTGATGGCGTACGCCGGCCAGGTGGCCGGGGTGCAGCGCGTGGACGAGGCGATCGCGCACCGCGAGGTGCGGGCCCTGGTCGAGCAGCTGTGGGCCGAGGCCCGTGCCACGTTGCCGCTGCCCGCCGACGAGCTGGACGCCTACACCGCGGCTCTCGAGGAGCGCTTCCGCAACCCGCGTCTGGCCGACAACCTGATCCGCATCGCCGCCGACGGCTCCGTGAAGCTTCCGGTGCGCGCCCTGCCGGTGATCGCCGAGCGCGGCGGCCCGGCCGAGGCGCCCGGCGAGGTCGCGGCCGTCGCGGCCTGGACCGTCTGGGTCACCGACCGCGTGCGCGGGGGCCACGAGGTGCAGGACCCGAAGGCCGCGGAGATCGCCGCGGCCGCAGCGCTGCAGGATGACCGCGAGCGGGTCACCGCGCTGCTCGCCCTGCTCGACGTGCCTGCGGGCGACCCCCTGGTCGCCGCTGTCGCCACCGAGGAGAAGCGCCTGCCCCGCCCCTGACCCGGCCCGGGCCCGGCGGTTACTCAACAGTCTTGAGCCGCTGTGTTCCCAATCTGGAACATAGCGGCTCAAGACCTTCCGGTCATCGAGGCGGCATATAGCCTGGCCCCGGCCCCGCGTGGTCCCGCGCATGCCCCGAGGACCCCTGACCGCGGGGCATGGGTGCGTTCAGGTGGAGGAGGCGTCCCAGGAAGTCGCCCGGTTCGCGAAGGTCGTCGTCGGAGGCGCGCACCACGCGCCAGCCCATCTCGTGGAGCACGTCGTCCTTCCGTCGGTCGGCGCCGTGCCGCTTCTTGTCCGTGCTGTGCCAGAACCCGTCGTACTCGACCGCGATCCGCAGGCTTGGGTAGGCCAGGTCGATCCGGAATCGTTCCCCGGATCTCGGTGCCCGGACCGGGAGGTTGATCTCCGGTTCGGCGAATCCCGCGCGCAGGAGGGTGAGGCGGGTCTGGGTCTCCTTGGGTGACTCGACCCGTTCGCGAGCGTCGACGAGTGCGGACCTGACCTTCCGGATCCGGTAGGTGTTCCGGGCTTTCCGTGCCCGGTCGCGCAGATGCTCTAGCCTCGGTCGCGGGCGGACGCGCGCGTCCGGTCCCACCAGCTGATCGGCAGCGGCAACCAGGTCGTCGTGCTCGAGCTGCTCGGCCAGCTGGACCAGCAGGTCGAGCGGCCCGCTCACCCGTACGCCCTGCACTGAGGTCGTAGCGCTGGTCGGCCGGGAGTGGAAGACGGCCCCGCGCCCGGAGCGCCGACGCTCGGGCGGTGTCAGCGTGCAGTGGATGACCTTGCAGGTGGCGTACTCGAGGGCGCGGGGGAGAGGGACGTCGAGGAGCTCGGCCGCGGTGCAGTGGCTGATCACGGCACCGGGCGCGACCTCGCGCTGCAGCAGGCGCGCCGAGAGGGCGAGCACCGCCGGAGCGCTGGAGGGCGTGAGGAAGCCGGGGATCACCTCGACGAACTCGTCGGAGGCGAGTCGGCGGGGGTGGATGCCGCGGGAGCGCAGCTCGGCTCGGCGATACAGGCTGCGCGGATTCGGGGACCAGCGAGACGTCATGCACACCGACGGTAGGAGATCCTGCAGCCCGGTGCGCCGGGCGAGATCTCTCTGTGGAAGATCGGGCCCCGGGGAGGAGCGGTGGTCCCGAGGCACGACAGTTCCTACGTGCTCGAGGAAGAGCTCACGTGTTCTGTGCGGGTGTGTTCCCAATCTGGAACATCGCCGCACAGAACTCGCCGGTAGCTTCTGCGGGGTGTGGGGCCGGGCGGGAGGCTCGGCACGCCGAGCGCCCTCGCAGATCGGCCTCAGGCGAGGTCGGCGAGCGCCTCGAAGCGCTCGAGGCGCTCGCGGTAGTGGTCCCGGTGGGCCGCGACGGGCTCGACGTGGGTCAGCACCGGCGCCTCGGCGACCGCCGTGCCCGGAGCGGCCTGCTCGAGCGCGAGCACGGCGGCGCCGCGCATCGTCGAGCGGGAGACCGCGACGTGGTCGATCGGCATGCCGAGCGCGTCCGAGAGCAGGTGCAGCCAGCCCGGGACGGCACCGGTCATGCCGCCCGAGAGCACGATCCGCTCCGGCTCGCCGCCGGCCTCGCGCAGCTGATCAGCGATGCGCAGGAACGACAGCGCGATGCCCTCCATCGCTCCGCGGAGCATGTCCTGCCAGGTGGTGGAGGCACCCACGTTCGCGAACACGGCGCGTGAGCTGCCGCGCCACTTCGTGCCGCGCTCCCCGGAGAAGAAGGGGATCACGAGCGGGGTGCCGGCCGAGACGGGGGCGGAGAAGAGGCTGGTGGTGTCCGTCTTCTTCACGTCGGAGGGCATCGCGAGCTCGTTCCGGCACCAGTCCAGCACACGCCCGCAGTCGCTCATCGCGGAGCCGACGAGCGTGCGCTGCCGGTCCACGCGGTAGGCCCACAGGCCGCTGGGCAGGGTGGGGATCTCGGTGGACAGCAGCTGACGGATCGCTCCGGAGGTGGCGGTGGAGATCCCCCAGGTTCCCTCGCCGAGGGCGCCGATGCCGAGGTTCGCGGCGAGGCCGTCACCGATCACCGGGACCCACACGGCATCCTT
>DATGUQ010000134.1:0-2206 GCA_035301145.1 Brachybacterium sp. | reverse complement strand
GCAGCCGTCCATCTTGGTGGTCGAGCCCAGCGGGACCGCGAAGGAGGCGTAGTGGCGGGGCACGCCCATCCGCTCGGTGACGGCCTGGGTCATCGGCATCGTGCCCAGCGAGGAGCGGGAGACGAAGCCGAGCGAGGTCGCCGGCCACACGCCGCGGAAGAAGGAGCCGATGGAGAGGCCGTTGAGCTTCAGCAGCACCGGGTAGACGACCAGCAGCACGATCGCCATGCCGATGTAGACGTCGGCGACGAAGACGCCGAGCGAGCCGATGGCGTCCCAGCCGTAGCTGGCCACGGCGTTGCCGAGCAGGCCGATGGTGCCGATCGGGGCGAGGCGGATCACCCACCACAGCAGCTTCTGCACGATCTGCAGGGCGGAGCCGGTGACCTTGAGGAACGGTTCGGCCTTCTCGCCGACGGAGAGCGTCGCGATGCCCACCGCGATCGAGATCACCAGGATCTGCAGGGCGTTGAAGCTGAGGGAGACGGAGCCGTCGTCCCCGGCGGACCCGGTGATGCCCAGGAAGTTCGAGGGCACCAGGCCCTGGAGGAAGTCCAGCCAGCCGCCCTGGGTGTCGGAGGCCTCCGCGGCCTCCGCCGTGACCCCGGAGCTGGCGCCGGGCGAGGTAACGGCGCCGAGGGCGATGCCGATCGAGACGGCGATCAGGGCGGTGATCGCGAACCAGAGCAGTGTCTTCCCGGCCAGCCGGGCGGCGTTGGTGACACCCCGGAGGTTCGCGATCGACGTGACGATCGCGAGGAAGATCAGCGGCGGGACCAGCGCCTTCAGCAGGGTCACGAAGATCGAGCCGATGGTCTCCAGGGTGGTGGTCAGCCAGTTCGGGCCGTCACCGCCGTCCTCGCCGGCGCCGGGGACCGGACCCATCTGGGCGGCCACGAGGCCGAGGATCACGCCGAGGATCAGCCCGATCAGGACCTGCCAGCCGAAGGGGATGCCGATGATCGCGCGCAGCGGGTTGCGCCGGGTCGGCCTGGCCGTGGGGGAGGGGGTGGTAGTGCTCACGAGCGCTCACGCTACGCCGCCACCCTCCCACTTTCAACAAGATTGCTTAGCTGTCACATTAGTTCGACTTGGGGGTTCACGTCGTGTTCATCGAAGCGCTTGGGGCACGGGCCGGTCCGCGCCGTCCCGGTACGCGGGCGCCTCGGTCTCGGGGTCGGAGATCGCGCACTCCTCGTGCCCGGGGAGGCTCGGGTACTCGGGATCCTCCGCGCCGACCTCCGACGACCGACGGACCTGCGCCGGGCGAACTCGTCCGACCGGCGGATGTGTCCCGGTCCCGGCGGATGCCAGCATGTCCTCATGCCCCCGCACCGTCCGGACAGCCGCTTCGCCGCCGACGTCGGCTACAGCGGCCGCGCCGGGGACCACGACTACCTGGTCCACGCCCGCCACCGCCTGCTCGACACCACGTTCACCGTGCTCATCGATGGGGTCGAACACGATCCGAAGGCCGAGGAGAAGGCCCGGAAGGCCCGGGAGAAGGAGGAGGCTGCGCAGGGGGCGGCCCAGGATGACGGGTCTGGTCGGGAAGGCCCGGCCGACGGCGGCTCGGACCCCGGGAGGCAGCGCGAGGACGATCTCCGCTTCACGCTCGAGGAGGGGTTCACGACGCTGCGCTGCACCGTGCGCCGCCCGCGCGAGGACGGCAGCCACAAGGAGGCGGAGGTGATCACGATCCGCACCGCCGGGCTCGGCGGCGCCGGTGAGGTCGAGGTCCGTCACGGCTTCCGCCGGACGGTGCTCGTTCCTGCGGAGGGCTCCCCGTCGGCCGCCCGGGACGCGGAGCGCACCGCTCATCCCACGCGGTACGCCCTGATCGCCGCGTTCGCGCGGTCCTTGCGCTACCTGCTGCCGCTGCTCGGTCTCGGTGCGCTGTTCAGCGGTCTGCTCGACCCGCTCGAGGAGTGGATCGAGGCGCGGGTGCGGCCGCTGGTCGAGGCCGTCGCACGGGCGATCGCGCCGCTGCGGGACTGGGTCGCCGAGCTGCTGCAGCCGTTGCGGGACGCCCTCGCGTGGCTGCTGCAACCGGTGAACGCATTGCTCGAGTGGGTCCTGAGCCCCGTGCGCGAGCTGCTGGCCTGGCTGCGGGGGCTGCTGCCGGAGTTCGAGCTGCCCTTCGACGTGCCGGGCTGGGTGGTGGACGTGCTGATCGCGGTGATCGTGGTGGGGGCGGTGTTCGCGG
>DATGUQ010000133.1:0-5876 GCA_035301145.1 Brachybacterium sp. | reverse complement strand
ACCGCGCGGCGCCTGCACGAGGTGCTCTTCGACCGCTCCGTCACGCACGTCACCGCGGCGGACACCCCGCTGCCCGGCCTCGGACCGGAGCTCTGAGCCCATGGCCCGAGGTCTGATCCGCCGCGAAGACGTGGACTCCGTGCGGGAGCGCTCGCGCCTGGACGAGGTGGTCTCCGAGCACGTCACGCTGCGCTCGGCCGGGATCGGGTCGATGAAGGGCCTGTGCCCCTTCCACGACGAGAAGACCCCCTCGTTCAACATCCGCCCGCAGCTGGGCCACTGGCACTGCTTCGGCTGCGGCGAGGGCGGGGACGTGATCTCGTTCGTCCAGAAGATCAACCACCTCAGCTTCGTCGAGGCGGTCGAGATGCTCGCCGCCCGCTACGGCGTCCAGCTGCAGTACGAGGACGCCGGCGAGGGGCGCGGCGACCGCCCTGACTTCGGCACGCGGCGCCGCCTGTTGGACGCCCACGCGATCGCCGAGGAGTACTACCGCGAGCAGCTCGACACCCCTGCCGCCGAGGTGGGCCGACGCTTCCTCACCGAACGCGGCTTCGACCAGGAGGCCGCCGCCCGCTTCGGGGTGGGGTTCGCCCCCGAGGGCTGGGACTCGCTGTCCGGCGTGCTCCGGGGCCGCGGCTTCACCGAGGCGGAGCTGACCGCCAGCGGGCTGGTCTCGCAGGGCAGGCGCGGCATCTACGACCGTTTCCGGGGCCGTCTGGTGTGGCCGATCCGTGACATCACCGGCAACACCATCGGCTTCGGCGCGCGGCGCCTGCTGGAAGACGACCAGGGGCCCAAGTACCTCAACACCCCCGAGACCGCGATCTACCACAAGTCCAGCGTGCTCTACGGGCTGGACCTCGCCCGCAAGGAGATCTCCTCCCAGCACCGGGTGGTGGTGGTCGAGGGCTACACGGACGTGATGGCGGCCCACCTGGCGGGGGTCGGGACCGCCGTCGCCTCCTGCGGCACCGCCTTCGGGCCCGAGCACGTGAACATCGTGCGCCGGGTGATGGGGGACTCGAACCCCTCGGCCGGGCTGCGGCTGAACACCGACGGTCGCGGCCTGGCGGGCGAGGTGATCTTCACCTTCGACGGCGACGAAGCCGGCCAGAAGGCCGCTCTGCGCGCCTTCGAGGAGGACCAGCGCTTCGTGGCCCAGACCTACGTGGCCGTCGAGGCCAGCGGCATGGACCCGTGCGATCTGCGGATCCACCAGGGGGACCAGGCGGTGCGCGAGCTCATCGAGACCCGTCGGCCGCTGTTCGAGTTCGCGATCCGCACCGCGATCTCCCAGGTCGACCTCGACACCGTCGAGGGGCAGGTGACCGCGCTGCGGATGGCGGCACCGGTGGTCGCCCGGATCCGCGACCGGGCGATGCGCCCGGAGTACGCGCGCCGGCTCGCCGGCTGGTTGGGGATGGACGAGGGCACCGTGCTGCGGGCCGTGCACGATGCCGCCCGCAGCGGGGGCCGGGCTGCGCAGCGCCCCGAACCGCAGCGGACGGGTCCCGAGGCCTCGGCCGAGGAACCGGTCGGGGGCGGCGGGGCTCCCGCGATCGAGGCTGTTCGTCTCGCGGACGTGGTCAGTCCCCGCGATCCGGTGGGCCAGGTGGAGACCCAGTCGCTCGCGGTGATGCTGCAGGCGCCGCAGCTGTTGGAGACGGAGAAGGTCGGCTCCCTGCCGGACGATGCCTTCCACGTGCCGGCGCTGCAGGGTGTGTGGGACGTGATGCTCGCCGCCGGCACCCTGTTGGACGCCGTCGAGGGCAGCCTCCACCCCGCCCGCTACCTCGAGCAGGTCCTCGAGATCGCCGGGGAGACGGTGCGGCCCCTGATCGTGGAGATCGCGAACCTCGACCTGCCGGCCCGGGACGAGGAGGGGCTGCGGCGGCTCGCGCATTCGCTGCTGGGCCGCCTCACCGAGCTGTCCCTCACCCGGGAGTACTCGGTTCTCAAGCAGCGTCTGCAGCGCACCGACCCCTCCGACGCCGAACGCCACCAGGAGATCATGGCCCGCCTCGCCCAGGTGCAGGGCCGGCGCAGAGCGCTGCGCGCGATGGAGGAGTGACCGACGAACTGCGAGCTTGCGAGTGGGAGGAGGTCGGTCGATCGGGTGCAGGAGTGACCGACGAACTGCGAGCTTGCGAGTGGGAGGAGGCCGGTCGATCGGGTGCAGGACTGACCGACGAACTGCGAGCTCGTGTGCGGTACCGCCGCAGGGAGCGCACGAGCTCGATCGCTCCGCCGAGCAGGAGCGCCGCGCCGATGCCCATCGCCACTCCGAGCAGCGGCTGGTCCTGGAACATCATCCCGCCCAACGCGCCGATGCCGATGTAGTACACCGCCCAGAGCAGACCGGCCAGCGCAGCGAACCCGAGGAACCGCGGGCGCGGGTAGCGCACGATCCCGCTGGTCAGTGTGGTCGCGGTGCGGCCGCCGGGGATGAACCGGGCAGAGACCAGCAGCATCCCACCGCGGGCGTTCAGCTCCCGTTCCGCCCATCCCAGCAGGGCACCGCCCCAGCGTCGGCGGCGGAACCAGCGGGCCAGCGGGCCCGCTCCGCGCCCCAGCTGATGGGAGAGGAGGTCCCCGCACAGCGCTCCTGCCCAGGCCGCGGCGAGCAGGCCCAGCAGGGCCGGTTCACCCGTGACGGCGTAGGCGGCAGCGGCGATGACCACGGTCTCACCGGGCATGACGGGCAGCACCCCGTCGGCAGCGGTGAGTCCGAGCACGAGCAGGTACAGCCAGGGAGAGCCCATGAGGCTCTCGGCGAGGTGGAGGATGGCGTCCATCAGTGGTCTCCCGGGGGTTCGACGACGGGTTCCACGCTAGGAATCGGTGCCTGTCCGGCAGAACCCGGTTGACCGTGCCCTCGGCGCAGGTGCCCGTACCCAGAAATGCGGAGAACCGTCAGCCCGCCGGGGGAGGGCCCCATGGGTGCGGCAGGGCGTGCTTGGTAGCGTGCGAGCCGGCACTGCCCCATGCCTCCGCCCTGCCGGCGGACCACCCCGAAGAGAGACCATGCGCCTTCCCGACCTGTCCCGGTACTCGCTGCCGCGCGAGCCCGTGCGGCTGGCCCGGCGGGCCGTGCGGCACGTTCTCGGCACCCTGCTGGGACTGCTGTCGGGCACGGGGCTGCTGCTGACCCTGCCGCTGCTGCTGGTGCGCTGGCGCGGACCATTCCGTCTGGCGCGTCGCGCCGAGGGCCGGCGTCTGACGCGCTTCTACCGCTTCCGCCTCGCGTCCGCTCCCGAGGAGTTCCTCGGAGGCCGGCGGGCGGCGCTGCACGGGCTGCTGGCCGGGGTACTGGGCTACGTGATGCTGGACCTGATGCTCCTGGTCGCCGGGATCGTGCTGGGCAGCACGTTGCAGTCGGTGCGGGCCCAGCCCGTCGTGTTCGACTTCTCCGTCTGGGTGATCAGCCGGCCGGCCCTGCCGGTGCTACTGATCTTCGGCACCTCGAGCCTGCTGGCCACCGCCCTGTTCGCCGAGGCTGCCGCGTGGGCGCAGGCCACCGTGCTGCGGCGCTGGACCGAGGTGGTCCGCGAGGACGCTCTCGAGACGCGGATCAGCCGGCTGCTGACCACCCGTCGGGGCGTCGTGCTCGCGATCGACGACGAACGCCGACGGATCGAGCGCGACCTGCACGACGGCGTCCAGCAGAACGTCGTCTCCCTGTCGGTGATGCTCGCCCGCGCCCGCCGGGCCCCGGATCCCGCTCGCGCGGCGGCGCTGCTCGAGCAGGCGCACTCGCAGTCGCAATCGCTCATCGAGGAGGTGCGGCAGGTCGCCTGGCGGGTGTACCCCAGCGCCCTGGACGAGCACGGACTGGCCACCGCGCTCGGCGATGTCGCCTCCAGCAGCCCGGTCCCGACCCGGCTCGACCTCCGGATCGATGAGGAGCTGCCGCGCGCCGTCGAGTCGGCCGCCTACTTCGTGGTCCGCGAAGCGGTCAACAACGTGGTCAAGCATGCCGGTGCCACGCAGGTGGCCGTCCGCCTGGTGAGCGCGGGCGCGCCCGGGCAGCGTCTGCTGACCGTCACGATCCGGGATGACGGGGCCGGCGGGGCCGACCCGGAGGGCGGCGGACTGCAGGGCCTGGCCCGGCGCGTCGCCGCGCTCGACGGTACCGTGAGGGTCGACAGCCCGCACGGCGGGCCCACCGTCATCACCGCGGAGCTGCCCTGTGACTGAGAACCGGACCGGAACCGCGCTCGACGTCGTCCTCGCCGATGACGCCGTGCTGCTGCGCGAGGGCGTACGCAGCCTGCTGGAGGACGAGGGGATCGCCGTGGTCGCCTCCGTCGGCGACGGGGACCAGCTGCTCACCGCGGTGGCGAGCCACCGCCCGCGGCTGGCCATCGTCGACGTGCGCATGCCGCCCACGCACAGCAACGAGGGACTGCTGGCCGCCCTGCGCATCAAGCAGGAGCACCCCGAGGTGGGCGTGCTGATGCTCTCCCAGCACGTCGCCCGCGAGTACGCGAGCGATCTGCTGAGCACCGACGCGCCCGGGATCGGCTATCTGCTCAAGGACCGCATCACCGAGATCGACGGCTTCCTCGATGCGGTGCACCGCGTCGCCGACGGGGGAACGGTCATCGACCCGGCCGTGGTGCGCTCCCTGCTGCGCGCCCCGGAGCAGCAGCACGCCGTCTCCCGGCTCACCCCGCGCGAGCTCGAGGTGCTCGAGGCGATGGCGGAGGGACTGTCCAACCGCGGCATCGCCGAGCGGCTGTTCCTCTCGCTGAGCACGGTCGAGAAGGCCATCAGCGCGATCTTCGACAAACTCGACCTCACCGGCGACGAGCAGACCAGTCGGCGCGTGCAGGCGGTGCTGCGGTACCTCGACGAGCGCTGAGCGACGGTCAGCGGGGTTCGTCGCCGGTGCCTGTCCGCGGCAGGTCCCGCAGGAGCTCCGCGGCTCCGGCCAGCTCGCCGTCGAGGCGGCGCCGGGCGTGTTCGAGCAGCAGGTCCGCGGCGCTGCCGCGGCGGGCCGAGCCGTTGCCCGCCAGCTCGTGCAGGAAGCCCTCGGCCACGACCGCATCCTGGAGCGCCCCGAGACGGACGTGGATCATCGTCGCCGCCTCGAAGTGCGAGACCGCGCCCGGCTCCGCCGGGAGCAGCAGCTCGGACGCGTAGCGCCAGCGCTTGGCGGCCTTGCGCGCCGAGTGCAGCGCCGCGGGATCACCGCCGGCGGACCGGAGCCTGCCGAGCACCTCACGCCGCGCCACCGCCAGGACATGCAGCGGCCGTCCCACGGCCTCGGCGGGTGGGCGCTCGCGCCACGCCCTCAGCAGGTCGAGCGTCCGCTGCCAACGCGGATCGGACCGGCTGCGGCGCACCTGAGCGACGCCGTCCTCCCGCCGCGCCGCCAGCGCTGCGGAGAGCTCCTCGCGCGCCGCCGCCCGCACCGGTTCGGCCGGCAGGTCCTCTGCCTCCGCGAGCAGCGTCTCGGCGAGCACGTCGGTGTCGCGCACCGCGCTCAGCGCGCGCGCTGTGAAGCGCAGGTCCCCCTCCACCGTCACGGGGAGGGGGACCTGCGGGGCGAGGAGGAGCTGCGCGGCCCGCAGCCGGCGCAGGGACGTCCTCACCTCATGGACGGCCTCGACCGTCATGACGGCGGCGAGGTCCGCATCGGCGGCACCCTCGAAGCAGACCAGATGCTCGAGGGCGGTCGCGGCGTGCCGTCGGACGTAGGCGGTCAGTGCATCGTCAGGCGTCATCAGCGCTCCCTGCGTGACAGGCTCCGAGCCCTCATCATCCCAGGCGGGTGGGGACGCGGCGAGCCCGACGGGAAGGCTGCGCCGATGCCGGACGCGATCACCATGTCGAGTAGCCCAGGCGGGGCTTGAACCCGCGACCGACGG
>DATGUQ010000132.1:0-10672 GCA_035301145.1 Brachybacterium sp. | reverse complement strand
CTACGTGCTGGCCATGGCCAACGCGGGCAAGCGCCGCAACGCGCTCACCGGCCGCCCCTCCGGCACCAACGGGTCGCAGTTCTTCATCACCGTGGGCCCCACCCCGCACCTGCAGGGCAAGCACACCGTGTTCGGCCAGGTGGCCGACGAGGACTCCAAGAAGGTCGTCGACTCGATCGAGGGCGTCAAGACCGACATGCGCGACCGTCCCCTCGAGGACGTCGTGATCACCTCGGTGACCATCGAGAAGTGATCCCGTGAGCGCCCCGGGCGCTCCTGGACCCGATGCGCCGTCGGCGTCCTCGCAGCCCTGGCCCTGGCCGGCTGCGGGGGCGCTCACCGGCCCCTCGGACGACCGGGCCACTGCACGGTCCGCTCTCGCGGTCACCTGCGGCTGAGACGGCCGCCCTCTCGGAGGGGCCGCCCCTCACGCAAGGGTCAGCGTGGCGGTGAGCGGCTCCTCGACCTGCTCGAAGTCCTCGTCCAGCACCTGGCCGAAGCGCGGCCGGATCTCCACGGTCGCGGACTCCAGCGAGGCGGGGACGGTGAACGTGGCGATGGGGCGGCGGTGCGCGCTGCCGAACATCCACGACTGGTCCTGCGCGGGGCGCAGCTCGGTGCCGTCGGGGAGCATCAGCACCACCTCGGTGAGCTCCTTGACGTTCGAGGAGAAGTCGCGGTCCCAGGTCAGCGGGACCACGAGGTGGATCTCGTGCTCCGCGGCCCAACCCAGGCCCCCTCCGTACCGCAGCCCGGAGTCCACGAACGGCGAGAGGTAGGCCTCCTCGACCGTGCCGTGCAGGGTCATCACGTCCTGCCCGAAGCCGTCGGGCACCGAGGTGTCGATGACGTCCGCGTCGGAGACCTCCACCTCGAGCCCCCGGGTGTACAGCCGCGGGGCGGGCGTGGTGAGCACGGAGCCGTCCACCAGTGACAGCTCCTGGATGCCGCCCTCGATCTCCGCCCGCAGCGCCACCGCATCCGGAGCGGGATCGGCGTCCACGATCGCCAGCACGATCCCGCTGCGCTCGGCGTCGCCCTTCTCCGCCCGGTCCAGGCGGATCGCCTCGTTCCCGCCGTGGGTGAGGTGGAGGTCGGTGCTGAGGAGGTCACCCGGTGTGGGCTTCCAGTCCGGGTCCGTGGACTCCCAGGCGGTGAGCAGGAATCTCTTCATCTCGCCGGGGAGCAGCGTGGTGGCGGGCTGCGCCTCGCCGTCCTCGCCCTCCTCACCGCCCTCGGCCGGTGGGGCCTCCTCGCCGGTCAGGGCCGTGTACTGCTCGGCGGTGAGGGTCTCCAGCAGCGTCGTCGCCACGACGGTCGCCTGGGCGAAGGGGTGGATCATCGTCTCGGAGTCCTCCACGCGGGACATGAGGTTGCCCGCAGCGATCTCGTCGACCACCTCGATCACGTCGAACTCCAGGGTCGCGGCGGTGCCGGGAGGCGGCGTGGGTGCACCGGACTCGTCGGTCATCTCCGCCGCACCGTCGCCATCGGCCGACGGCGCCTGCGAGCCGCCGGAGGGCAGCAGCCCGCAGCCGGCCAGCAGCAGGGCCGGTCCGGACAGCAGCACACCGCGGCGGGCGAGGGAGGAAGCGGACGGGGTGGGGAGAGGGCGGCGGGGCGTCATCGTGTGCTTTCGTCGTGAAGGGAAGGGTCGCAGGTCAGAATAGCTTTCGTACTCCTGTCCACCCAGCGGGGCGGGCGGAGTGCCGGAGAGATCACCCTCCTGCGCCCCGCCCGTCGGCCCGCTCCCCTCGGCGCGGCCGCTCAGGGCGACGCCGGGCGGGAGGGCCACCACATGCGGTCGCCGATCAGGGCGAACAGCGCCGGCACCAGCACGGTGCGCACCAGCAGGGTGTCCAGCAGCACGCCCAGGCCCACGATCAGTCCCAGCTGGCCGAGCACCACCAGGGGCAGCACGCCCAGCGCCGCGAAGACGGCCGCGAGCACCACGCCCGCGCTGGTGATCACCACGCCGGTGGAGCCGACGGCGCGCACCATGCCCCGAGTCGTGCCATGCGTCCCGGCCTCGTGGCGGGCGCGGTGGACCAGGAAGATCGTGTAGTCCACGCCGAGCGCGACCAGGAACAGGAAGGCCAGCAGCGGCACCGTGACGTCCAGCGCCGGGATGTCCAGCAGCAGCCGGCCGGCCCACAGCCCCAGCCCGATCGCCGCGACCGAGCTGGCCACGTTCACACTCAGCAGCACCAGCGGCGCGATCACGGCCCGCAGCAGCACGATCAGCACGATCAGCACCACGCCGAGGATCATCGGGGCCACCACCAGCAGGTCGCGGGCGGAGTCGGCGCGCACGTCCATGGCGCTCGCGGTGGTGCCGCCCACCAGGGCATCGGCCCCGGCCAGGGAGTGCAGTGCGGTGCGCAGCCCCTCCGCCTCACGGGTCGCGGCGGGGGACTCCGGCTCGGCGGTGCCCACGGCGGAGAGCACGGCCCAGCCCTCCGGCGTGGTGCCGGTGACCGAGGCGCGGTCGATGCCGGGCACGTCCTCGGCCGTCTCCACCGCCGTGTCGGCGGTGCTCTCCCGCACCACGATCTGGTGCGGGGCGCTCTCCCCGGCGCCGTAGTGATCGGCCATCGCCGCGAACCCGGCGGAGGACTCGTTCGCGAAGGCGAACTGCTCGTCCTGCGAGAGCCCCACCCGGGTGCCCAGCAGGCCGGTGGCCAGCACCGCCATCAGCAGCACCGAGCCGATGGCCGCCACGGCCGGGCGGCCGGTGACGGTGCGGGCGACGGCCGCGAAGGGGCCGTGCTCGGCGTCGTCGCGACGTGTCGCGGCCCGTGCAGGACTCTCCGGCCGCGGCACGAAGGGCCAGAACACGCCCCGGCCGACGACGGCCAGCAGCGAGGTCAGCGGGAACAGCACCGCGAGGAGCGCGATGAGCAGCCCGGCCGCAGCGGCGATGCCGAGACCGCGGGTCGCGGGCATGACGGCGGCCAGCAGGGTCATCAGCGCCAGCACCACGGTGACGTTGGAGGCGATGATCGCGGGCGCCGTGCGCACCCAGGCGGTGGCCAGCGCGGCGCGGTGGTCCGTACGGCGATGCAGCTCCTCGCGATAGCGGGAGATCAGCAGCAGGGCGTAGTTGGTGCCCGCACCGAACACCAGCACGCTGATCACACCGGCGTCGAAGGCGAGGGAGAGCTGCTCGCCGAGGGTGGAGGTGACCGCGCCGGCGGCGCCGTCGGCCAGGGCCACCACGGCCAGCGGCACCAGCCACAGGATCGGGGAGCGGTAGGTGAGCAGCAGCAGCACGGCGACCACCGCGATGGTGACGGCCAGCAGCGTGAAGTCCGCGCCGGCGAAGGCCCCACGGATGTCGGAGCCGACGGCCGGGCCGCCGGTGACGGAGACGCTGAGCTCGGCGGGCGCGGAGTCGTCGGCCGCGGTGCGCAGCTCGGCGATCATCGCGTCGATCGCGTCCGAGTCGGCCTCGGAGTCGACGGTGGTCATGACCATGTCCGCCTCGCCGTCCTCGGCGGGCATGGGGCCGACCGCCTCGCGCCCGGAGACCTCGGCGAGGTCGGCGCGGAGGGCCTCGACGGCGGTGGCGTCCGCCTCGGTCAGGGCCCCGCCGTCCTCACGGGTGACCACAGCGAACACGGGTTGGTAGCGGCTGCCCTCCATGGTGGCGGCGATCGCGGCGGCACGGGAGGACTCGGAGGTCTCCGGCAGCGCGTCCATACCGGCGACCGGCCCGGCGCCGCGCATCCCGCCCATCACGGCCAGCAGCACGACGACCGAGACGGCGAGGACCGCCCAGGCGGAGCGGCGCCCGGTGAGGACGGCGGCGATCCGCTCGGAGAATCGGCCGACGGGGCCGGTGTGGCCGTCCGGGCCGACAGGAGCGTCGGGAGCGCCGGGGCCGACAGGGGTGCCGGGAGCGTCGAGGACGTGCCCGCCGGTGGCCGCGGCGGGGTCGCCGCTGCGGTGCCGGGAGCGGGAGGGCGTGGAGGTGGACACTGTGCTTCCTTCTGACGAAGACCGCTGGTGGCGGAGGTGTGACGGGCTCGTGATCGAGTGCTTCCCACGCTATGGACGCCGCCGCCGAAGGGGATCAACCCTTCGATGGATCCCTGCCTCACCCGGACGGTCGCCAGTACCCTCGGGCCATGACGCAGCGACACCTCGCCGGTGCCCGGATCTACGCGCAGGGCCTGTCGGGCGCGCCCCGCTTCGGCGACCCGGCCGAGGCGGCGCGGGCCTTCGGCGCTCACCAGGGGCAGGACGTGGCCGGCGTGATGGCCTCCCTCGCCCTGCGCACCGGGGGCGAGGTGGACGCGGTGCTGGGCGCCTTCGACCGCGGCGAAGTGGTGCGCGGCTACCCGATGCGCGGCACCGTCTTCGCCGTCGCCGCCGAGTCCCTGGCCTGGCTCACGCAGCTGTGCGCCGCCGCCCCGCTGCGGGCGGCGATCGCGCGCCGCGGCCGGCTCGAGCTGGAGGAGCACCACCTGCAGCGGGCGCGCGAGGTGCTCGAGGAGATCGCCGCGGAGCAGTCGGTGCCGGGCACGGGCCGCGGGGTGCTGCGCAAGGACCTGATGGCCGCATGGGAGGCGGCCGGTATCCGCACCGACCGGGGGCGCGGGTACCACCTGCTGGTCGAGATGATCACCTTCGGGATCGCCGCCTACGGCCCGTGGCGGGACGGGGAGACCGCCGTGGTCCTGGCGCGCACCTGGCTGCCCGCCGGCAGCGATCTCGAGGGAACGTTCAACGGCGACCGGGCCGCGGCCGCCGCCGAGCTGGCCCGGCGCTACCTCACCAGCCACGGACCGGCGGGGGAGCGGGACCTCGCCTGGTGGTCGAAGCTGCCGCTGGGCACGATCCGTGCCGTGCTGCCGCAGATCGAGGACCAGCTGGAGAGCGGGTACGCGGACCGGCACGGCCGGCTCCACGCCACCGCCGACGCGGCCCGCGGCGGCGACGGGGAGCGGCTGTGGTGGCGGCCCGGCCTGCTCGAGGAGTACGCCGACGCCGAGAAGGAGACGATGCGCGAGCTGCTGCTTCCCGGCTTCGACGAGCTGGTGCTCGGCTACCGCGACCGGCTCTACCTGATGGACGAGGAGCGGCACCGCGCCCTGGTGCCCGGCAACAACGGCGTGTTCAAGCGGGCCGCGCTGCGCCGCGGCGAGGTGGTGGGCGTCTGGAGCCGACGGGGCGCGGCCGGGAAGCGGACTCTCGTGCTCGAGGAGCTGCGGGACGTGAGCGCGGCGCAGCGCCGCCGGTTCGAGAGGCTCTTCACGGCGTTCCCGTACTCCCTGGCCTGACGGCGACCTCACCGGACCGACGACGACGCACGGGGCCGGCACAGGCCCGCGTGGTGGAATGAGGGCATGGAACGACCCAGCTACGGCTACAGCGCCGAGGACGCCCCGGACCCGCAGGCGCCGCCGGTCTGCCCCCGGCACCCCGACCGGGTGAGCTACGTGCGCTGCAAGCGCTGCGACCGCCCGGCCTGCCCCGACTGCCAACGCCCCACCTCGGTGGGGACGCTGTGCGTGGACTGCGAACGGGAGATCTCCCGGCAGCAGGCCTCCACCCGGCCCCGCAACGCGATGGGCGCGAGCATGGGCAGGCGCACCCCGTACGTCACCTACACGGTGATCGCCCTGGGCGTGCTGGCCTACCTCGGGCAGATGGTCGCGCCGGGGATCGTGGAGCAGCTGGGCATCTTCGCGCCGTTCCGGGCGCTGCTGATGCCGTGGACCTTCCTCACCGCGGGCTTCCTGCACGGCGGGATCCTGCACCTCGCCCTGAACATGTACGCGCTGTGGATCGTGGGTCAGCATCTCGAACAGACCCTCGGGCACGTCCGCTACACCGCGATCTACCTGGTCTCGATGCTCGGCGGGCACACCGCCGTGTACCTGATCGCCGATCCGATGAGCCAGTCCTGGTACACCGGCACCCTCGGGGCCAGCGGCGGCGTGTTCGGCCTGTTCGCGGCCATCTTCATCGTGAACCGCCATCTGGGCGGTCAGACCGCGCAGATCCTGCTGCTGATCGGGTTGAACCTCGTCATCACCTTCACCGTGCCGGGCATCTCCTGGCAGGGCCACCTGGGCGGGCTGCTGCTCGGCGCCGCGGTGACCGCGGGCATGTTCGCCCTGCGACCCAAGGCCGCCCCCGGCGTGGACCGGCAGGCGCTGGCCCGCCGCTCCGCCCTCGTGCACTCCGGTGTGGTGGCGGCCGCCATCGTGCTGTGCGTGGTGCTGATCCTCGTCAAGACGCTTATGATCCCGATGGGGTGAGGTGGTGCTCCCGGGCGGACGCCCGGACCTCCTTTACCACGGGGCGCGCCCGCCCCGCGACATGTTCGCGGAACTACACGGCTGTGGTTTTCCCCAGCTGTGGACAGGATTGGGGATAACTCTGCGGACGATTGGGGATTGTGCGCTCTCGCTGTGGATAACCGGGGATCGGCTGTGGACGGACGGTGGGGAGGAGCCGGCCGGTCCTCGAGCGGCGTGCGGATGCTCACCGCGATCCCACGGCCCTGCGACCAGGTGGAGCGCCGCTCCACGCTCCTCGCGCACCGTCTGAGGCTCCCCCTTGACGAATCCATGACCTGCGGTGATGCAGGATCCCATGGGGTCGCCGAGAGGTGGAGCAGCGACGCCGTAGGGCTCCGCTCCCCGTCGCATGCGTGGTCCGCGACACGCCCGGGTTCTCCGCTGTACCTGCGGAACTACATGTCTGTCATTCGTCCACGCCTGTGGAGAACGTTGTGGATAACTTCCGTTCCGGGGTGGACGGGGGCCGATTCCGGGGCGTTGCGCGGCATGATGCACCGGTTGTGCACAGCGTCGGGCGCGGTGCCGTCCCGATCCGGGCCGATCGGTTGACAAGGGCCGACGAAGGCGCGGTCCCGGCGCCGGCTCAGTGCTCGGCGCCGCCCGCGAGAGACGCATCGTGCTCGGTGCGCAGAGCGACCTCGACCATGCGGGCAAGGGCACGAGCACTCGTCGGTGCGTCGACCACGTCGGCCGACGGCACGTGGACGAAACCACCCCGGATCCCGGCGAGCGCGGTATCGGTCGCCAGCAGGTGCTGCAGCGCGTAGAAGACGTCGTTGCACACGTAGGTGCCCGCCGTCTGCGAGACCGCGCCGGGCACGCCCTCCTCCGCGAGCGCGGCGACCATCGCCTTGACGGGCAGGGTGCTGAAATACCCCACCGGGCCGGCCTCGACCACCGGCTCGTCGATCGGGCTCGCGCCCACCGCGTCGGGGATGCGGGCGTCGCGCACGTTCACCGCGACCCGTTCGGGTGTGATCCCCGTGCGGCCCGCCGCGAGCCCCAGGCAGAGCACCAGAGAGGGCCGATGCTCGCGCACCGCCGCCGCGAGCAGCTCCCCGGCACGGCCGAACTCGACCGGCAGCTCGAGCGATGCGACCGCGAGCCCCCTCCCGCGCAGCAGCGGCGCGGCACGGCGCACCGCCTCCCAGGACTCGTTGATCCCCGCCCCGTCGAAGGGGGCGAAGCCGGTCAGCAGCGCGTCGACGGTCATGGCCCCAGCGTAGGACCGCGCGGCGCGGGAAATCGATCGCGGAGGCGCCGGGACATCCCTATCCTGGGCCGATGACGCCGCCGCCCGACCTCGCCGCCCTGTTCCCGCCGCTAGGCCTCGTCGTGCGCGCCGGCGACCTCACCCTGCGACCGCTCGCCGATGCGGATCTGCCTGAGTACGCCGCGCTGATCCGTCGGCCGATCTTCGAGGACGAGGACTCCCCGCACGTCTTCCCCTGGTACCGCGCCGAGCCGGAGACCCGTGTGCGCGAGGCGCTGCGCTTCCAGTGGCGCCTGCGCAGCGGCATCGGGCCCGAGGACTGGACGCTGCCGCTCGGCGTCTGGGCGGGCGGGCACCTGATCGGCTGCCAGGACGTCTCCGCGCTGCGCTTCGCCGAGCGGCGCACCGTCAGCTCCGGCTCCTGGCTCACGCTGGACGCGCACGGCAACGGGTACGGGAAGCTCATGCGCCAGGCGATGCTCGTGCTCGCCTTCGACCATCTCGGGGCGCTGCGCGCCGAGTCCTCCGCCGTGCTCGGCAACGCCCGGTCCTACGGTGTCTCCCGCGCCTGCGGCTACGTCGACAACGGCACGAAGATCTCGACCCTGCCCGGCTCGCACGAGGAGGAGCAGGGATTCCTCGTCACGCCGGAGCGGTTCCGCCGGCCCGACGTCCCGGTCGAGGTCGAGGGGCTCACCCCGGCACTGCGGGAGATGCTCGGCGCCTGAGGCCCAGCCACCCGCGGCCAGCCAGCCGCGCCCGGCCTCACGCGCGGGTCCGCACCACCACGCGCCCGCGGATCCCGCCCGCCTCGAGCCGCTCGTGCAGGGAGCGGGCCGCGTCCAGCCCCACGGTCTCGGTGAGGCGGGGTCGCCACGGCGTCTCCTGCAGCAGGCGCACCGTCCCCCGGGCCGCGTCGGCGAGCTCGTCGACGGCGGCGCGGGAGATGACGAAGCCGTGCAGGGAGACGTCGCGGGTGTAGAGCCGGGCCAGGGGGATACGGGGCGGGCTGGGCGGTGCGGCGAGCACCACGATGCGGCCGCGCACCGCCATCAGGTCCGCGACGAGTTCCGGATCCAGCCGCCCCGAGGTGTCGACGACGACATCCGCTCGGCCCTCCAGCAGCGACCGCAGCTGCCGGGGCGCATCGGGAGCGGTGTGGTCCACAGTGGTGACCGCGCCGAGGGCGCGCACCCGGGCGGCATCCTGCTCCCGAGCGGTGGCCACCACGCGCGCACCGCAGCGGACGGCCTCCGCGACCAGGGCGCCGCCCACGTTCCCGCCGCCCCCGCCGATCAGCACGGTCTCACCCGATCGGAGCCCGCCATGACGGTGCAGCGCCAGATGTGCCGTCGAGGCGGGATGGAGGGCGGCGACGAGCGTCTCCTCGTCGACGTCCTCCGGCACGGGATACGCCCGCTCCCGGGACACGACCGCGTACTGCGCCCACGCACCCTGACGTCCGTCGTGGCCGAGCGACGAGGTGGCCAGGTGCTGCCCCAGCAGGTCCTCAGCGCCCTCACCGGCCTCGACCACGGTGCCCACCGCGTCCCGGCCCAGCACGAACGGGGACGGGGCGGCGGTGGGGAAGGCGCCGCTGCGCACCAGGGCGTCGACCGGGTCCAGGCTGCTGGCGCGCACGGCGAGCAGCACCTCACCGGGGCCGGGGCGCGGGGTGGGCAGCTCGCCCACCTGGATCTGCTCCGGCCCGCCGAGCGCACGGACGAACGCGGCACGCATCAGTGCCGCACCGTCGGCCGCCGGGGCACTCTCACATCGAGTCCTGCCAGGCCTGGTACAGCGCGGAGAAGCGCCCGCCGGCGGCGACCAGCTCCGTCGGCGAGCCGTCCTCGACCACCTCGCCGCCGTGCACCACCAGCACCCGGTCCGCGATCATCACGGTGGTGAGGCGGTGGGCGATGATCAGCGAGGTGCGCTGACCGAGCAGCTTCGTCAGCCCCTCCTGCACCATCCGCTCGGAGGGGATGTCCAGCGAACTGGTCGCCTCGTCGAGGATCAGCACCCGGGGGTCGGCGAGGAAGGCGCGGGCGAAGGAGATCAGCTGCCGCTGCCCGGCGCTGACCCTCCCGCCGCGCTTGCTCACGTCGGTGTCGTAGCCGTAGGGGAGCTTCTCGATGAACTCGTCGGCCCCGATGGCGCGGGCCGCGGCCTCGATCTCCTCCCGGCTCGCGCCCGGCTTGCCGAGGGCGATGTTGTCCGCGACGGTGCCGGAGAACAGGTACGCCTCCTGGGTGACCATCACGATGTTGCGGGTGAGGTCCTGCATCGAGATGTCCCGCAGGTCCACGCCGTCCAGCGTCACCCGCCCCTCGGTGGTGTCGTAGAAGCGGGCGATGAGCTTGGCGACCGTGGACTTGCCGGCACCGGTCTGCCCCACCAGGGCGATGGTCTGGCCGGCGGGGATGTGCAGGTCCATCGGCTGCAGCACGAGCGGGCCGTCCTCCGTGTAGCGGAAGGCGACCTCCTCGAAGTCCACCTGCCCGTTCGAGGTGGGCAGCGCGGTGGGGCTCGCGGCCTCCTTCACGTGCGGCTGCACCGCGAGCAAGGTGGCGATCTTCTCGAGCGCGGAGACGGCGGACTGGAAGGCGTTGTAGAAGTTCGCGATCTCGTCGACCGGCTGGAAGAAGCGCCGCGAGTACAGCACCAGCGCCACCAGCACACCCACCTGCAGATCCCCGTGCAGCACCCGGAAACCGCCCACCACCAGCACCGCGGCGATCGTGACGTTGGCGAGCACGCGCAGCGCCGGCTGATAGATGCCGAAGATGTTGATCGAGCGCATCGACGCATCGCGGTAGTCCTGGGCGAGGGCGTCGAACTCCGCCTGGTTGCGGTCCTCCTTGCGGAAGGCCTTCACCGCGCGGATGCCGGCCATCGCCTCGACGAAGTGGACGATCAGCCGCGCCGAGTGGGTGCGGATCGCGCGGTAGGCGACACGCGAGCGCCGCTGGAACCACACCGTCAGCATCACGCAGGGGATCAGCATCAGCAGCATGACCAGGCCGGTCACCGGGTCCATGGTCACGATCAGCACGATCGTGAACACCATCGACAGCGAGGCGCCCACCATGACGTTCACGCCCGAGTCGAGCAGCTCGCGCAGCGCCTCCATGTCGGAGGTCTG
>DATGUQ010000131.1:0-7498 GCA_035301145.1 Brachybacterium sp. | reverse complement strand
CGCGCAGGGACTCGAGGTCGAGCTCGGCGCCCCCGGTGTTCAGCCAGCCGCGGCCGCGCAGGGCGGAGCCGTGGGCGCGGCCTGACAGGGGGGTGGACGGGTCCGGCGATGTGCTCATGGGGTCCAGTGAACACCGGATCGGCGCCGCAGGGCCAACTCCTCGCCACCGGTGGACATCCTGTGAGGCACCCGACCCGTCGTCACCAGCTCGCGATCCAGGCCCGCAGATCGGGATCGGTGAGGTCGGTGAGTGCGAGGTCCGCAGGAGGGGCCGGGTGCCCGCCGACGGGTACAGCGATCAGCCGCAGCCCGGCGTCCCGGGCCGCCGTCGCACCGGTGCCGGAGTCCTCGAGGGCGAGCGCCTGCGCGGGCTCGGCGCCGAGGGCCCGGGCGGCGGCGGCATACATGTCGGGGGCGGGTTTGGGGCGTTCGACCGTGTCCGAGGCCTCCAGCACCGTGAAGTGCTCGCGGAGCCCGCCGAGGCGCAGCTTGTCCTCGAGCGAGTCCAGCCAGGAGTTCGAGGCGCAGCCCAGCGGCACCTTCGCTCCGGTCAGCTGCAGGATCTCGGCCGCACCGGGCAGGGTGCGGATGCCGCCGGCGAGCTCGCGGTCGAACTCGCGGTGCAGATCGGCGCGCACCACCTGCTCGTCGTGACCGCTGCGCCGCGCGATCAGCTCCGCGGCGACCTCGATGGTCGATCCGTGCAGCAGCGCGGCATCGCCCTCGCGGAGCACGGCATCATGCGCGGCGACGACCCGGTCCTCGGCGGTCTGCCAGACGGACTCGGTGTCCAGCAGCAGGCCGTCGCAGTCGAAGACGACCGCCTGCGGGGTCCAGTCGCCGAAGGCCTCGGCGAAACGTGCGGGGATCGCGGTCCGGGCCTGCGCGTGCAGCTCGCCGCCGCTCATCGGCGCGGCTCCCAGTCGGCGATCCACTCGGCCAGCACGGGGTCGGCGAGGGTGGTCAGGCGGCGCGGTGCCTGCGGGTCCTGCCCGGGGATCGACGGCACGGCGATCAGCTGCAGCCCGGCAGCCCGGGCCGCGTCGGCCCCGGTCTCGGAGTCCTCGAAGCCGAGGCAGTCGACGGGGTCGGCGCCCAGCGCCCGCGCCGCGGTGAGGTACATGTCGGGGGCGGGCTTGGGCGCACCGACGTCCTCGATGGCGATCGAGGTGTCGACGAGCTCGGCGAGGCCGAGGGCGTCCAGCTTGGTGTCCAGCATGTCGCGCGGGGAGTTCGAGGCGATCGCGACCGGCCGCACCGCGACGATCGCCCGCAGGGTCTCCAGCGCGCCGGGCAGCGGAGTGAGCTTCTCGCCGATGTGTGCGCGGTGCTCGGCCAGCAGCTCCGCCCCGACCTGGTGGGGGTCCTTGCCGACGGCCTCGGCGAGCGTGAGCACCACCAGGTCCGCGGCGCGACCGGTGATGCTGCGCCGCGTCGCCGGGTCGAGGGCGGTGCCGTGGCGGGCGAGGTACTCGTCCTGCAGGGCGACCCACTGGCCCTCGGTGTCCACGAGCAGGCCGTCGCAGTCGAAGATCACCGCGTCCGGGGCCCAGCGCGGGGGCCACTCATCCAGCGGGGAGGCGGCGGGGGCGAGCGGATCGGAGGTCATGGCCGCCACGATATCCGCTCTCCCGTGCACGTCCGTCGGTCCGCCCGGCGGCGCCCGGTGCGCTGCGAGGACCCTCCCCGTCGCACCGGCGCCGCCCGTCGGCCGGACCGGTTCAGGCGGAGACCGCGGCCAGGCCCCGCTCGATGTCGGCGAGGATGTCGTCGATGTGCTCGAGGCCCACGGAGAGCCGCACGAAGCCGGGCTCGATGCCGGCGGCGCGCTGCTCCTCCTCGGTGAGCTGCGAGTGAGTGGTGGAGGCGGGGTGGATCACCAGCGAGCGCACGTCGCCGATGTTGGCGACATGGGAGTGGAGGGTCAGCGCCTCCACGAACCGCTTGCCGGCCTCGAGCCCGCCGGGCAGGACGAAGCCGAGCACGCTGCCCGCCCCCTGGGGGAGGTAGCGGTCCGCCGTCGCCTTGTACGGCGAGGAGTCCAGGGACGCCCAGGTCACCGGGCCCACGCGGTCATCGCGCTCGAGGAAGGCGGCGACCTCGCGGGTGTTCTCCAGATGACGCTCCATGCGCAGCGGCAGCGTCTCCAGACCCTGCCCGATCAGGAAGGCGTTGAACGGGGAGACCGCGGGGCCCAGGTCGCGCAGCAGGGTGGTGCGGGCACGCATGGCGAAGGGAGCGGGAAGACCTCCGAAGACGAGACCGTTGTAGGACTCGTCGGGCTCGTTGAACTGCGGGTACTTCTCGGCGTGGGCGGCGTAGTCGAAGCTGGCGCCGTCCACGATCACACCGGCAATCGAGGTGCCGTGGCCGCCGAGGAACTTCGTGGCCGAATGCACGACCACGTCCGCGCCGTGCTCGAGAGGACGCAGCAGGAACGGGGTCGCGACGGTGTTGTCCACGATCAGCGGCACGCCGACCTCGTGGGCGATGTCGGCGATGGCCCGGAGATCGGGGATGTCCTGCTTGGGGTTGGGGATCGACTCGACGAAGAAGGCGCGGGTGGTGTCGTCGGCCGCGGCGCGCCAGGACTCCGGATCGGTGGGGTCGGCGACCCACTGCGGGGTGATGCCCAGGCGGGTGAGTGTGTGCTTGAACAGGTTGAACGACCCGCCGTACAGGCTCGGGGAGACGGCCACGGAGTCGCCGGCGCCGGCGAGGTTGAGGATCGACAGGGTGATCGCGCTCTGGCCGGAGGCGAGCAGCAGACCGGCGGCGCCGCCCTCGAGCGCGGCGATGCGGTCCTCGACCACGGCCTGGGTGGGGTTGGTGATGCGGGTGTAGATCGGCGCGGCCTCGGTGAGCGCGAAGCGATCCGCTGCGGAATCCGCCGTGGGGAACACGTAGCTCGTGGTCTGGTGGATCGGCAGTGCCCGCGAGCCCGCGGCGGTGTCCGGGCTCTGGCCGGCATGGATGGTCAGGGTCTCGAACTTCTGGGGCTGCTCGGTCATCTCGGGGCTCCTCCTGGGGACGGTGAGGAGGCCAGCGTGGCCTGCCCGGCCGCGGGCCGCCGAGCACCATGAACGCGGATGAACTCGTCGCGCGGCGGCTCAGGGGCCGCCGCACCTCGCGGAGAGGTCGAGCACCCTGCCGCGCCAGCGGTTGCGCAGCCAGCGGTCGTGGGAGGCGATCAGCACGGTCCCGTCCCAGCCCGCGAGCGCGGCCTCGAGCCGGGTCGCGGTGACCAGGGCGAGGTGGTTGGTGGGCTCGTCGAGGATCAGCAGCTCGGGCGGGTCCAGCAGCACCGCGGCGAGCATGAGGCGGCGCAGCTGGCCGCGGGAGAGGGTCTCCATCGGCCGGGCGAGGTCCCGGGGGTGGACGAGCCCGAACAGCTCCGGCATCTCGTCCTCGTCGAGGCCGGCGGCCCGGCGCAGGTGCACGCCGGCGGTCCGGCCGGGCACGGGCTCGTCGTCCTGGTGGAGGTGGCCGATCCGCAGCGCGCGCGGGCGGCTCACGGTGCCGGAGGTCGGCGCGAGCCGTCCCGCGACGACCTCGAGCAGGGTCGACTTGCCGCTGCCGTTCGCGCCGGTGACCAGCAGGTGCTCCCCCGCCGAGAGGGCGAGGGACACGGGTGCGAGCCGTCCCGCGACGGCGACGTCGGCGAGGGCCAGCTGGACCTGGTCGGCGCCGCGAGGTGCGGCGGGCAGGTGGGTGAGCTCGAGCTCGGCCGGAGGCTTTCGCACCTGGTCCCGCTCGAGCTGGTCGAGGCGCTGCTCGGCGTCGCGCACGTGCCGGGAGACGCGCACGGCGTTGCGGTCGGCGAAGTACTTCCGGGCCATCCGCACCTCCGCCCGGCTATGGGACTCGCGGCCCAGGGTGTGTGCGTCGCGGGCGACCTCCCGCAGCCGCGCCAGCTCCTCCTGCTCGGTGCGATGGCGATGCTCCCACCGGTCGCGGGCCTCGTAGCGGGCCAGCAGGTAGTCGCTGAACGTGCCGGTGTACGCGGTGAGCCCGCCGGGCTCCTCGCCGAGCGGCGACTCGGCGGGGTCGAGGTCGAGCTGGGCGGAGGTCGCGTCGTCGAGGAAGGCGCGGTCGTGGCTGGCGATGAGCACCGGGCCGGGATGCTCGGCGATCGCGGCGGCGACGAAGGCCGCGGCCTCGTCGTCCAGGTGGTTCGTCGGCTCGTCGAGCAGCCAGCTGGTGGGGCGGGCGATCAGCAGGTGCGCGAGGGCGAGCCGCTCGCGCTGGCCGCCGCTGACCTCCCCGAGCGCGGTGTCGCCGGCCAGGACCTCGAGGCCGAGCCCGGCGAGGGTCTCCTCGGCGCGGCGCTGCGCGTTCCAGACGTCGGCGAGGGTCGCCTCGGTCAGCAGGCGGTCGTAGCGGGCGGCGGCCGCGGGGGTGCCGTCCGCGAGCTCCTCCCCCGCCGCGACCAGCTCCCGCTCGAGCCGCCGGGAGCGCTCGAGCGCGTCGGCGAGGACATCGGCGAGCGGGGTGCGGGGGCCGAAGGGCAGCTCCTGGCGCAGCAACCCGACGGGCCCGGGCACCTCGCAGGTGCCGGCGTCGGGGCGGAGATCGCCGGCGAGGATGCGCAGCAGGGTGGACTTGCCGCTGCCGTTCTCGCCGAGCAGCCCGGTGGGCCGCCCGGCGGGCACGACGAGGCTCACGTCGGTCAGGATGCGGCGGTCCGCGGCGAGGCCGGGATAGGTGAAGGAGATCCCGTCGGCCCGCAGGTGCAGGGCGGGATCGGGTGCGGGGGTGTGCGCGGGCATGGATCAGCTCCTCGGCGCGGAGGGACGGGGGCGGCAGAGCTGATCACAGGAGCATGCGGCCACCGTAGGGGCCGGTGAGGGAGCGCGTCGAGGGATTTACGGGCGGGGCCCGCCGCCCAGCGCCGCGACGGCCGAGCGGATCCCCGCCGGGTCGCCGAGGCGTCGCGGATCGCGGGGGAAGTCCGCGAGCGCGGCCGCGGCCGCCTCGGCGTCCGCCCCGGCCAGCAGCGCGACCAGGGCGACGCGGACGCTGCCGCCTGCGGTCTCGAGCACGCGCGCGGCCTCCTCGGGGGCGGCGCCGCTGGCCTGGACGAGCATCCGCACGGTGCGGGCGACGAGCTTCGCGTTGGTGGGCCGCACATCGATCATCAGGTTCCCGAAGGTGGTGCCGAGCCGCACCATCATCGCGGTGGACAGGGCGTTCAGGGTCAGCTTCTGCGCGGTGCCGGCCTTCATGCGAGTGGAGCCGGTGACCACCTCGGGGCCGACGTCCAGCAGGATCGGGTGGTCGGCGAGCGGGGCCAGCGCCGCCTGCGGGTTCGCGGAGATCAGTGCGGCGGGCATCCCGGCCGCCCGCGCCGCCTCGAGCGCCCCGCCCACGAAGGGGGTGCGGCCGCTCGCGGCCAGCCCGATCACGACGTCCCCGGGGCGGCACTGCTCGCGCACCAGCTCGGCCCCGGCCTCGCTCGAGTCCTCGGCGCCCTCGACCGCAGTGAGGAAGGCGCCGTCGCCCCCGGCCAGGTGGGCGGTGACCATCGAGGGATCGGCGTTGAAGGTGGGGGCGAGCTCGACCGCGTCCAACACCCCGAGCCGTCCGGAGGTGCCGGCGCCCAGGTAGTGGACGGTGCCTCCCGAGGAGATCGCCTGCACGCACTCCTCGACCAGCGCCGCGATCTCCGCGGCCCGGGATCGGACGGCCGCGGCGACGGTCGCGTCCTCGCCGAGGATCACCTCGACCATGCCGCGGGCGTCGAGCGCATCGAGCTCGGTGCTGGCGGGATTGCGCTCCTCGGTCGGCGAGGCGAGGTCGACGAGGCTGACGTCGAGGGGCGACTCGCCCCGCGGGGGGTGGCTCACGTCGGGCTCCTGGGGGTCGGGGGCGATGAGGACGCACGCTCCGGGCCCCGTGGGCCCCGCGATGCGCCGAGAGGGCACCCAGCGTATCGAGGCCTGCGCCCCGGACCCGCCTACCATGGTCACGAGCCGGAGGGGGACCCGCATGGACGAGGCAGCACAGGCAGGATCCGCGGTCGGGGACGGCCCGCCGCCGCTGGTGATCGCCGGCGACATCGGCGGGACCAGCTCCCGCCTGGTGCTCGCGCTGCTGGACGGCGCGGTGATCGCCGAGGCCGAGGGACCGGGCGCGAACCTGCGCTCCTCGGGGGCGGACGCCTTCGACCACGTGGCCTCGACGACGCGGGAGGTGCTCGAACGCGGGCGCGTCGCGCTGGGCGGCCACGGCGAGATCGCCGCTGTGGCCCTGGGCGTCTCGGGGGCGGGTCCGGCACGCGCGGCGGAGGTGCGTCGCGCCGTCGGCGAACGCCTCCGGGGTCTCGGCATCGACGCCGACCGGATCCGCGTGACCGATGACCTGCACACCGCCTTCCTGGCCGGGGGCGTGGGGGATGACGGGCTGCTGGTGCTGGCCGGCACCGGGGCGGTCTCCGTGCGGTTCCACGACCGGGAGGCGGTCGCCCGGCGCGACGGGATGGGCTGGCTGCTGGGGGACATCGGCTCCGCCGTCTGGCTGGGGCGGCGCACCCTCGAGGCCGTCGCCGCGGACCTCGACGGGCGCGGGCCGCGCACCCGCCTCACCGAGGAGATCGGAGCCGTGCTCGACCTGGACCTGCGCGAGGGCCGGCTGCCGCCCTCCCCCACCGGGGACCCGCGGCAGGACCTCATCCGAGCGCTGGACGAGCAGCTCCCGGCCGGGGCGCCGGCCGCCCTGGGCCGCTTCGCGCCGCTGCCCGGGAGCATCCCCGGGGACCCGGTGGCCCGCGAGATCCTCGACATCGCGATCGCGCACGTGGGCGAGACCGTGCACGCCCTGGATCCGGAGGCCGAGCTGCCGGTCGTGCTCGCCGGATCGGTGCTGACCGGTGCCGGGCCGATCCATGACGAGGTCACGCAGTCGCTGCGGGCCGGAGGGCGTTCCGTCTCGCTCGCCCGGACCGGTCTGCCCGGTGCGCTGCTGCTGGCCCGGGAGGCCGCGGCCGAGCTCCTGCCCTGAACGCTCCGGCGGCGCCGCCCGCTGCGGCACCGAGCACGGAGCGGGCCGGGTGCGTCCCTCCGCCGGGCCGCCCGCACCCTGCGCCGACGTCGCATCGGCCACCCGTGCCGCGAAGCGGCGACCCGGCCCGCGCGCGACGATTAGGATGGCCAGCGACCGCCCGCCGCTGAGCCGGGAGCCCGGGACCGCGCCGGGCACCGCGCACCGCACGACTCGGAAGAAGGCTCCCCTCGATGCCCGATCTCCACGACCTGATCCCCACCCGCGAGAAGGTGCTGATCATCGGTGCCGGCCCGGCCGGCCTCGCCGCCGCCGCGGCGCTGAAGGCCCTGGAGGTCCCCTTCGACCTGGTGGACCAGGCCGCGCACGTCGGCGGGATCTGGGACCCGGAGCGCGAGGACTCCCCGGTGTGGCCCACGATGGAGATGATCTCCTCGCGCGAGTTCACCCAGTACGAGGACATGCTCCAGCCGGTCTCCTTCCCGGAGTACCTCTCCCC
>DATGUQ010000130.1:0-15083 GCA_035301145.1 Brachybacterium sp. | reverse complement strand
CGAAGCCGAGCAGGTGGGTGAGCACGGACCAGGTGTGCGCGGAGCGCTCGCCGATGCGGCAGTACACGACCGTCGGCGTCCCGGTCTCGAAGCCGAGCTCGCCCTGGTAGATCGCCTCGAGCTCCGCGCGGGACTTGAAGCGGCCGTCCTCCGCGGCGGCGCGGGCCCACGGCACCGAGCGCGCGGTGGGGATATGGCCGCCGCGCACGGTGCCCTCCTGCGGGTAGTCGGGCATGTGGGTGCGCTCACCGGAGTACTCCTGCGGGGAGCGCACGTCGATCAGCGGCCCGCCGAGGAAGTCAAGCACGTCCTCGCGGAACGCGCGCAGCGGCGCGTCCTCGCGCGTGATCGCGGGATAGCCGCTGGTCGGCGCCGGGCGGCCCCCGTCGGACGTGGTCATCTCGCGGCCCTCCGCCTCCCAGGCGGCGCGGCCGCCGTCGAGCAGACGCACGTCGGGGTGGCCGAACAGCTCGAACACCCACAGGGCGTAGGCGGCCCACCAGTTCGACTTGTCGCCGTAGAGCACCACGGTGGTCTCGCGGGTGATCCCCGAGGCGTCCATGAGCTTCGCGAAGCCCTCGCCGTCCACGTAGTCGCGGGTGACCGGGTCGTTGAGGTCGAGGTGCCAGTCGATCTTCACCGCGCCGGGGATGTGGCCGGTCTCGTACAGCAGCACGTCCTCGTCGGACTCGACGACGACCAGGTCCTCGGGGCGGCCGTCGGCGAGCTGATCGGCGAGCCACTGCGTGGTCACCAGCTTCTCGGGGTGGGCGTAGTCCTGCAGGGCAGGAGTCGGATCAGCAGGAACGGTCATCAGTTCACCTTTCGACGGTCGATGGCGCCGGACGTGTACCACCAGTCTGTCACTGCCGTGTGCGACATGGTGGTCCAGGGGCTTCGCCGGGGGCGGACATCACCACCGGCGGCGGTGCAGGGACGTGCCCGGTCGCGGCCGCGGTCGGCGGGGCGGTCGACGGCCTCAGGAGGCGTAGGCCCCGATCACCTCGCGGATCCGCACCGTGCGCGCGCCGTCCGCGAGCAGCGCCTGCAGCAGCAGGCGCGCCTTCGGCGCCGGCAGCAGGCCGGCCATCACCGCGCCCGCCTCCAGCAGATCCACCTCGGAGCCCGGATAGGCGTAGTGATCGGTGGAGGTGCCGCCCGTGACGGTGCGTGAGGCGACCACGACGGGCATGCCGCCGCCGAGCAGGCGCCGCAGCCTGGGCATCGCGGCGGGGGAGACGTGCCCCATCCCCACCCCGGCGATCACCAGGCCCCGCAGCTGCTCGGGCGGCAGGTGGTCGAGGAGCTCGAGGTCCTCGTCGAGCCCGGCGGTGAGCACCGGCACCGCGGGGAGGCGGTCGGGCGGCGCGCCGGGGATGCGGGCTGCGCGCGGCAGCGGGCGCTGCAGCAGGCGCAGGTCGTCCCGCTCGACGATCGCGAGCGGACCGGAGGGGACCGAGGCGAAGGCGGAGACGGAGCGGGAGGACGCCTTGGTGACCTGGTCCGCCAGGTGTGCGTGCCCGTCGAGGACCACCAGCACGCCGAGGCCCCGGGCCGAGGGCGCGGTGGCCGTCCGCACCGCGTCCCGCAGGTTCGCCGGCCCGTCGGCACCGAGGTCGCTGGCCGGGCGCATCGCACCGGTGACCACCAGCGGTGCCTCCCGGTCCCAGTACCGCTCCAGCAGGAACGCGGTCTCCTCGAGGGTGTCGGTGCCATGGGTGAGCACCACCCCGTCGGCACCCTCGTCGACCGCGGCGCGGGCTGCGGCGAGCACGGCGGCGAGGTGGTGGGGGCGCACGTCCGAGGAGGAGACGTTCGCCAGCGGATGCGCCTGGATCTCCACCCCGGTCTCGACGGCGGCCAGCAGGCGTTCGCCGGCGGAGTCGTCGGGGCGGGCGTTGCCGCCGGCGGCGTCCTGCGACATGACGATGGTGCCGCCGAGCGACAGCACCGCGACCCTCGCGCTCACGACAGCTCCGGCTCCTCACCGAGGTAGAGCGCCGCCGTGCGCACCGAGGCCTTGCGGGCCGGCTTCTTGTGCGCACCGGAGGCCACGTGCGCCTCGAACCAGGCGTCCGCCGTGGCGCGGGTGAAGTCGGCGCCCTCGGGCGAGGCGGCGAAGCGGCTCAGCCGCGGCAGCAGATCGGCCGACGGGTCCTCGAGGTGCAGCGCCAGCGCGTACAGCGCCGCGTCCCAGCCGCAGCCGGTCCCCGCCGGGCCCAGCGCCTGCCAGTGCGCATCGGCCGGCACGGTGTGGCGCAGGGTGAGGCGGGTGGCGAGCTCGGAGGCGGCGGCGACCGGCTGGGCGGCGGCGTCGGCCCCGGAGGCGGCATCCGAGGTCGCCTCCGGGTGCTCGGGCTCGACGGGATCCACCAGCAGCTCGAGCTCATTGCTGCTCCTGCCGAACTCCCAGGTCAGCAGCAGGCGGCGGGGCTCCTCCGCGGCGAGCACCTCGCCTGCCGTCTCCATGTCCGGCAGCTCGTAGCGACCGCCCGTGACCACGTCGCCGCGGGCCCGGCCGAACCACACCTCCAGATGGGAGCCGATGGTCAGTGCGGACCACAGCTCCTCCGGGTGCACGGCGAAGGTCTGGGCGAGGGAGACGACGTGTCCCTGCGGCGCGGGGGAGACGGTGCGGGTGACGTCCGTCAGCTGGGACTGCGGGGTGGGGGACATGGGACTCCTTCGAGAGCGGGGGATCTGGACCCACTGTGCCAGGTCGGGCCGGGTCGGGTCCGGGCGGGCAGGCGATCGCGGACCGGTGCCGGCGGACGACGGTGCGAGGTCAGCCGCGACGCAGGCGCACGATCACCTCGGCGTGCGCGGTGTGCGGGAACATGTCGACGTACCGGCCCGCGACGACGCGCAGCGAGGGCATCGCTTCGAGGTCCGCCGCGAGGGTGGTCGGATTGCAGCTGGAGTAGATCACGTCGCGGACCCCGGAGCGCTCGATCCAGCCGGCGAGCTCACCGCCCAGGCCCCGCCGCGGCGGGTTCACCACCACTGCGTCCGGCGGGCCCTGCTGCCCGTCGGCTTCGGCGACCGCCCATGCTGTGGCGTCAGCCGCGAGGAAGTCGGCGTTGTCGATGCCGGCGGCGGTCGCCGCCTCGCGGGCACCCTCGATCGCCTGCGCGGAGACCTCCACCCCGGTGAGGCGGGCGCGGGGCAGCGCGCGGGCCATGTGCAGCGCGAAGCCGCCGAGCCCGCAGTACAGGTCCCAGATCCGCGGTGAGCCCCCGAGCTGCTCGGCGATCTCGGCCGCCCAGGCCGCGGCCTGGCGGTAGAGCTGCCCGGCCACCTCGGTGTTCGTCTGCAGGAAGGACTGCGGGCGGGAGAACAGGGTGACGTCCCCGGTGCGGATCGCGATCGAGGAGGCCCCGGCCAGATGGATCTCCCGGGCGCCCTCGACCGCGGTCGTGTGGTCGGGGTGGAGGTTCGCGGTGACCGCGACGACGGAGGGATGCGCCTCGAGCAGTGCGGGCAGGTGCTCGCGGATCCGGCCCAGCGCCTTCTCGCCGCGCAGCACCAGACGCAGCAGATGCTCCCCCTCCGGAGACGCGGTGACCAGCACGTTCTTGATCTCCCCGCGACGTCGCGCCACGTCATAGGGAGGCACCTGGGCGCGGCGGATCAGCGCCTTCGCGCCGTCCAGCACCGCCTCGACGCCCGGCGGGTACAGCGGGCAGTCGCACAGGTCGGTGCCGGCGGACTGCCCCGGCAGGGTCAGCACCGGCTCCTGCGCGGTACCGCCCACCGCCATCTTCCCGCGGGCGCGGAAACCCGCCTCCGCACCGACGATCGGCGGGCCCCACTGCGTGCCCGGGGCGAGGAACGGGCCCAGCAGGTGCTCGACCCGCTCCCGCCCCTCGGCGAGCTGCCGTGGCCGGGGGAGGTCCAGCAGCGTGCAGGACCTGCACGCACCGGAGTCGAAATGGGGGCAGCGCACCCGAGGAGTCTACGGGGCGCCGCCGGGCCGTTCAGCTCAGGCGAACCACTCGGTGGGCGGTCCCAGCGAGAGCAGGATCGAGAACACCACCGCCACGGCCACGATCGTGATCAGCGCCGCCGGGAGCGGTCGCCGCAGGGCGAGGCCCACCACCTTCTCGGAGGCCGTGCGGCCCTGCTCCTCCCGCAGCCTCCAGCTCTCGCCCAGCAGTCCGCGACGCTCCGCGGAGCGCTCGAAGGGCACCGTGAGGTACGGGATGATCGCCGAGGCGATCCCCAGCAGCAGATCGGTGAGCTTCCAGCGCTGGTCGACCGCGACCAGCACGGTCACCACCACGTAGCACAGGAACGTGAAGCCGTGCAGCCCGCCGCCGATCCGCACCAGCAGCTCGGTGGAGCTCAGCACGTACTTCACGAACATGCCGCCCAGCAGGAGGGTCCAGGTGACCACCTCCGCGAGGGCCAGCACACGGTAGATGCGGGAGGGCGTGGAGAGCAGGCGCATGGGCTCGATGGTGCCAGGCGGGGCTCGACGTCCGCTGGGTGCGGCGAGCGGTCCCACGCTCACCCGCCGCCGCGCCGGGCCCCCCGGGAGGTGCGGGCGGTGGCCGGTGCGGTCCACGGGTCCTCCGGCCAGGGGTGCTTGGGGTAGCGGCCGCGCATCTCCCTGCGCACGTCCTGGTACGGCCCGTCCCAGAAGGAGCGCAGGTCGTCGGTGACGGCGAGCGGCCGACGGGCCGGGGACAGCAGATGGAACAGCACCGGCACCCGGCCGCGCACCAGGCGGGGCGTCTCGGCGAGGCCGAACACCTCCTGCAGCTTCACCGCGACCACCGGCCGACCGTCCTCCGCCGCGGGGTCCGGGTAGTCGATGCGGGCGGTGCTGCCCGACGGGACGGCGAGCCGCTCCGGGGCCAGGTGCGCGAGGTCGGCGGCCTCCGGCCAGGGAAGCAGATGGCGCAGGCCGCCGGCGACATCGATACCCGTGAGCGCCCTGGCGCGGGCACCGAGCTGCGGGGCGAGCCAGGTCTCGAGGGATTCCAGCAGGGACTCCTCGTCCATGGCCGGCCAGGGGTCGCCGAGCTCGCGGCGGACCAGCGCGAGACGGGCCCGCAGCATCGTCGCCGCCTCGTTCATCCTCAGCGCCTCCAGCCCCCGCGAGCGCACCGCCTCGAGCACCGCGGGCACGGTGTCCGCCGCGGTCGCGCGCACCGGGGTGGAGGACAGCTCGATCGCGCCGAGCGCCCTCCGCTCCCGCGCCCGCACCGTGCCGTCCTCGAGCACGGCGGTGCGGCCGGCGCTCAGCAGCCCGGCGCCCAGCAGCAGTGCGTCGGCCTCCGTGAGCGGGGCCGCGGCACGGATCACCGCACCGGTGCCGTCGGCCGCACGCCCTTCGGTGCGCTGCACCTCCCACACCACCAGCCACGGTGCGGACAGCAGGGAGCTGCCCTCGGGCAGCGCGGCCCGAGTGCCGGAGGCCAGCAGGTAGGAGCGCGACCCCTCGCCGGTACGGCGGGCGATCCGTTCGGGGCGAGCCAGGGCCAGCACCGTTCCGGCCCGGTGCGCGGCATCCGGCGCCTCCACCGTCGGCTGCTCACCGTTCGTCGCAGAACGGGAGGAGGAGTCGCGGGCGATCCGGGCGAGCCGGTCCCGCTCCCGCCGCCAGCGCTCCGCGCCCGGTGCGCGTCCCGAGCGGAGGTCCTGCAGCAGTCGCGGGAGGTCCGCCCCGACCGGCCGGTGGTCGTCGGAGACCGCGGCGACCACCTCGGCGGCGGTGCGAGCCGCGTCCCGGCCCGGCAGCCGCCCCGCACCGTCGAGCAGGGCGCGGGCCTCCCGCACCCCCACCGGCAGACGGGCCACGCGCGTGCCCGAGGCCGTCGGCCGGCCCTCGCCGTCCACCAGGCCCACGGCCTGCAGCGTCCGCTCCGCGGCCATGATCTCGGTGTGCGGCGGGGCGGTGAGCAGCGGCAGCCCGTCCCCGCGCGGCGTGCCCCAGCACGCCAGCCACAGCGCGGCATCGGTGAGATCGGTGGAGGTGATCTCCGGCGGGGACTGCGCCGGCATCCCCGCCAGCTCCGCCTCGGAGAACACGCGCACGGCCCGGCCCGGTCCCTGCCGTGCGGCGCGCCCGGCCCGCTGCTCGGCCGCGGCGCGCGAGGCGCTGACGGTGACCAGGCCCGACATGTCCCGGCCCCGGTCCCGCCGCACCTCCCGGGAGAGCCCCGCATCGATCACCAGGTGCACCCCGGGCACGGTCAGGGAACTCTCCGCGAGGGCGGTGGAGACCACGATCCGGGCCGGTTCCCCGGGGCGGCGGCCGCCCGTGGCGCGGTCCTGCTGCGCGGCGGGCAGGCGTCCGTGCAGCGCGAGCACCTCCACCTCGTCACCGACCAGCCCGCGCAGGCGCGAGACCACCTCGTCCACCTCCCGGGCACCGGGCACGAACACGAGCGCATCGCTGCCCTCCGCGCGCTGGGTCCGGGCCGCGGTGCGGGCCAGGTGGTCGAGGTACTCGCGCGTCACGCCGCGCACGTCGAGTCGCGCTGCGGGGGAGGGGGCGTGGTCGATGCTCAGCGGGTGCAGAGCGCTGGGGACCTCCACGATCCCGGCACCGTCCAGCACCTCCGCCACCGCCGCCGCGTCGAGCGTCGCGGACATCGCCCCGACCAGCAGGTCCTCACGCAGCTGACGGGCCTCCGTGAGCATCCCCAACAGCAGATCCGTCTCGAGCGAGCGCTCGTGGACCTCGTCGAGCAGCACCGCGGCGACCCCGGGCAGCTCCGGATCGGCGAGCAGACGCCGCAGCAGCACGCCCGGGGTGAGCATCTCCAGCCGGGTCCCCGCGCCGACCTCGCGCTGCCCGCGCACGGTGAACCCGACCGGCCCGCCCGGTGAGGTGCCGTCCAGCTGGGCGAGGCGGCGGGCGGCCGCCCGCACCGCGACCCGGCGCGGCTGGGTGACCAGGGTGAGCCCGTCCGAGAGGTTCGCGACCAGCGGCGGCACCAGGGTGGTCTTGCCGGTGCCGGGCGGGGCGGTGACCACCATCGCGCCGCGCCGCGCGGCCGCCTCCAGCTCGGCGCGGGCCGTCGCGACCGGCAGACCGGCACCGATGGCGTCGAGGTCGAAGCGGTGCGGCGGCGAGGGCGGAAGGGACTGCGGGGCGGGCATCCACCCATCATGCCGCGCCGGGCCCACCGCGCTGTCAGTCGATGACGTCGAACTCGATCTGCTGGCTGTCCTCGCAGACGCTGGTCACCGAGATGGTCCACAGATCGATGGTCGCGGTCTCCCCGAGGGTGATCTCCTCGATCGGGCGGGAACTGCCGTCGCCGAGCGTGGCGCTCAGCTGTGCGTCCGCGCCGGCGATGCCCTCGGCCGTGATGGTGAGCGTCTGCCCGGCGCGCTCCGGCAGGTCGGGGGTGGCCGTCCCGCCGACCTCCGCGAAGTAGGCGCCCTCCCCGGAGCACGGCTCCGGCGGGGTGAAGTCCTCGGGTGCCGCAGTGACGGGGTACTCCTCCTGCGGCACGCCGGCGGCGGTCTGTCCGTCCTCGGCACCGCCCCCGTCCGAGGCGCCGCCCGCGTCGGAGGCGGCGGGGCCCGAGGACGCCTCCTCGGGGCCGGACCCGCCCCCGGTGCAGCCGGCGGCCAGCAGCGACAGGGCGAGCAGCGCCCCGGCGAGGCGCGCGGCGGACGGGCGGACGGCGGCGGTGCGAGCGGACACACGGATCCTCACGGCAGGGGGATGTCGACCTGCGACACGCTAGCGGACCGCTCCGGCATGTCACCATCTCAGGGACGGATCGGAGCGGGAGGAGGCGCGAGCATGGCGAGGAGCGGCCGCGGCGCGCAGCGACCCGACCCGTCGCGATCGGATCCGCCGCGCCCGACCCCGCAGGTGATGGGCGGGAGCATCGACCCGGCCCGTCGGGTGCGGCCCGTCGACTGGAGCGCCGGCGGGAGGCGACCCGCCGCGGAACCCGCCGCAGGGTCGGGAGACGCGGCGCGGCAGGGAGGCGGCGACGCCGCCGGGTCGCCGTCGGCCCGCCTGCCGCGGAGACGGGCCCGCACCGTCGAGCTGCCGCGCCCGGTGCCGGCCCCGCCGACGGACGCCGTGCACTCCCTGAGCGCCGAGGATCCTCGCCCGCTGCCGCGACCGTTGCGGATCGCGGACGAGGAGATCCGTTCCGTCGGCGTCGGCGGCCTGCGCACGGAGCAGATCGTGCAGACGGTCGCGGATCCGCAGGACGCCTGGACCGCGGACGCCGGCACCAGCGACCACTTCCTGCGCGGCGAGGTGGTGGTGCAGGTGCGGCGGGCCGACAACGCCGTGATCGGCCTGTTCTCCACCCGCTACGCGCTCTCCGTGCGCCCGGCGGAGTACGAGCCCGCGCTCGACATCGCCGACGAGGCCGCGGGGCCGAGCGCACGCGGCGGGCAGGGGACCCGCCATCCCACCTCGCGTCGCGAGCTGCTGCGACGCATGGAGGCCGCGGGATTCGTGGTCACCCCCGGGGCGACGCACGGTCGCGTCTCGCACCCCGACCACCCGGGGCTCGTGCTGCCCTTCGCCTCGACGCCCTCGGACCGGCGCTTCACCCGCCACGCGGTCGCGCAGATCCGGAGGGTGTTCGGGATCGACCTGCGGCGCTGACGCGGATCGGTCGTCGCCGGGCGGGAAGGCGCCGGACAGGAAAGTGCCCCGGCCCGTCCCCACGAGCCGGGGCCATCCCTTTCCCCCGCGTCCCGGATGTGTGGAGCCCGCTTCCTCCTCAGTCGGCGGGTCCTCCGGTGACGCGTTGGGACCACTATCGGACGTCTCCCGGAAAGACCGCTGTGGCGAGGCTGGTCTTTCCCTGGACGCCCGGCGCCGGCACCCTCGCTCAGCGCGATGACCAGGAGGCACGGTCGCGCCGACCAGGTGGTAGATCAGCCTCCGACCGCGAATTCGATCCGCTCGCCGTCGGTGCCGACGGCGTCCGTGCAGGTGACCGACTCGAGCTCGGCGTCCCGAGGGGTCCCTCGGACGTCTCCTCGTCCGTGGGCTCGCCGGAGGGGTGCGCGTCCGGGTCCTCCGGGGAGGACTCCCCACGAGGGCGGGGCGCTCGCACGGGGACCGGAGTGATCGAGACGAATTTGTGATTTCCGCGCGGTGTCGGAATTATGCTCGGTCACAGCGGACCGTTCCGGTCGCGCTTCGGACGACGACGTGCTCGCCCCCGTGAGCACACGAGGAGTCGAGAACCTTGCTGAACAGACTGCATGACGCACTGCGCCTGCGCACCTCACCGGTGATCTTCTTCGGCTCGGCGGCGATCATCATCGCCTTCGTGGTCGGCACGATCGCCTTCACGGAGCCGTTGGGCAGGGCCACCGATGCCGCCTCGAGCTGGCTCCTGACGAACCTGGGCTGGTTCTACATCCTCGGTGTCACCGTGTTCCTGGCCTTCCTGATCTTCATCGCCGCGGGCCGCTTCGGCCGCGTGAAGCTGGGGCCCGACGACGAGCCGCCCGAGCACTCCGGGGGCGCCTGGTTCGCGATGCTGTTCGCCGCCGGCATCGGCTCGATCCTGATGTTCTGGGGCGTCGCCGAGCCCGTCAGCCACTTCGGCGATCCGCCCCGCGGCACCGAGCTCGGCATCGAGTCCGGGTCGCTGGCCGCCGCCCGTGACGCCATGAACTTCACCTACTACCACTTCACGCTGCACACCTGGACGATCTTCACCCTGCCGGCGCTGTGCTTCGCCTACTTCATCCACAAGCGGAACCTGCCGCCGCGGGTGAGCTCGATCTTCCAGCCGCTGCTGGGTGAGGGCATCCACGGGCCGATCGGCAAGACGATCGACATCATCGCGATCATCGGCACCATCTTCGGCGTCGCCGTCTCGGTGGGTCTGGGCACGCTGCAGATCAACGGCGGTCTGAACCAGCTGTTCGGGGTCCCCGAGACCAACGGCTGGAACCTCATCATCATCGGTGTGGTCTGCGGGCTGGCGCTGATCTCGGTCTCGGCCGGCCTGGAGAAGGGCATCAAGCTGCTCTCGAACTTCAACATCGTGATGGCCGTGCTGCTGATGTTCTTCGTGCTGTTCGCCGGCGGCGCGACGCTGTTCATCCTCAAGGGCACCATCGAGTCCTTCGGCAGCTACCTGGTGAACCTGCCAGAGCTCGCCCTGTGGAACGACACGTTCGCGAACACCGGCTGGCAGAACACGTGGACCGTCTTCTACTGGGCCTGGACCATCACGTGGTCGCCGTTCGTGGGCATCTTCATCGCCCGCATCTCCAAGGGCCGCACCATCCGTGAGTTCGTCTCCGGCGTGCTCGCGGTGCCGGCCGGGTTCTCCGTGATCTGGTTCGGGATCTTCGGCTACGCGAGCTTCGACATCGAGCTGAACGGCGACGGCGGCCTGGTGGACCGGGTGGTCGAACAGGGGGACATCCCCGGCGCGCTGTTCGCGTTCCTGGACCACTACCCGGCCGCGTTCTTCGTCTCGGTGATCGCGATCATCCTGGTGGTCATCTTCTTCGTGACGTCGGTGGACTCCTGCGCGCTGGTCACCGACTCGATGGCCAACGGCCACGAGGACTACAACCCGCTGGGTCAGCGCATCTTCTGGGGCGTGGCGATCGCGCTGGTCACCTCTGCGCTGCTGGTGTTCTCCGGCGAGGACGGGCTCACCGCCCTGCAGTCCACGATCATCCTGGTGGGCCTGCCGTTCTTCGTGATGGGCTGGTTCCAGATGTACGCCCTGCTGCGGGCGCTCAAGGAGGACGCCGGCGAGCTGCCCCCGATCCGCACCCGCGAATGGGCGCAGGTGCTCCCGCCGGAGGAGTTCGAGCGGCGCGAGGAGGACGACGAGTTCGACACCGACGACTACGTCGTCGAACCGACCTTCACCTCCGAGGTGCCGGTGCTCACCGACCCCTACGAGGAGATCGAGGGCATCGACCTGGACTACCAGCCGGAGCAGGGCACCCTGCCCTCCCGCACCGGCAGCTCGAAGGCCGATCTGCCCGAGGGCGGCAGGCCGCAGTCGAGCTGATCCGGTCCCGTCCCTCGCGGTACGGCATGCAGAAGGGCCGACGCCCGCGCAAGCGGTGCGTCGGCCCTTCTGCATACCGGGCGCGGCAGATGCCGCCCGGCCGGGTCTGCGGCTCAGACGTCGCCTCGGTGCGAGTCGGCGCTGCGGCGGTAGTACGTCGCCAGCATCGCCCCGGAGAGGTTGTGCCAGATCGAGAAGATCGCGGCGGGCAGCGCTGCCGCGGGGGCGAAGGCGCTCGCGGCGAGGGTCGCGGCCAGGCCCGAGTTCTGCATGCCCACCTCGATCGAGGTGGTGCGGGCGGCACGCTCACCCTGGCGCAGCAGCCGGGCGACCCAGTAGCCGAGCAGGTAGCCCAGGCCGTTGTGGAGCACCACCGCGAGCAGCACGATCGCACCGGCGGAGACGATCGCCTCGGTCGAGCCGCTGACCACGGCGATGACCACCAGGGAGATGCCGGCGACGCTGACCCACGGCAGGGCGGGCAGGATCCGGTCCACGAGCCGACCGGCGACCAGGCGGATCACGAGGCCGCCGATCACGGGGATCAGCACCATCTTCACGATCGACATGGCCATGGCGCCCGCGTCCACGGGCAGGTACGAGCCCGCCAGCCACAGGGTCAGCAGCGGTGTGAACAGCGGAGCGAGCAGGGTCGAGATCGAGGTCATCGTCACCGACAGGGCGGTGTCCGCCTTGGACAGGTAGGAGATGACGTTGGAGCTGGTGCCGCCCGGGGCGCTGCCCACCAGGATCACGCCGACGGCCAGCTCCGCGGGCAGCTGCAGCAGCATCGCGATCCCCAGCCCCACGAGCGGCATGATCACGTACTGGGCGACCACGCCGATGAGGATCGGCAGGGGCCTGCGCGCCACCAGGGCGAAGTCGGGCACGGTGAGCGTCAGGCCCATCGCGAACATGATGATGCCCAGGTAGATGCTGGTGAACTGCGCGAGCGACTGGCCGACGGCCGGCACGAAGAAGCCGAACGCCGCGGCGGCGAGGATCAGGGCGGGGAAGACCGTCACCGCGATGCGCGCGGAGCGGTCCTCGGAGGTGCGGGCGGCCGACGGGGCGGTGCCGCGCGGGTCCTCGGTGGTGGGGGAGGAAGGAGTCATGCCCCGCATCGTACCGGCTTGTGAGATGACGGTCCGCCATGCGGACGCCTGGGGTCGGCCGGATCGGCGTCGGGGTGTCGGCGGGCGGCGTACGAGGCCGCGGGTGCCCCCTCCGAGATCAGCCCCGCTGCCGCGCCGGGACCGGCCAGGCGTGGACCGGGTCGCCCGAGTCCACCGCGGCGCGGTAGAGCCTGGTCATCTCCGCGAGCGCCTCGGGCCGGCCGGCGCCGCGCACCTCGAGCGAGGTGACGGTGTCGATCTGCCAGCGGGCGCCGTTGCGGCCGGTACGGGCGCGTTCGGAGAGGATGCCGCCGTAGTGCGCGGCCACGTCGGCCTCCGCCCCGAGGCTCCGCAGCCCCTCCATGGCCTGCGGGATCAGGTGCTCGAGCAGGAGATCCGCCACCCGCACCCGGCCCACCTTGGGCCAGCGCACCCGGGCCTCCAGGCCCCAACGGGCGCACTGCTGGAACGCCTCGGTCGCCTGCTCGAAGCTCATCCTCGACCACAGCGGCCGCCGCTCGTGGACCAGCGAATGGAGGATCCCGTAGAAGAACGCGGCGTTGGCGACCATGTCCGCGGGCGTCGGCCCCGCCGGCAGCAGGCGGTTCTCGAGCCGCAGGTGCGGAACGTCGATGCCGGGGTCGTAGATCGGCCGGTTCCAGCGCCACACGGTCCCGTTGTGGAGCATCAGCTCGTGCAGGCGCGGGGAGGAGCCCTCGGTGAGCAGCGGCTCCTCGGCCATCTCCCGCGACTCGGGGATCAGCGCCGGGAACAGGCGCACGTTCTCCTCGAAGAGGTCGAACATCGAGGTGATCCAGCGCTCGCCGAACCACACCCGCGGTCGCACCCCCTGGGCCTCGTACTCGGGCGGTCGGGTGTCCAGCGCCTGCAGGAAGGTGGGGATGCGGGTCTCGTGCCACAGCCGTCTGCCCAGCAGGAAGGGCGAGTTCGCGGCCAGCGCCACCTGCGGGCCGGCGATCGCCTGGGCGGCGTTCCAGGCATCGGCGAACAGCTCGGGCGCGACCTGCAGGTGCAGCTGCATCGAGGTGCAGGCGGACTCCGGCGCGATCGAGTCGAAGGTGACGTCGAGGCCGCGACCCTTCCCCTCGCCCTCGATCCGCAGCGCGATCTCCTCGCCCCGCGCCTCCAGGACCGTCCGCTCGAGCGCCTCGTACCTCGCGCCCGGAGCGCGCCACTCGTCGCCCGCGAAGAGCTCCTCGGTGACGGTGGGCAGGTGCCCGACCGGGACCACCCGCGCATCCCGGGCCTGCGCTGCGGCGTCGGCCCGTGCGATCTTCTCGGTCAGCTCCTGCTCGAGGTCCTGCAGTCCGCTGCCCTGCGGATGCGTGACCGGCAGGTTCACCTCGAGGTTGAAGCGGCCGATCTCGTGGACGTAGTCCTCGTCGTCGAGGTCCTCCAGCAGCAGATCCGAGATCAGCGCGGGTGCCATGGTGTCCGCCCGGGCGAGGTTCATCTCGAGCTCCACGCCCACCGTCCCCTCGTTCACGAACTCGGCCGTGTCCAGGAAGCTCTCGAACAGGTCGAGGTTGCGCCGCAGCTCCCGGCGGTAGCGCGTGCGCTGCGAGCGGGTGTACTCGGTGCTGCCGATCTCGCGCCCCATGGTGACCTCCGGGAGTGAGTGGACGAGGAGGGCTCATCCAAGCACGTCCGGTCCGCGGACGGGAGCACGGGCCGATGGCCGGAACGTCCGACGGACCCCGCCGCAGGGACGGCCCGGGCTCCGCTCTCGGGCCCGGCGCGCCATGCGTCAGCACGACGCGCCGCTTCGTTCCTCCGATATCGACCACCCGCGGTCGGTATCGGGGGAACGGGACGGCGTGTCGTCCCGGGTGTCGCAGCGATGTGTGGAGGATGGGCCGGTCTGCGCGCGGGCAGGGCCCCGCGCCCCCGGGGATCGGCACCGTTGCCGGGGTGGGCGGGCAGGAATATCGTGGAGGGACCACCCGGTCGGCGAAGGAGCCTGCGATGACGAATCTGGAAGCCCGGTACGACCACGTGATCATCGGTGGTGGGGTGGCGGCCGATTCCGCCGCGAGAGCGATCCGCGAGGCCTCCCCCGACGCCACCATCGCGATCCTCTCGGCCGACCCGCACGAGCCCGTCTACCGCCCCGCCCTGTCCAAGGACCTCTGGACGGGTGAGAGCGCGGATCCCGACAGCCAGGACCTCCGCACCGCGGAGGAGACCGGTGCGTCGCTGTTCACCTCCACGTTGGTCACCGAGCTGCTGCCCAACTCGCACGGCGTGCTCACCGCCCGCGGCAACCACCTGCGCTACGGCAAGGCGCTGCTGGCCACCGGCTCCTCCGCCCGTCACTTCCCGGGTGTCCACGACGACAGGGTCGTCTGCCTGCGGACCGTCGGCGACTACCGCCATCTGCGCACCCTGGCGACCGAGGGCGCCCGGATCGTCGTGGTGGGCGGCGGCTACATCGGCTCCGAGATCGCCGCGGGGCTCACCCGCACCGGTGCCCGGGTGACCCTGGCCCATGACGGCCGCCACCTGCTCGAGCACATGTTCCCCGCCTCGCTCACCGCCCATCTCGAGCAGACCTTCGCCGAGCACGGCGTCACCGTGGTGCCCGGGTTCCGGCTGATGGGCATCGGCGCCGATGAGGAGCTGGTGGTGCATGCCGGGGCGGCGGATTCCCTGCGCGCCGACGTCGTCGTGCTCGGCCTCGGCGCCGAGCTGAACACGAACCTCGCCGCGCATGCGGGCCTGGACCTCGACCGGGGCGCCGTGGTCGTGGACCCGTACCTGCGCACGAGCTCCCTGGACGTCTACGCCGCAGGGGACATCGCGCTGTTCGACGACCCGCTGCTGGGCCTGCGGCACGTCGAGCACGTCGACCACGCCCAGGCCTCCGGGGCCGCGGCCGGGAAGAACATGGCCGGCGCCGAGGAGCCGTACGAGCACACGCCGATGTTCTTCTCGGACCTGTTCGACGACGGGTACGAGG
>DATGUQ010000129.1:0-6722 GCA_035301145.1 Brachybacterium sp. | reverse complement strand
GCGCCGTCGGGCCCGCTCGTCCCAGAGCCCGGACATCAGGTCCGGTGCGCCGCGCAACGACCCAGGAGAGCTATGGCCTTCGATACCGCTACGAAGCAGCAGATCATCAAGGAGTACGGGACCACCGAGGGCGACACCGGCTCGCCCGAGGTCCAGATCGCGCTCCTCTCGCACCGGATCAACTACCTGACCGAGCACCTCAAGACCCACAAGCACGACCACCACACCCGTCGTGGTCTGATGCTGCTGGTCGGTCAGCGCAAGCGCCTCCTGCAGTACCTGCAGGGCGTCGACATCGAGCGCTACCGCTCGCTGATCAAGCGTCTCGGCATCCGCCGGTGACGATCGCCGCCGCTCGCCCCTGAGGGCGGGCGGCGGTTTCGTGTGCCCGCCGCTACCGAGCGGCGGGCGACCCGTCCACCGCCCCGACCAGGTTCGGTCCTCGGCAGTGGCCTGCGGAGCACGAGCCCCTCGCAGCAGGGGCCCGGCGACCGCGGGTGACTGGCGAAGGCCGCACCGGCTGGGCACCCCTCATCCAAGGAGAGTCCCATGGCCATGGAAGGCCCTGACATCACCGCCACCACCGCCGTCATCGACAACGGCTCCTACGGCCGTCGCGAGATCCGCTTCGAGACCGGCCGCCTCGCCCAGCAGGCCGCCGGCGCCGTGTCCGTCTACCTCGACGACGACACCATGGTGTTCTCGGCGACCGCGGTCTCGAACAAGCCGAAGGAGCACTTCGACTTCTTCCCGCTGACGATCGACGTCGAGGAGCGCATGTACGCCGCGGGCCGCATCCCCGGCTCGTTCTTCCGCCGCGAGGGCCGCCCCGGCACCGACGCGATCCTCGCCGCCCGCCTCACCGACCGCCCGCTGCGCCCCGCCTTCGTGAAGGGGCTGCGCAACGAGGTCCAGGTCGTGCTGACCGTCATGTCCTCCGGACCGGACGACGCCTACGACGTGGTCGGCATCAACGGCGCCTCCGCCTCCACCCAGATCTCCGGTCTGCCCTTCTCCGGCCCGATCGGCGGCGTGCGCATCGCGCTCATGCCCGACGCCTCCGGCGGGGGTCAGTGGGTGGCCTTCCCGACCTTCTCGCAGCTGGACGAGGCCGTGTTCTCGATGGTCGTGGCCGGGCGGATCGTCGATGACGAGGAGGGACAGGGGGATGTGGCGATCATGATGGTCGAGGCCGAGGCCACCGACAACGCCTGGACCCTCATCAAGGAGCAGGGCGCGATCGCCCCCACCGAGGCCGTCGTCGCCGAGGGCCTCGAGGCCGCGAAGGTGTTCATCCGCAGCCTCTGCGTCGCCCAGCAGGAGCTGGCCGCCGCGGCCGCGAAGCCCGTGCGCGAGTTCCCGCTGTTCCTGGACTACCAGGACGACGCCTACGACGTCGTCGAGGCCGCCGCCTCCGAGCGCCTGGCCGAGGTCATGTCCATCGCCGCGAAGACCGAGCGCGAGGAGCGCACCGAGCAGCTGCTCGGCGAGCTGATCGACGAGCTCTCCGCCGAGGGCGCCCAGCTCGAGGGCCGCGACAAGGAGGTCACGGGCGCGTTCCGCGCGCTGACCAAGCAGGTCGTGCGCAAGAAGGTGCTCACCGAGGGCGTCCGCATCGACGGCCGCGGCCTGCGCGACATCCGTGCGCTGTCCGCCGAGGTCGAGGTGCTCCCGCGGGTCCACGGCTCGGCGCTGTTCCAGCGCGGCGAGACCCAGATCATGGGCGTGTCCACGCTGAACATGCTCAAGATGGAGCAGCAGATCGACTCGCTCGGCCCCGTCGAGCGCAAGCGCTACATCCACCACTACAACTTCCCGCCGTACTCCACCGGCGAGACCGGCCGCGTCGGCTCCCCGAAGCGCCGCGAGGTGGGCCACGGCATGCTCGCCGAGCGCGCCATCGTGCCGGTGCTGCCCAGCCGCGAGGAGTTCCCCTACGCAATCCGTCAGGTCTCCGAGGCCCTCGGCTCCAACGGCTCCACCTCGATGGGCTCCGTCTGCGCCTCGACCCTGTCGCTGCTGAACGCCGGTGTGCCGCTGCGCGCCCCGGTCGCCGGCATCGCGATGGGCCTGATCTCCGACACCATCGAGAACGCTGCCGGTGAGTCCGAGGTCCGCTACGCGGCCCTCACCGACATCCTCGGTGCTGAGGACGCCTTCGGCGACATGGACTTCAAGGTGGCCGGCACCAGCGAGTTCGTCACTGCGATCCAGCTCGACACCAAGCTCGACGGCCTCCCGGCCTCGGTGCTGACCGGCGCGCTGTCGCAGGCCCACGAGGCCCGTCTGGCGATCCTCGGCGTGCTCGGCGAGGCGATCGACACGCCCGACGAGATGAGCCCGCACGCCCCGCGCGTCCTCGCAGTGACCGTCCCGGTCGACAAGATCGGCGCGGTCATCGGCCCCAAGGGCCAGATGATCAACAAGATCCAGGACGACACGGGCGCCGACATCACCATCGAGGACGACGGCACCGTCTACATCGGTGCCACCGACGGCCCCTCGGCCGAGGCGGCCCGCTCCGCGGTCAACGCCATCGCCAACCCGATGGTCCCCGAGATCGGCGAGCGCTACCTCGGCACCGTCGTGCGCGTGGTCGACTTCGGCGCCTTCATCTCGCTCACCCCGGGCAAGGACGGCCTGCTCCACGTCACCCAGCTGCGCAAGCTGAACGGCGGCAAGCGCGTGGAGAACGTCGAGGACGTCGCGAAGGTCGGTCAGAAGGTCGAGGTGGAGATCCGCGAGATCGACGCCCGCGGCAAGATCTCCCTCGCCGTGATCGAGGACGAGGCGGAGTCCGCCGATGCCCCGGCCGAGGAGACCTCCGCGGAGTGATCCGGCCGCTCACCCGCTGAGCGCCTGCGCGAGGGCGGCACCCCACCCGGGGTGCCGCCCTCGTGTCGTCCCCGGCCCCGCAGCGTGCGCGTCACGCGCCGGCTGTCCACAGGGGAGGAGCTGTGCTTGGCCGGGTCGGATGCGCTCACGTACGGTGTCTGCGGACAGCCGGATCACGGGAGATCGGGCGATGGGGGACAGGGATGAGCGGCATGCTGGGAATGGATACCCAGGAGGTCCTGCGGCGCTCCGACGCCGTCCGGCGCGCGGAGGGGACGCTGCGGGCACGGATCGACCATCTGGATCGGACGATCTGCGGGCTCGGATCGTTCTGGCAGGGGCCGGATGCGGAAGCGTTCCGCTCCGCATGGTCCACGGTGCACCATGAGGCGGTCGCGTCACTCCTGGAGCGGCTGCGGCGATCCGCTGAAGAGCTCTCACGGCACGTCGACGAGCAGGAACACGCCTCTGCGGCCGACGGCGGCGGGGCCGAGCCGGCCGGGGAGGGGGACCCGCCGGCCTTCCTCCCGTCCCTCCCAGGTGTCGCCTTCGACCCCGGTGACGGGGCCACCACGACCGACGACCCCGCGATCCAGGCCGCGTGGGACGAGATGTCCGAGGCCGAGCGCGAGGCCGTGCTCAGGCAGATCGTCGACGACGAGGTCACGGCCTACGGGATGAACGAGCATCTGCTGCCGGATGTCGAGGTCCGCTTCATGCCCGGCTGGGTCAGCAGCGGGGCGATCTCGCTGGAGGGCGGCGTCATCTACCTCAGCAGCGACCTGCTGGACAGCCCCTACGGCCTGCAGATCGCCGCCCACGAGGCCCGGCATCAGGTGCAGTACGAGATGATCCGCCGCACGGCCGCGGACCCCTGGGACTGGATCACGGGAGACGACAACAGCGAGGAGTACGCGGAGGTGGAGGAGGAGTACGGCTTCACACGCGAGGAGATCGAGCAGTGGCGGCACGAGTTCCGGCCGTGGAACTACGAATTCCCGCCCACGGGGGATCGTGACGCCCCTGAGTACCGAGAGCAGATGCAGGAATACAGAGACCAGGAGGTCGAGGTCGACGCCCGCGAGCGTGAGGACGAGTTCGCCGACGAGTTCACCGTCGAGGACCTTCGACAGGCGCAGCGCGACGCCGGTGTCCGGTGAGCGAGTGATGAGAGATCTCAGGCGGCGCACACTCCTGGGTGCCGGGCTGCTGACCGGGGCCGGGATGCTGAGCGCCTGCGGCGCGACCCCGTCCAGCGTGTGCCTGGCCGGAGAGCAGGAGGTCGATACCGGGCCTGTCCACACCTTCCCCTTCATCGGGGCAGAGCCGCTGCGAAGTCAGCCGCAGCTCGGGCTCCTCGGTCTTGCGGTGTCTCCGGACGGCACCCGCGTCGCGGCCCATGAATGGTGGCACCGCAAGTCGCTGTCGGAGAGCGAGACAGCCGGCACGACGATCTGGGACGGCACGACCGGTGAGATCATCACCCGCTTCGACGACGCCATGACCGGTGCGATCGCGTGGCATCCTCGCGAAGATCTGCTGGCCACCGCCTCCCAGTCCGTCATACACCTGTCCAGCCCCGATGGTGAGGTGCTGTGGACCCTCGGAGGTCATACCGGCGCGACCCGCTGGAGAACGTTCGACATCCGGGACCTCGTCTTCCGACCGGACGGGAAGCAGCTGGCCTCGCTCAGCACCGATGGGACGGTGCGTCTGTGGTCCGTCGAAGACGGCGACTGCTCACCGTCCCCGGTGCTGAACGTCCGCTCCGGCCGACCGGGTGCCATCGCATACACCGAGGACGGCTCGCACCTCGCCGTCGCGGTCGAAGGGGCCGGCGCACAGCTGTGGGATGCGCGCACCGGTGACCGTGTCACGCCCCTCGAGGGCTGCACGGAGGACGCGGTGGGGATCGCACTCGATGGTCGGGGCCGTGTGCTCGTCGGAGGGGGTGAGGAAGGCAGGCTCCAGCCGGCGGACCTGGGCTCCGGGTGCGCGCCGGGAGTCGACTCGGGGATCTCCGTGCCCGAGTTCATCGCCACGGGTCCGGACGGCCGCATCGCTGTCTCCGGCGGAGAGTCCGAGAGCGTCGAGCTCTGGGATGCGGGCCTCGCGGCCCCCGAGCGCATCGACCTGCCCGAGTTCATCCCCGACATCGGCGCCCCCGGGGAGGTGGGGCGCACCGCGTGGGGTCCGGACGGCACCCTCTATGCGGTGACCCGCTGGTGGGGCGTGATCCTGTGGGACGGCCAGGAGTGGTCGCCGATGGAGATGCCGTGACGGAACGACGGGCGAGCGCTCGCGGAGCCTCCTGCTCTGCAGGATGGACGATGAGGCCGAGAGGCGGGACGATGAGCAGGACCTCCAATGATGTGTTCGAGGAGTATCTCCAGGAGCCGTCGGCGGCAGGACGCGAGGAGGTGCAGCAGTGGATCCTGCGCCATCCTCGCTACGACCCGCATCTCGTGCTCCCGGACACCGCGGGGAACATCCCCGCGGATCAGGTCCGTGCCCTCTGCGACGAACTGCCCGCTGCGCTGCTGAGCCCACGCCTGCACACCCGGCTGGCCCGGGCGCTGGACCGGCTCGGGGACACCGCCGCAGCCGAGAGGCACCGGCGACACGCGCGCCTCGCGCTCGCCGGACTGCGTGCCGGCGGGACCGGGAGCGAGGAGGAGCCGATACCGGTGCTCCGGGGGGCAGGACGAGTACGACCTCCTGGAGAGCGCAGGGCGCACGGTGCGCGCCCAGCAGCTGTCCCGTACCCGGGGCTCGGCGTTCGACGTGGTCACCCTGGACGACGGCACCGGGATCTGGTTCGAGCTGCTCTGGGAGCGTCGGTCCCTCGACGAGGAGTGAGGTGAGGGAGGTCTCGCCGGGGCGACGCGCCGCTCCGTGGAACAATCGAGCGATGCCTGTTGACCTCACCTATGACGACCCCGCCTCCGACGTGCTGCTGGACCCCGCCACCGGAGTGCGTCGCAGCGTCCTGCCCGGGGGCGTGCGGCTGCTGACCCAGAGGGACCGCAGCGTGCGCAGCGCGACCATAGGGCTCTGGCTTCCGGTCGGCTCCCGGGACGAGACGCCGGCCCACGCCGGCTCCACGCACGTGCTCGAGCATCTGCTGTTCAAGGGCACGCGCCGCCGCAGCGCGATGGACATCGCCACCGCCTTCGACGAGGTCGGCGGCGACTCCAACGCCCTGACCGCCAAGGAGCACACCCTCTACTACGGCCGGGTCCGCTCGGCGGACATCCCCATGGCGGTGGACGTGCTCACCGACATGATCACCGCGTCCCTGCTCGAGGAGGACGCCCTGGCCACGGAGCGCGAGGTCATCCTCGAGGAGCTCGCGATGGCGGAGGACGATCCCACCGACGTCGGCTACGAGACCTTCCTCGCCGACGTGCTGGGTCCCGACACGGCGATCGGGAGGCCCGTCGGCGGCACCGCCGAGACCGTCGAGGCGCTCGGCATCGAGGACGTGCGCTCCCACTTCACCGAGCACTACCGACCCGACAACCTCGTGGTCACCGCCGTGGGGGACCTCGAGCACGACGAGCTCGCCGCCCTGCTGGCGGCCGGGCTGCGCCGGGGCGGCTGGCAGCTGACCGACGGTGCGCTCCCGGACGTCCGGCCCCGCGCCGGACGGCGAGGTCCCGGGGGGACCGGATCGGGCCCCACCCCCTCCGAGGTCGCGGCGCTCGCCCCGCACCGGCTCCGCCGCCCCACCGAGCAGAACCACATCTATCTCGGCGGCCACGGGATCACCGCCCTCAGCGAGGACCGCCACGCGCTGTCGGTGCTGATGTCGATCCTCGGCGGAGGGATGTCCTCCCGCCTGTTCCAGAACATCCGCGAGCAGCGGGGCCTGGCGTACTCGGTGT
>DATGUQ010000128.1:0-11263 GCA_035301145.1 Brachybacterium sp. | reverse complement strand
GTAGGAGCGCACCGGCCGGCCCTCCAGCGTCACGGCGCCTGCGCTGGGTGCCAGGTCGCCGGACAGCGCGGCGAAGAGCGTCGACTTGCCGGCGCCGTTGGGGCCGACGAGGGTGGTGATCTCCCCGGCACGGATCTCGAGGTCCAGCGAGTCCAGGATCAGCGCACCCCCGAGCTCGACCTGCAGGCCGCGGGCTGCCAGCACCGGCGACGGCGGCGCGGCCTCGGCGCGGACGGCCCCCTTCGCCGCGGGGTCGGTGGTCGTGCTCATGCCTTCATCTCCGTCCGTCGGCGGAACAGCAGCCACAGGAAGAACGGTCCGCCCACCACGCCGGTGAACAGGCCGATGGGGATCTCCGAGGGCGGGTTCAGGGTGCGGGCGCCGATATCGGCCAGGACCAGCATGAGCGCCCCGCCGACCGCGGAGATCGGCAGCAGCCAGCGGTGCCCCGGCCCGACCAGCAGGCGCACGATGTGCGGCACCACCAGTCCGACGAAGCCGATCGAGCCCGCCATCGCGACCGCCGCGCCGACGGCGAGGGCCGTGGAGACGATCAGCAGGATCCGGGTGCGGCGCACGTCCAGGCCCACGTGCCTGGCCTGGCGCTCCCCCAGGGCGAGGACGTCCAGCGGTTTGGCCAGGCTCATCACCGCGACGAGGCCGATCAGCGCGAAGGGCAGCCCGGCGCTGACGTTCTGCCAGGTCCCGCGGTTCAGCGAGCCCATCGACCAGTACGTGATCGACTCCAGCTCGGTGGTGTCGGCGATGTAGGTGAAGAAGCCGTTGACCGAGCCGGTCATCGCGGTGATCGCGATGCCCACCAGGAGCAGCTGGACGGTGCCGCCGCTGCGGCCGGGCCGCGCCAGCACGTAGATCATCCCGGTGGTCGCCACGCCGAAGAGGAACGCCATCACCGGCACCGTCCAGGCGCCGAGGAACGTCAGCCCCAGCACGATCGCGCAGATCGCGCCCAGCGAGGCGCCCGAGGTCACGCCGATCACGCCGGGGTCTGCCAGGGAGTTGCCGAACAGGCCCTGGAGTGCGGCGCCGGAGATCGCCAGAGAGGCGCCGACCATGGCGGCCAGCAGCACGCGCGGCAGGCGGATCTCCCACACCACGCTGACGTGGGCGGGCGGCTGGCCGGCGAGGTCGCCGATGCCGGCCTTCGCGGCGAGGATCTGCAGCACGCTGCCGGGGCCGAGCTGCAGCGGACCGATGCCGATGCCCGCGACCATCGCGGCCAGCAGGAGCGCCCCGGTCGCACCGAGGACCACGCCTCCCGGCGGGCGTCGGACGACCGACTCGGTGCGCGCGGCCGCGCGGGGGCGGGCGAGCCCGGCAGCGGTCACAGGTCCGGGTGCAGGGCGGCCTGCAGGGTCAGCACGCCGAGCCCGGAGCTGACGGCTCCGCCCTTGATCAGCATGTCCTCCATGACGACCAGCCGCTCCTCCTGCTCGGCGGGAGTGCCGACGAGGCCGGAGACCTGGGTCCAGATCCCGTCCTCGCCGCCGAGGTCGTCGATCTCGCCCGCAGCCACCACGATGACCTCGGGGGCGGCGGCGACCAGTCCCTCGGCGGTCACCGCCTGGTAGCGGTCCAGTCCGGACTCCGCACCGGCGTTCACGCCGCCCGCCGCGACGACGACCTCGTGGGCGGGGGTGGCTTCGCCGGCACCGGTGGTGGCGCCGGAGTCTCCGGCGCCGCTGGAGGACAGCACCATCACCCGGGGCCGGTCGGCTTCGCCCTCGAGCGCGGCGGCGGCCCGGTCGCACTGCTCCTGGACCAGGCCGGCGAGCTCCTCCCCGGCCTGCGGGAGCCCGAGCAGCTCGGCGGTGCGCAGGATCTTCTCCGGCGCGACCCGGCTGGTGTCGATGAGCGTCGCGGGGATGCCGACGCCCTGCAGCCCGGCCACCAGCTCCGCGTGGCGGCGCATGTTCACGCCGATCACGAGCGTCGGGTCGAGCGCCACGACGCCCTCGACGGTGAGCGCTCCCCGGCCGGCGGTGGTGATCCGCTGCTCGGCCTGGGAGGCGACGTCCTCGAGGAGGGACACCTCGGGGGCGATGCCGAGCAGGTCCGCCCGACCGAGCGCACCGATGATCTCGATCGTGCCGTCGTCGACCACCATCACCCGCTCGAGGCTCTCGACCGTGATCTCGACGCCGTCATCACCGGTGAAGGTGACCGGGAGCTCGGGCTCGCCGGCCTGGACGGTGGGCATCTCGTCCGCGCGGTCCGCACCGTCCCCGTCGGCCGCCGCCTCCGCCGCCGAGGATCCGACATCGCCGGAGCAGGCGGCGAGCGCGGCCCCGGGCAGGAGGAGCAGAGGGGCGGCGAGAAGACGGCGACGGGTGGTGAACACGGGGGCTCCTTGTCGGCGAGCAGGGATCGACGGGCGGCGACGGACGGTCCGCCGGCGGTGGAGATACCTCGGTCTCCGAGGTACCGCCGACGATAGTAGGTGAGCCTAACCTCATTACGCAACACGCTGGTCACACAATTCCCTCGGCCACGGCGCGGGCGCGATTCGGCCGCGCTGCCGCGACCGGGGCGGGCATAGTTGGACCATGCCCGCTCCGTCCCGCCCCGACCCCGAACGCCTGGCGGCGATCATCGTCGAGATGCGCCGAGCGCTGCGCCGGAGCCTCCGACCCGCCGATCAGGACGAGGCGGGGACGGAGCGCGCCGAGCCGGCCCCGCACTCCCCACCGAGCCCCCTCGAGGCCGAGGTGGTCCGCTTCGTCGCCGCCCATCCGGGCGCGGGGACCAGCGCGATCGCCCGGGCCCTGCGGTTGCGCCCCAACACCGTCTCCGGGCTGTGCAGCACGCTCGTCCGATCCGGCGTGCTGCGGCGCGAGCAGGATCCGCGGGACCGTCGCGCCGCCCGCTTCCAGCTGACCGACGAGGCCGCGGCCCGGCGCCATCGGCGCATGACCTCCCAGGGCGACCGGCTCGAGTCGGTCCTCGACGAGCTCGCGGACGAGGACGCCCGCGCGATCGCCGCCGCCCTGCCGGCCCTCGAGCGGCTGATCGACGCGCTCGAGGCGGAGCAGACCCGCTAGGTGTACTGACCGGGGGCATCGATCGCCGGTGGGGTATGCCGCTCGCCGCCTCCACTGCTCGCTGGGGAGGATCACCCCGTGAGGATTCGAGAGGCTCCACGACGAGGCCGGCGCGGATCAGGGCGGGGGCAGGGCTGATCTCCCCTATGCCGGGCTCGCCGCAGGGTTCGGTGCGATGCTCATCAGCGTGTCGCCTCCGCCGCTCACGCCGGGTTGATGACGCGGCCCCACGTCGACTTGTTGCCCCAGATGTTCTGCCGCAGGCCCTCGAGCTGGAGGATCTGGGAGTGGTCGACGAAGAGGTTCACCTCGTTGCCGTAGTTCTTGACGTACCACTCGAAGACGGGCCCGTCGGCCGCCTCGAACATGACGTTCTCGATGCCGAGGCCGTTCATGACGGCGGCCGCGGCGCCGGTGTTCCAGGTGGTGACGTTCTCGGTGATGCCCTCGGACTCGATCATGATGATCTCGGCGCCGGCCTCGAGCGCCTTCCTGCCGCGGTCGATGAGGTCGCCGACGTCCTTGGCGCCCTCGGCGGCGAGCTCGGCCTCGCCCGAGTCGCCCCCGGAGCCGATCTGGATGCCGAGCTCGGGCTTGGCCTTCAGCCCGGCCTCGACGACCTTCTCGACCAGGCGCTGCAGCCCGGAGGTGGAGAGCATGATGAAGCCGGTGGAGATCTCGATGACGTCGAAGCCGACCTCCTTGGCCTCCTTCAGGTACTGGTCCACGGCGTCGTCCCCGTAGCGCAGCACGGTCTCGATCCAACCGCCGGAGGAGACGTAGGCGTCGTGCTCGTGGGCGATGTCGGAGAAGGCGCGCACCTGCTCGGGCGGGACCAGGGCGAAGGAGCCTCCGGCCCACTTGATGCCGTCGACCCAGGGCGCGGCCACGTCGAAGACGTCGCGCAGGTGGCGGGTGCCGAAGGTGGAGTAGTAGGGGGCGCGGATCTCGGTGATCCCGTGGCTGCGGGGCTTCGGGGGCCGCGCGGCCCGGGGGACGAAGTTGAAGGACACGTCGAAGGGGATCTGGTTGCTCATGGTTCTCCTCTGTTCTGTGGTGAGGCGGTGGGCGCTCAGGCCCTGGTGGTGCTGACCTTCGCGAGCGCGGCGGCGAGGTCGGCGACGCGGAGCTGGTCGAGGTCGTGGACGATCCCGGCGATCTCCTCGCGCAGCTCGGAGGTGGTGAAGGGCGCGGCCAGCAGGTCGAACTTCGCGCGGGCGCCCTCCCAGCTCAGCGGGTCGGTGTGGAAGCCCTCGTAGGAGTCCTGGGCCGCATGGAAGACGGTGCCGTCGGCGAGGGTGACCTCGAGATCGGCGGGCATCGCCTGCGGGAACCGGTCGGAGAAGGCGGGGTCGGGGACGATCTCGACCTTCGCCATGAGGTCCTGCACGTCGTCGGCAACGATCCGTTCGTGGTGGTACTGGGCGGGGGTCAGCTCCCCGTCCAGGAGCACCGCGGCGAGCATCCACGGCAGGGAGTGGTCGGCCTCCTCCTTGGTGCGGATGGTGCGCTTGTCCCCCTCCTCGCCGCCGCCGATGATCGAGTGGGCGACGTCGAAGGTGCGCAGGCGCACGTGGCTGATCGCGTCGACGTTGAAGCCGTCCTGGGCGCGCACGTCCTGGGCGGCGTCCAGCGCCGTCTGGGAGTGGATCTCGGCGTTGTGCCGCTTGATGATGGTGCGGCGCACGGACTCGAGGTCCTCGGTCGACCAGTCGATGGTGAAGTCCCCGGCGATCGAGTCCTTGAAGCCCTTGTTGCCCTCGAAGACCTCCTCGGGGCCGGTGATGCCGCGGCCCGCGAGCAGGGCGGCGAAGGTGCCCTCCTTCGCGACCTGCGGATAGGCGAGACCCTTCCAGTGGGAGAGGTTCCCGGTGCGGGTGACGCGCAGGGCGTTGTTCGCGGTGCCCGAGATCGCGATCGCGTGGGCGATCTGCTCGGCGCTCAGGCGCATGCCCTTCGCGGCCGAGGCGGCCGCGGCATAGGCGCCCTGGGTGGTGTGGTCGAAGCCCTTGGCGCGCACGGGGGCGACGTCGCTGAGGCGGGTGTGGACCTGGTAGGCGACGGCGAGGGCCGTGAGCAGCTCCTGGCCGGTGCCGTCCACGTGCTCGACCGCGGCGAGCACTGCGCCGAGGTTGTCGCTGGGGTGGTTGGTCTCGCCCTCGGCGAGATACGAGTCCATGAAGTCCAGGTAGCGCGAGAGGGCGCTGGTGTGGAAGGCGGCGCGGTCCGGAGCGGTGCGCCCGCCTCCGATCAGGGTGGCCTGCGGCGTGCCGCCGAGGTCCTCGACGAGTTCACGGATCGCGACCAGCGGCGGGGCGTCCAGGGCGCCGATGGCGACGCCGAGGGTATCCAGGATCCGCACCTTCAGCTGCTCGACGGCCTCGGCGCTCAGGTCCTCGTAGCGGGCGGCGGCGACGAAGTCCGCGAGCTGCTGGACCTCGGTGCGCCCGGCCGAGCCCTCGGCCGACGGCCGCGCGGCGGTGGTGGTGGTGTCAGTGGTGGCGCCTGCGGCGCCGGTGGTCGTGCTCATGTGCGTCCTCCTCGGAACGACGGCGCCCCGCTCGGGGCGCGCGGACACGGACGTCCGTCACGAGTAAGGTAAGGCTTACCTCATGTGGGCTTCCAGCATGATCCAGATTTATCTTGATGTCAAGAGATCTCCGCCGCCCGCCCCTCCCGAAGCGCGCCCCTCCCCCCTGCCGCTTGGTTAAAGAATCAACTACCTGATAGGGTGCCGCCATGCGAGCCTTCGGATTCCTCAGCTTCGGCCACTACGGCGGCAGCCCCGCCCAGGGCGGCCTCTCCGCCCGCCAGATGCTCCACGACGCGATCGACATCTCCGTCGGCGCGGACGAGCTGGGCGTCAACGGCGCCTACTTCCGGGTCCACCACTTCGCCCAGCAGTCCGCCTCCCCGATGCCGCTGCTGTCCGCGGTCGCCGCGCGCACGCAGCGGATCGAGGTGGGCACCGGCGTGATCGACATGCGCTATCCGAACATTCATCTGTAACATTGGCTCCATGACCGTACGAGCTGCCGCCTACATGCGGATCTCCCAGGACCGCAGAGGTGAGGGCTGGGCCATCGGCACCCAGCGTCGGAAGATCCGCCAGATGGCCAAGGAACGGGGTTGGCAGATCGTCGCCGAGTACGACGACTCCTCCGTCTCGGCCTCCAAGCCGCGTGGCGACGGCACGGACTGGGCGAGGATGCTCAGGGACGCCGACCGGGGCGACTTCACCCACGTCGTCGCGGTCGACGTAGACCGGCTGCTGCGCCGCACCAAGGACCTGATCTCCCTGGTCGACCGGGGTCTGCGCGTCGCCACCGTCGATGGCGAGATCGACCTCGCCTCGGCCGATGGTGAGTTCCGGGCGACGATGCTCGCGGGCATCGCCCGGTTCGAGGCTCAGCGCAAGGCCGAGCGGACCATCAGATCGAACGAGCGCCGACGGGCCGAGGGCATACCTGTCCTGTCCGGCTGGACTCCGTTCGGGTACACGAAGGACGGCCAGCAGATCGAGGAGCAGGCTGAGGCGATCAGAGCGGCCTTCGATGCCTTCACCCGGTCTGAGCCGAAGTCGATCAAGAGGCTCGCGGAGGATCTGAACAAGCAGGGGTTCGTCACCTCGCGCGGCAAGCCGTGGTCGACATATGCGGCGCGGTATCTGCTGGGCAACCCCATCTATGCGGGCTTCATCAGGTACAGCAAGACCGGCGAGCTGTACCCGGTGGCCGAAGGTGAGAAGTGGCAGCCGATCGTCGAGGAGGCCATCTGGCGGCGTGCGACCGCCAGGCTCGAGCACAACCAGTCCAAGGTCGACCGGCGGGGCAACCAGCCGCGGTACCTGCTCTCCGGGGTGGCTCGATGTGGACGGTGCGGTGCCGCCATGGTCGCAGGCCAGAACGAGCGCCGCGTGCCGACCTACCGGTGCGGCAGCAAGTCCCATCTGAGCCGGCAGCGGGAGCTGGTGGACGCGATGGTGGACGAGGCGATGGTCGGGATGCTGGCCCGCCCGGACATCGTCGATCTGCTCGAGCCGGCAGGGGGTACGTCGAAGGCCGAGCGCCAGGCGTTGATGGCACGTCGCAGAGACCTTGAGGCCCGTCTGGCCGACCTGAGGCCGATGCTCATCGACACCTCCGTCTCGATGGACATGATCCGATCGAGCATGAAGGCACTCGAGGAGGAGATCTCCGAGATCGACGAGAAGCTGGTGGTGCCGACGCCGTCGCAGGCACGCCGGCTGGCCGAGCGCGTGTCTGGGGTCGGCCACGTGCAGGCCCGCCTGGATCTTGTGCGCCGGCTGTGGGACGAGCTCGACATCGCCGACCGCCGGATGATCGTGGGCGAGCTGGTGACGGTGACCATCCAGCCGATCGTGCCGGGTCACACGAGGTTCAACCCCGACCTCATCGAGATCGAGCCCCGGTGGGGCTGAGCGGACTCTCAGTGACCTACTGAGGGTCTCGCCGTGACCAGAGACTGGCCACGGTCCTCAAGGGTCTGTCGGTGGCCGGTTGGAGGCCTCGCAGTGGGCGCTGGGTGGGTGCGGCCCACAGAGGTCCCCGTGAGGCCTCCCAGCGTCCATCAGGTGGCCACAGGTGGGTGCTAAAGGGGCAGGCATAATACCTGGTCAGAGGTGGTCAGGACTGGTAGAGTGTTGGCACCGGGTCACACACCCGGTGCACCCGAGCGGGGTCACGGAGATGGACTCCCGCCCGCTCGCTCGATCGTGATCCACACCTGCGGTGAGGGCTGTCAGCGCCTGACGACCTGCAGGGCTCGAGATGCTGACTAGGGCGACCCGCCGAATCCAGGGTCTAGCTGGGACACATGGCTGGTAAGCCCCCTGCGAAGACCGACCAGGTGCTCGTTCCTCACAGAGAGGAGCGGGCCATCATGCCTGCTACCAGCCAGAGTCCGACCATCATCTCCATCCCCGAGGCTGCTGCCCGGGGGTACGCCAGCGAGGCCACGCTGCGCCGGTACATCCGCGCAGGCCGTCTGCCGGCCGTCCGCATCGGTCATCGCGTCAAGCTGCGGGTCACCGACCTCGACGCGCACGTCGACGGCGGCGGAGTCAGCCCCGTGGACAGCGCCATCGCGGTGCTGACCGATCACGCTGAGGATCTCGACGAGGCCCGTCGTGGCCGTCTGCGCGCCCTGCTGGGCGGTGATGCGGCATGAGCGCGACGATGACCGATCGTGCCGCGCAGCGGCGTCAGGATGACCTTCGTGCCGCCCAGGAGGCCGGCCGTCGTGCAGGTGCTCGCCTGGCCTCGATGCGGCTCAGCAAGGATCAGCGGATCCGGGTGGCTCGCGTGCTGGGTGGTGATCGCTGATGAGTGGGTCCACCCCCATGTGCACCCCGCCTGAGGGGATGCCTGATGTTGGTCTGGACGACCAGGAACGAGCTGAGAACCCCTCGCGCGCGCGAGAAAAAGATTCCGTAGAAAATGGCAAAACGGCAAAGGACGCCATCGCCGACGAGCCCGATGGGACCGTCGATACCTCATCTGAGCAGGGAGAACAGCCCTCTGAGCGCGCGGGGGCTTCCTTGGGTGCCCCCGCTTCCGTTTCGGAAACGGCAAAGGTCCCGGCCGAAACGGCTACGCCGTCTGGCGCGGAAGCGGCTACCCCGCCCCCGGAGGCGCTGGACGCCCCGCTGCCGGCAGGGGACGCCGACGAGGCCCCGGAGGCGCTCGAGGGTGAGATCGTCGCTCAGGAGGCCCTTCCGGGTGTGCTGGGCGGTGATGTCGACTACTCGGAGTTCGATGTCCCTGGCGCCGATCCCTCCGATGATGTGGATCCGGTCGTCATCGAGTCGACGCCGGAGCAGATCGACGAGGCCGCGGCCTTCTTCGATCGCGCCAAGGACAAGGAGACGAAGAACCAGAAGAAGCGCGCGGCGAAGGTCTCCCGCGTCTTCTCGGTGATGCAGTACCGCGCTCACTCTGAGACCGGCGAGGTCATGCTCACGCAGGAGCAGATCGACGAGGGCCTCGAGAAGCTGAGCGATCGGCTGCACAAGTGGGCGTATGTCTGGCATGACGACGATCGTGTCGTCGAGGTGGATGAGGGCACCGGGGAGATGGTGTGCGTCGGGCTCAAGGGTGTACACGTCCACATGGTCATCTGGGTCAACGACCATTCGCGGTCGACGATCCGCACCGTCTCCGATGCCCTCAAGATTCCGTCGGCCAGGGTTCAGCCGCCTCGCGAGATGGTTGAGGCCGGCGAGGGTCACAAGGGCCGCGGCGCGGCCGAGAAGAGCTTCTTCGACCTCTGCGAGTACCTGACGCATGAGTCTCGGCGGGCCGATGCGATCGCCGGTGTCTATCAGTCGGAGAGGTCGTACCTGGTCGATAAGGAACAGGACTGCAAGCCCGGCAAGTTCCAGTACGGCCGAGGCCGGGTCGTGGCGAGCTTTGACTTCGGTCGTGAGCTGGATGCGCACATGGCCACTCGTCGCACCGCCGCCGAGGGCGGAGGCGGTGCAAAGCTCAGCAAGCTCTTCCAGGCGGTCGGGACGGGTGCGATGACGCTCAGGGAGGTGCGGGACACGGAGCCGTCGGCGTACTACGCAAAGGGGAACCTCGAGCACTTCCGCAAGCTCCGCGGTGACTACCTCGCGCACCAGGCTGCGCCGGAGTCCGTGATGAACTTCTACATCTACGGGCCGGGTGGCGTCGGTAAGGATCTGCTCGGCAAGACCCTCGCCCGCGCACTGGCGCCAGATGAGGAGAAGCCGTACTTCAAGGTCGGCGGCGAGAACGTCTCGTGGGAGGGGTACGACGGTGAGCCGGTTGTGATCTGGGAGGACATGCGGGTCGGCGACATGATGCGCACGGCCAAGAGCCGCGGCATGCTGTTCCGCATCCTGGGTCCTTGGCGGGAACCGGATGAGAAGCCCGTGGTGAATGTCAAGCACTCTCGGACCCAGCTGCTCAACCGGGTCAACATCGTCACCGGCCCTGAGGACTACAACAGCTTCCTGCGCGGCCTCGCCGGGGAGTACGAGTCGATGCAGGGCGGCGTCAAGGTGGAGCACAAGGCTGAGAACGTGGCACAGGGCTACCGGCGCTTCCCGCTGATCATTCCCGTCGGTGAGCAGCAGTTCGGGATCTTCGTCAACCTCGGCTTCCTCAATGGAACGCGGGAGTATGAGAGCTACGAGAAGTTCGGCAACTTCTCTCAGAACCTCGAAGCGATCCGCAATCGATGCAAGGCCATCGAGGATGAAGCTGAGCGTCTTCGCACGCTCGAGATGATCGAGCGGAAGACCGTGGCTCCGATCATCGAGCAGCATGATCGGCTGCTGTCGACGGCTCAGGAGACTGTGAGTGCTGACGACGTCGTCGCCGAGTTCGCGGATGCAGGGAAGCCCCTGCCCCAGGCGCCGGAACCGCCGCGGTGTGACTGCACGCCGGCCTCTGGAGGCGTCACGGTCTTGCCCGATGGTCGCGTGTCGCACGCATCGGTGGGCTCGGATGGGTACGGGGACCCTGAGCCCTACTCCACCGATTCGTTGGCACTTCACCAGGACGACTGCGCGCTGATCTCCGACGAGGAGCGTGAGCACCGCCGACAGCATCGTGCCGAGAAGGCTGCGGTGGATGCGGTCAGGCTCCGTGAGCGCGAGGTGGCCCAGGCTGAAGCTGCACGGCGTCGGGCTGCGGAAGACGAGGAGCGACGGGCGAAGGCCCTCGATGCGAAGGTTGATCAGCTGCGCCGGGACGGACTCCTGCTGAAGTGATGCCACCTTCCATCACCTCGGCCGCCCTACTCCTGCACCAGCGGGGTGGGGCGGCCGACTGCCTTGGGGTGCCGGGCGCACACGGGAGCGACAAGCTCTGACAGGGGCACGCCGAGAGCATGCGCGATCCCGTGGAGGGTGCTGATCCGGGCGGCGACGCGGCCGGCCTCGACCTCGATGATCGTCTTCCGATGGACGCCTGTGGCCTCGGCCAGGCGGTCGATCGACCAGCCTCGGGACTTGCGCTGACGGGCGACCTCGACGCCGAGGGCGCGCAGGTCAGGTGCGGGAGCAGGCATGCCTTCCAGCGTGGGATAGGCGCGTCTTTTGCACAGTCACCTAAACGCGCCTATTCGAGATAGTGTGTGCCTTGGCAAATCATTCAGGCCGACACGGTGGGTGTCGGCACCACCGACCTCATCGAGGAGAGATCATGCGCACC
>DATGUQ010000127.1:0-5623 GCA_035301145.1 Brachybacterium sp. | reverse complement strand
CCATGACCTCGTTCCCGGTCATCTGTCTGCCGCTGCGGGGATGATCTTCTCAGCACGGACGAGAGCGCGGTCATTCTCGCGCGGCAGTCCTCCTCCGGCTCATCCCTTCTCACCCTCTCGGGCGGCTTCTGCCTGCCCGATTCCTCCAAGGAGCCACGATGTCCTCGTCCATGCCTCCGCCGCACGGCGGGTCCCCCCAGTATCCCGGCGCCGGCGCGCAGCCTCCCGGTCAGGGCTCGCCCTATCCGCCCGCGCCGCAGGGCGGATGGCAGCCGCAGAGCCCGCTGTCGCCGTACGGCGCCCCGGGGTACGGGCCGCAGGCGCAGGGGGCGCCCAACCCGGGCCACGGCCCGGCACCGATGGCACCGCAGTACGCGCCCGGACCGTACGCAGCCGGTCCCGGTCCCTATGCCCCGGCGCAGCAGCCGCCGAAGGACTTCGTCGTCGCGTGGCTCATGGCCATGTTCCTCGGCGTCCTGGGCGTGGACCGGTTCTATCGCGGGTTCATCGGGCTGGGACTCCTCAAACTGATCACCTGCGGCGGCGCCGGTATCTGGTCGCTCGTCGACCTGCTCCTCATCGTCTTCACCGGTGGCCGGGACAGCACCGGCCAGCAGCTCGCCGGCTACGAGAAGCACAAGAAGATCGCCTTCATCGTCACGCCCATCGTCCTGGTGCTCGGCCTGTTCATGGGCATCCTCAACGGAGCACTCGGCGGGAGCGACACTGCCGCGCCCGAGCCCGAGGAGGTCGTGGCCGCAGCTCCGGCCGAGAACGTCGACGATTCCGCAGCGGACCCTGCAGAGGCCGAGGACACCGCCGAGGAGGCTCCCGCACAGGAGGCGCCGGCCGCAGAGGAGCCCGTGGAGGAGGAGCCCGCCGAGGTGGAGCCTGCCGCCGAGGAGGCTCCCGCGGCTGACGTCCCCGCGACTCAGCAGGCCCTGTCCGCAGCGGTCGAGCAGGGCCGCACCGATGCCGAATCCGCCGAGACGGATCTTCAGCGCGCCAACGTCCTCAACGTGCGCAGCGAGACCCTCTGCGAGACCGTGCCCGACGGTGCCGTGCAGGACTGGATCGGCACCGTCGAGACCGTGGACGCGAACGGCGAGGGCAAGGCCGTGGTGGTCATCTCGATCGAGGACGACATCGAGCTCGGCACCTGGAACAACGCCTTCTCGGACATCAGCGACAACACCCTCATCGAGCAGGGCGATCCGCTGTACGACGCCGCGCTCGAGCTCGCCCCCGGCGACACGGTCCGGTTCTCCGGGACCCTCAAGTCCGGCAGCGAGGGCAACGACGCCTGCTACTACACCTCGAACCTGACCGAGGTGATGTCGATCGAGTCCCCGGACTACATCATGAATTTCTCGGACCTGCAGAAGATCGAGTGATCCATAGGTGACTCGTCGAGGACGGGCCGCGGCGCCACGCCGCGGCCCGTCCTCGCGCCGCCGAGTTAGAGTCACCGACTCCGTGATGCCGATCACAGCTCATCGCCGGAGCCTGCTCTTCTGGTCAGGGCGAAACTAACCTCCTCGTCACCAGTAAAGGTCGCGTCGACTTTAACAGGAGGTGTCGTGGTCAGCGCTCCGATCTCGCTCGCGGTGTCGACCGTCATCTTCGCGCTGCGCCCGCATCCCAGGACGCGCCTGCCCGTGCTGTGGGTGCCGCTCGTGCGCCGCATCCGGCAGCCCCACAAGGGGCGCTGGGCGCTGCCCGGGGGACCGCTCGGCGCACAGGAGGGGCTCTCGGCAGCGGCCGCACGCACGCTGCAGGACACCACCCGGCTGAGCCCCCGCTACCTCGAGCAGCTCTACGCCTTCGGCGGCCTGGACCGTGCACCGACCACGGCCGAGCGCACCGTCTCGGTCGTCTACTGGGCGCTCGTGCGCCCCCAAGAGGCCGACGCCGGCGCAGTCGGCGTGAACGTGCAGTGGTTCGTCGCCGACGAACTGCCCGAGCTCGCCTTCGACCACTCCCTGATCGTCGAGTACGCCCTGTGGCGGCTGCGCAACAAGGTCGAGTACTCCCGCATCGCCGCCGCCTTCCTCGGCGAGAGCTTCACCCTCGCCGAACTGCGCGGCGTCCACGAAGCGGTGCTCCAGCGCCGCCTCGACCCCGCGAACTTCCGCCGCCAGATCGAGGCCTCCGGGCGGCTCGTGCCCACCGACGAGTTCCGCACCGGTGGCCGCCACCGTCCCGCCCGCCTGTACCGGTACGACCGTTCGATCCAGCTCACCGACAACGGTCCGCTCACCGAGAGCTGACCCCGACCCACAGGAGATCCCGATGACCACCGCCTCCGTCGACCTCACCCTGCGCGATCTGAACGCCCGCGGCGCCACCGGCTCCAGCTGCTCCACCAGCCTGCTGGACGCCCCGTGGGACGTGGACGCCGCCGGTCCCGGATACGGCCCCGGCGCCTCGATGGCGGACCCGATCCCCGCCGGCTCCCCCTCCCAGGGCGAGATCCCCCAGGAATACCGCGAGGCCAGCGCCGAGGAGCTGGACCGCCGGATCCTCGCCGCGAAGGCCGAGCTGGGGGACCGCGTGGTGGTGCTCGGGCACTTCTACCAGCGCGACGAGGTGGTGCGATACGCCGACTACGTGGGCGACTCCTTCCAGCTCGCCACCGCTGCGAAGGCCCGCACCGAGGCGGAGGCCATCATCTTCTGCGGCGTGCACTTCATGGCCGAGACCGCGGATCTGCTCTCCGGCCCCGAGCAGTCCGTGATCCTGCCCAACCTCGCCGCCGGCTGCTCGATGGCCGACATGGCCGACATCGACCAGGTCGAGGAGGCATGGGAGCAGCTGATGGAGGTCTACGGCGGCGAGCGGGAGGACGCCGACGGGCTGCTGCCGATCATCCCGGTCACGTACATGAACTCCTCGGCCGCGCTCAAGGGGTTCGTGGGCCGCCACGGAGGGATCGTGTGCACCTCCTCGAATGCGACCACCGTGCTCGAATGGGCCTTCGCCAGGGGCCGACGGGTGCTGTTCTTCCCCGACCAGCACCTCGGCCGCAACACCGCCAAGAAGATGGGCATCCCGCTGGAGCGGATGCCGATGTGGAACCCGCGCCGACCGCTCGGCGGCAACGATGCCCAGGACCTCCACGACGCGGAGGTGGTGCTGTGGCACGGCTTCTGCTCCGTGCACAAGCGCTTCACCACCGCCCAGATCGACAAGGCCCGCGCCGAACATCCCGACGTGCGCGTCATCGTCCACCCCGAATGCCCCATGCCCGTGGTCGACGCGGCCGACGAATCCGGCTCCACCGACTACATCCGCCGCGCGATCGAGGACGCGACGGAGCCCACGACCTTCGCGATCGGCACCGAGATCAACCTGGTCCAGCGCCTCGCCGCCGCGCACCCGCAGCACACCGTCTTCTGCCTCGACCCGGTGGTGTGCCCCTGCTCGACCATGTACCGCATCCACCCCGGCTATCTCGCCTGGGTGCTCGAGTCGCTGCTCGCCGGTGAGGTCGTCAACCGCATCACCGTCGGCCCGGACGTCGCCGAGCCGGCCCGTCTCGCGCTGGAGCGGATGCTCGCCGCGAAGCCGGCCACGCCCTCCGCCGCCGCGGAGCGCTGAGCATGACCGGACCGGACGCACCCCGGACCGGGACGCAGGTCCTCGTGGTCGGATCCGGCATCGCGGGGCTCACCGCCGCGCTGCGCGCCTCCCGCACCGCCGACGTGCTCCTGGTGACCAAGGGGGCGCTGACCGACGGCGCCACCGCCTGCGCGCAGGGAGGGATAGCCGGCGCCGTGGGCCCCGGCGACTCGCCCGCTCAGCACGCCCGGGACACGCTCGAGGCGGGGGCCGGGCTCTGCGAGGCGGACGCGGTGCGGGTGCTGTGCGAGGAGGGGCCCGCAGCGATCGAGGCGCTCATCGCCCACGGCGTCGCCTTCGACCAGCGGGGCGTCACCGAGCCGGGCCGATCCCCGTACGCCCTGGGCCTGGAGGGCGCCCACGGCCGTCCCCGGATCCTCCACGCCGGCGGGGACGCGACCGGCCACGAGATCCAGCGGACCCTGGTGCGGGCCGTGACGCAGGCCGCCCGCTCGACCGGCGGGGCCGGGCGGCTCGCGGTGCGCGAGCACACGGCGCTCGTGGACCTGCAGGTCGAGTCCGGGCGGGTCGTCGGCGCCGAGCTGCTCGCGGCCGACGGGCAGCGGACCCTGGTCCGTGCAGCGGCGACCGTGCTCGCCACCGGCGGTGCCGGTCAGCTCTTCGCCCACACCACGAACCCCGACGTCGCCACCGGTGACGGGATCGCCGCCGCCTGGCGGGCCGGGGCCGCGCTCGCGGACCTGGAGTTCTACCAGTTCCATCCCACCGCCCTGGCCGGTCCGGAGAGCTTCCTGATCTCGGAGGCGGTGCGCGGAGAGGGTGCCGTGCTGCGCGACGAGAGAGGCCGGCGCTTCCTGCCCGCCGTCGACCCGCGCGCCGAGCTCGCGCCGCGGGACGTCGTCGCCCGCGCGATCGCGGAGACGATGCGGGCGCAGTCCGGCCGGCCCGTGCTGCTGGACGCCACGTCGATCGGGCGGGAACGGCTGCGGGAGCGCTTCCCGACCATCGACGCGGCGGTGCGCAGGCACGGCGCGGACTGGTCGCGCACGCCCGTGCCCGTCACACCCGCCGCCCACTACTGGATGGGCGGGATCCGCACCGCCCTGGACGGTGCGACCTCCCGCCCCGGGCTGTTCGCGGCAGGGGAGTGCGCCCGCACCGGGGTGCACGGCGCGAACCGCCTGGCCTCGAACTCCCTGCTCGAAGGCGCCGTGTTCGGAGCACGCGCAGGACAGGCCGCGGCCGCCGCCGCCCGGCACGCCGGCGCGTCGATCCCCGCGCCGCGCCCCGGCCCCGTCCGCTACGCCCCATCGGCCTGCGGGTCCTTCTCCCGCCGCGAGCTGCAGCGGCTGATGTGGAGCCGCGCCGGGCTCCTGCGCATCGGCGCCGAGCTGGACGAACTCGCCGGCACCCTCGCCACCTGGCGAGCCCCGGAACCCGCCTCCGCGGACCCGCTCCCCGCGCTCGAGGACCGCAACCTGCTCGACCTCGCCCGCCTGCTCGTCGACCGCGCCCGAGCACGCAGGGACTCCGTCGGCGCCCATCACCGACTCGACGCCCCGATCACCCCCGCACAGGAGGACCACGCATGCTGACCACCGCCCCCACGCTCCCCACCGCCCGGATCGAGGCCGTGGTCTCCGCCGCTCTCGCCGAGGACGCCCCCTGGGGCGATCTCACCGCCGAGGTGTTCCTGCCCGCCGAGGCCACCGCGAGGGCCGAGCTCACCGCCCGGGAGCCGGGCGTGCTCGCCGGGATCGACGTGTTCGCCGCCGCCTTCCGCCTCACCGATCCCGCGGTGCGGGTCCGTGCGCTGGCAGCCGACGGCGACCGCTTCGCCGCCGGCGACGTGCTGGCGACCGTCACCGGCCCGGCGCGCGCCGTGGTCCAGGCCGAACGGGTGGCCCTGAACCTCCTGCAGCGGATGAGCGGCATCGCGACCCTCACCCGGCGCTTCGTCGATGCGGTGGAGGGCACCGGGGCCTCCGTCACCGACACCCGCAAGACGACCCCGGGGCTGCGCGCCCTGGAGCGGCATGCC
>DATGUQ010000126.1:0-2264 GCA_035301145.1 Brachybacterium sp. | reverse complement strand
ATCCTGGTGCCGTCCATGACCCCGATCCTGGCCACCACGCTGCTGCTGGCCCTGGTGCTCTCGTTGAGCGAGTTCCTGCTCGGCTCGATCTTCCTCACCGACGACTCGAAGAAGACCCTCGCCGTCGGCATGTACGGCATGTTCTCCTCGGATCGTTCCAACAACCTGGGAGTCTTCGCCGCAGGATCCGTCATGGTGATGATCCCCGTGATCATCCTCTACCAGTTCCTGCAGCGGTACATCGTCGGCGGTTCCACCGCCGGGGCCGTGAAGGGCTGATCGACCTACGCCTGACGCCGGCACGAGAACCCAGCGCGCCCCGTACCACCCGCACCACCGGAAGGACCACCCCATGACCACTTCGCCCCTGCCCGCTGCGCAGACCGCCGAGCGGGAGAGCGGCCCCGACAGGCAGTGGTGGCGCGACGCCGTCGTCTACCAGGTCTACCCCCGCTCGTTCGCCGACTCGGACGGCGACGGCATGGGCGACCTGCCCGGCGTCACCGCGCGACTGCCCTACCTGCGCGACCTCGGCGTCGACGCGATCTGGCTCTCGCCCTTCTACACCTCCCCGCAGAAGGACGGCGGCTACGACGTGGCCGACTACACCGACGTCGACCCCCGCTTCGGTGCGCTGTCGGACGCCGACGAGATGATCGGCCGCGCCCACGAGCTGGGGCTGAAGGTCATCGTCGACATCGTCCCCAACCACTCCTCCGATCAGCACGAGCTGTTCCGGCAGGCGCTCGCGGCCGGGCCCGGCTCCCCGGAGCGGGACATGTACGTGTTCGCCGAGGGCAGGGGCGAGCACGGCGAGCTGCCGCCGAACAACTGGACCTCGATCTTCCACGGCCCGGCCTGGACCCGCGTCACCGAGGCGGACGGCAGCCCCGGCCAGTGGTACCTGCACATCTTCGACACCAGCCAGCCGGACTGGAACTGGAAGAACCCGCGGGTGCACGAGCTGTTCCAGGACGTGCTGCGGTTCTGGCTCGACCGCGGTGCCGACGGCTTCCGCGTGGACGTCGCCCACGGCATGGTCAAGCCCGAGGGCCTGCCCGACGCCACGGTCAACGCCGAGGGGCTGATCGACATCCCCGAGGGCGAGGTGCCGATCTACTTCGACAACGACGGAGTGCTGGACATCTACCGCGAGTGGCGCCCGATCCTGGACTCGTACGAGGGCGACCGGATGATGGTGCTCGAGGCATGGATCCCCGAGCACCGGCTGCCGCTCTACATCGGGGACGAGAAGGCCCACCAGTCCTTCAACTTCGGCTTCCTGCAGGCCCGCTGGGGGGTGGAGACCATGCGCGCGGCGATCGAGGAGCCGCTGGAGCTGGCCGACGCCGTCGGCTCCCCCACCACCTGGGTGCTGTCCAACCACGACGTGATCCGCCACGCGAGCCGCTACGGCTTCGCACCGGAGTACCGCTTCGGCGAGGGCCTGGGCCGCGACGAGGTGCCCGACGCGGAGCTCGGCCTGCGCCGCGCACGGGCCGCCACGCTGCTGATGCTGTCGCTGCCCGGCTCCGCCTACCTGTACCAGGGCGAGGAGCTCGGCCTGCCGGAGGTGCGCGACATCCCCGACGAGCTGCGCGAGGACCCCTCCCACCTGCGCGCCGGGGTGCCCGGCCGGGACGGCTGCCGGGTGCCGCTGCCGTGGTCGGCGGACGCGCCCGCCTACGGCTTCTCCCCCACCGGGAGGAGCTGGCTGCCGCAGCCGGAGGTCTTCGGCGAGCTGGCGGCCGACGTGCAGGAGGGCGTCGAGGGCTCGACCCTCGAGATGTACCGCGCCGCGCTGCACCTGCGCGCGGAGCTCGGTCTGGGCCGTCCCGACGGCGGCGTGAGCTTCCTCGAGGACCTGCCGGCCGGTGTGCTCGGCGTCTCCCGCGGGGCGGTGACCGTGCTGGTCAACACCACCGATACGGCGGTCGACCTGCCGCAGGGGCCCCTCGCCGACGCCGACGTGCTCGTGGCCTCCGCCCCGCTCGCACCGGGCGCGCTGCCCGCCGACGCGGCGGTGTGGCTGCGCACCGCCTGAGTCGCAGCGCCGGCCCGTCTCCCGCGCCGGGAGTCGGACCGGTCACGCCGGGCCGCGGAGGGGCGGGCGTCTCCGCGGTCCGGCGGGCTCGCGCCGCTAGGATCGCGTCCATGCGCCCGCCCTCCTCACCGGCCGATCCCGGGTTCGACGTCGTCGTGCTCGGGGCCGGGCTGAACTCGCTGAACCTCACCATCGCCTTCCACCAGCAGTACGGCATGCG
>DATGUQ010000125.1:0-6470 GCA_035301145.1 Brachybacterium sp. | reverse complement strand
CGACCATGGAGGCGGACCTGCGCGGCTCGGACAGCAGCAAGTCGGACAAGGCCCGCACCGTCGGCACGCTGGTCGCCGAGCGCGCCAAGGCCGCCGGCATCGACGCGGTCGTCTTCGACCGCGGTGGCAACAAGTACCACGGCCGCGTGGCCGCCGTCGCCGACGGCGCCCGCGAGGCCGGCCTGGCGCTGTGACCGCCGCCCGGACACAGGACGAGAAGAGGATCTGAATATGGCTGCACAGCAGCGAAGCAACGGTCCCGCGGCCTCCGGCCGGCGGGACGACAACCCCAACAGCAACGAGCGCGGTGGCCGTCAGGGCGGCGACCGCGGCGGCCGCCAGGGTGGTCGCGGTCGCGGTCAGGACGCCGAGAAGTCGGCGTTCCTCGAGCGCGTCGTGAGCATCAACCGCGTCTCCAAGGTCGTCAAGGGCGGCCGTCGCTTCGCCTTCACCGCCCTCGTGGTGGTCGGTGACGGCGACGGCACGGTCGGTGTCGGCTACGGCAAGGCCAAGGAGGTGCCCGCGGCGATCGCCAAGGGCGTCGAGGAGGCGAAGAAGAACTTCTTCCGCGTCCCTCGCATCCAGGGCACCGTCGTGCACCCGGTCCAGGGTGAGGATGCGGCAGGCGTCGTCCTGCTGCGCCCCGCCGCCCCCGGCACCGGTGTGATCGCCGGTGGTCCGGTGCGCGCCGTCCTCGAGTGCGTCGGAGTGCACGACGTGCTCTCCAAGTCGCTCGGCTCGACCAACCAGATCAACATCGTGCGGGCCACCGTCGACGCCCTCAAGCAGCTCGAGGAGCCGGAGGCCGTGGCGGCACGTCGTGGCCTCTCGGTCGAGGACGTCGCCCCGGCGCCGCTCCTGCGGGCACAGGCCGAGGGTCGCGCCGCGGCCCGCGCGGAGAAGGTGGGTGCCTGATGCAGATCAAGGTGACCCAGACCCGATCCGAGATCGGCGGCAGCCAGACCCAGCGAGCCACCCTGCGCGGCCTCGGCCTCAAGCGCATCGGTGACACCGTGGTGAAGGAAGACCGCCCGGAGATCCGCGGCATGATCCGCACCGTCACCCACCTGGTGACGTTCGAAGAGGTGGACTGAACATGAGTGAGACCAACCAGGCCCAGAGCACTGAGCCGACCGTCATGAAGCTCCACGACCTGCGCCCCGCGCCCGGTTCCAAGACCGCGCGCACCCGCGTCGGCCGTGGTGAGGCCTCCAAGGGCAAGACGGCCGGTCGCGGCACCAAGGGCACCAAGGCGCGGTACCAGGTGCCCGCCGGCTTCGAGGGCGGGCAGATCCCGCTGCACATGCGGCTGCCGAAGCTGCGTGGCTTCACCAACCCGTTCCGCGTCGAGTACCAGGTGGTGAACCTGGCGACCCTGCAGGAGCTGTTCCCCGAGGGCGGCACCGTCACGGTCGAGGACCTCGTCGCCAAGGGCGCGGTGCGCAGGAACCAGCCCGTCAAGGTGCTCGGTTCCGGCGAGGTGAGCGTGAAGCTCGACGTCACGGCCCAGAAGTTCTCCGCCTCGGCGGAGCAGAAGATCGCGGCGGCTGGCGGGTCCGTCACCACCGCGTGAGTCTCTTTTGACGGGGCACCGCGGCGCAGAATACTGTGCATCGCGGTGCCCCGTCGTCATATCCCGTGGTCGCATCGGGGCCGGTCCGACGGCCGCGCAGATCCCGCGGCACCGGGACGGGCCATGACAACCTGGGCCCCGTCCCCGGACCTCCAGGAGGGAAACAGGTGAACTCGTTCGTGCGCGCGCTGCGCACTCCCGAGCTGAGGGCGAAGATCTTCTTCACGCTCGGTCTGATCGCCGTCTATCGCCTCGGCGTCTACATCCCCACCCCGGGGTTCGACGCCACCAACGTGATGCGGTGCTCCGACCAGGCGGCCTCCGCCGGGGGATCCGACGTGCTGGGCATGGTCAACATGTTCTCCGGTGGCGCCCTGCTGCAGCTGTCCATCTTCTCCCTCGGCGTGATGCCCTACATCACCGCCTCGATCATCGTGCAGCTGCTGCGCGTGGTGATCCCGCGGTTCGAGGCGCTCCACAAGGAGGGCGCCTCCGGCACGGCGAAGCTCACCCAGTACACCCGGTACCTCACCATCGGTCTGGGCGTGCTGCAGTCGACCACCATCATCACCCTGGTGCGCTCGGGCAACTTCTTCGTCGGCTGCCAGCTCGAGCTGGTGCCCGACCAGTCGATCCCCACGCTGCTGACGATGGTGCTGACCATGACCGTCGGCACCGTGCTGATCATGTTCATGGGCGAGATGATCACCGAGCGCGGCGTCGGCAACGGCATGTCGCTGATGATCTTCACGTCCATCGCGGCGTCCTTCCCCGGCTCCTTCGGCCAGGTGTTCCAGATGCAGGGCTGGCTCACCTTCTCCCTCGTGGTCCTCCTGGCCCTGCTGATCATGGTCGGGATGGTCTTCGTCGAGCAGGCGCAGCGCCGGATCCCGGTGCAGTACGCCAAGCGCATGGTGGGCCGCCGGATGTACGGCGGCACCTCGACCTACATCCCGGTGAAGGTGAACCAGGCCGGCGTCATCCCGGTCATCTTCGCCGCCTCGATCCTGGCGCTGCCCCAGATGGCCACCAGCTTCGGCGATCCCACCGCCGGCTGGGTGCAGTGGGTCAACGAGCACCTGGTGATGGGCATGTCCTTCTCGTGGATCTACGCCGTCGTCTACGTGACCCTGATCATCTTCTTCGCCTTCTTCTACACGTCGATCACCTTCAACGCCGAGGAGATCGCCGACAACATGAAGAAGTACGGGGGCTTCGTCCCCAACGTCCGCGCCGGCCGGCCCACGGAGCGCTACCTGCGCTACGTGATCAACCGGATCCAGTCCGCGGGCGCCGTGTACCTCGCGGTGATCTGCCTGATCCCGCTGATCGCGCTCGTCTACCTCGGGACCTCGCAGGACTTCCCGCTCGGCGGCGTGTCCCTCCTGATCATCATCGGCGTCGGCCTCGACACCGTGAAGCAGATCGATGCGAAGCTCCAGCAGCACCACTACGAAGGGATCCTCCGGTGACCACCTCCTCCACCGACACCGCCTCCGGCTCGGCCCGCCGCCTGCTGATCGTCGGCCCGCCCGGGGCCGGCAAGGGCACCCAGGCCGTGCGCATCGCCGAGGAGCTGTCCATCCCGGCCATCTCCACCGGCGACATCTTCCGGGCGAACGTCTCCGGCGAGACCGAGCTGGGCCTGCTGGCGAAGTCCTACATGGATGCCGGCGAGTACGTGCCGGACTCCGTCACCAACGACATGGTGCGCTCGCGTCTGGCCGAGGACGATGCGCAGCGCGGCTTCCTGCTGGACGGCTACCCGCGCACCCTCGACCAGGTCGAGGCGCTGGACGGGATGCTCGCCGAGCTCGAGACCTCCCTCGACGCCGTGCTGCTGCTCGTGGTCGAGACCGAGGAGGTCGTGGGCCGGCTCGTCGAGCGGGGCCGGGAGCAGGGCCGCAGCGACGACACCGAGGAGACCATCCGCAAGCGCCTCGACGTCTACGCGGAGCAGACCGCGCCGCTGATCGACGTCTACGAGAAGCGCGGTCTGGTGCGCCGGGTCGACGGCATGGCCTCGATCGACGAGGTCACCGCCGCGCTGCGCGAGGCGCTCTCCGGCCGATGAGCATCCTGCCGGAGCGGGTGGAGCTGAAGACCCCCGAGCAGATCCTGGTCATGCGACGCAGCGGCTCGCTGCTCCACGAGGTCCACGAGATGCTCGCCTCGCAGATCCGGCCCGGGGTGACCACGGACCAGCTGGACACCCTCGCCCACGACATGATCCGGGACGCCGGCGCCACCCCGAACTTCCTCGGCTACCAGGGATACCCGGCCACGCTGTGCATCAGCGTCAACGACGTCGTGGTCCACGGCATCCCCGACGACCGGCCGCTGGAGGAGGGGGACATCGTCTCCATCGACGGCGGTCTCATCGTCGACGGCTGGCACTCCGACGCGGCCCGCACCCATGTGGTGGGGCGCCCGCGCTCCGCGGCCGACGCCGAGCTGGTGCGCATCACCCGCGAGGCGCTGTGGGCCGGCATCGCCGCTCTCGCCACGGCGCAGCGGGTGGGCGAGATCGGCGCCGCGATCGAGGACTTCGTCGCCGAGGAGGCGGGGGAGTCCCTCTCCCACCTCGAGGGCTTCGGCGGCCACGGCATCGGCTCCGCGATGCATCAGGCGCCCGACGTGATGAACTACCGCACCCGGTCCCGCGGGCCGCGGGTGCGGCCCGGCATGTGCCTGGCCATCGAGCCGATGCTGATCCAGGGCCCGGGCAACTGGGAGCTCGAGGACGACGACTGGACCGTCCGGGCCACCGGCGGCGGCCGCGCCGCGCACAGCGAGCACTCCGTGGCCGTGACCGAGCAGGGGCTGGTCGTGCTCACCGAGGGCGACGGCGGGGCCGCGGAGCTCGCGCTGCGCGGTGTCACGGCAGCCCCGGACCCGCTCGCCGACGCCGGCTGACCGGCCCGCCCGCGGGCCCGGACCCGGTGCGGACCAGGGATGTGACGTGACCGGCGTCATCGCCTGGACCCTCGCCCTGACGCGCCGGCGCGTGTAGGCTGATCCATCGGGTGTGCTCCGCGCGCGTCGTCCCCCTCGTAGGTCGTGCTGTCCCGTCGTGCCGACTCCTCGACCGGCCCTGCCGGGTCGAGCAGCGAGACCGACGATTCGCCGAGGCGTCACCCGCATCGACCACCGCACCGTCACCCGACGGTCGGTGAGCACGGCCTGAGGAATCAGGAACGCGGAACTCGGCCCCGGCGTGCCGGAGGCGAGAGATTGGGGAGGCATGGCGAAGAAGGACGGCGTGATCGAGGTCGAGGGCCGAGTCACGGAGGCGCTCGCGAACGCGCGCTTCCGGGTCGAGCTCGACAACGGGCACATGGTGCTCGCGCACATCTCCGGGAAGATGCGCCAGCACTACATCCGCATCCTTCCCGAGGACCGCGTGGTCGTCGAGCTGAGCCCCTACGACCTCGACCGGGGCCGCATCGTGTACCGCTACAAGTGATCGTCCCGGGAGAAGGAAAGCAATGAAGGTCAAGCCGAGCGTCAAGCCGATCTGTGACAACTGCAAGGTGATCCGTCGCCACTCGCGCGTCATGGTCATCTGCTCGAACCCGCGTCACAAGCAGCGCCAGGGCTGAGCCCCGGCCCTCGCCGTGACCGCCGCCTCGAGCGGCGCGCCCCCAGGGGCACCGCCCGCATCGCGGGCACACACAACAGAAGAGACGATCCCACCGGCGCGAGCCGGTCACCCGCAGTGCGGAGGCTGCGGCGCCCCGGGAACAGACCCGAGGGGCGAGGGATCGGATCAGGCCTCCGAGACAGTAGGAGAATCTGCACATGGCACGTCTGGTGGGAGTGGACCTTCCGCGCGAGAAGCGCCTCGAAGTCGCCCTGACGTACATCTTCGGCATGGGACGCACCCGCGCCCAGGAGACCCTGGCCGCGACCGGCGTCTCCGGCGACCTGCGGGTCCGCGAGGTCAGCGACGAGGACTTCGTGAAGCTGCGCGATCACATCGAAGAGAACTACATGATCGAGGGCGACCTGCGCCGCGAGGTCGCCGCGGACATCCGCCGCAAGGTCGAGATCGGCAGCTACCAGGGCCTGCGCCACCGCCGTGGCCTGCCCGTCCACGGTCAGCGCACGAAGACCAACGCCCGCACCCGCAAGGGCCCGAAGCGCACCGTCGCCGGCAAGAAGAAGACCCGCTGATCCGCGGCACACGCCGTCGGACCGCGGTCGGCTTCCGCCCCGCAGTCACTTCGCGCCGCTGAGGCTTCCGGCGCACCCCACATCCACCAGAGGAGTTCTGCCGCATGGCAACCAAGACCCGTCAGGCCGCCGCGCGCAAGCCGCGCCGCAAGGACAAGAAGAACATCGTCAACGGCCAGGCCCACATCAAGAGCACGTTCAACAACACCATCGTGTCCATCACGGACCCGACCGGCGCCGTCATCTCCTGGGCCTCCGCCGGCCAGATCGGCTTCAAGGGCTCGCGCAAGTCGACCCCCTACGCCGCGCAGATGGCCGCCGAGGCCGCCGCCCGCCAGGCGCAGGAGCACGGTCTGAAGAAGGTCGACGTCTTCGTGAAGGGCCCCGGCTCCGGGCGCGAGACCGCGATCCGCTCGCTCACCGCGACCGGTCTCGAGGTCGGCTCGATCCAGGACGTCACCCCGCAGCCGCACAACGGCACCCGCCCGGGCAAGCGCCGCCGCGTCTGACCTCGCCGTCCGGGGCGGAGCACGCAGCTCCGCCCCGGACGTCCGTGCCGTGCGCTCCGCACCCGCGCCCGGCACCCTGGACACCACTCACCTTCTAGGCCCACCGCCCCCTTCTGAGCGTCATATGGCGGACGCTCGCGGAAAGGATCCACAGTGCTCATTGCACAGCGCCCCACGCTGACCGAAGAGGTCGTGTCGGAGAACCGCTCCCG
>DATGUQ010000124.1:0-2029 GCA_035301145.1 Brachybacterium sp. | reverse complement strand
TCTATCTCGGCGGCCACGGGATCACCGCCCTCAGCGAGGACCGCCACGCGCTGTCGGTGCTGATGTCGATCCTCGGCGGAGGGATGTCCTCCCGCCTGTTCCAGAACATCCGCGAGCAGCGGGGCCTGGCGTACTCGGTGTTCTCCTTCAGTGCCGGGTACCGCGACGCCGGTCTGTTCGGCATGTACGCCGCCTGCCGGCCGGGCCGCACCGCCCAGGTGGTCGAGCTGCTCGCCGAGGAGCTGACCCGGATGGGGGAGCAGGGCATCGACGAGCTCGAGCTGGCGCGGGCCAAGGGGCAGATCACCGGCTCCTTCGCGCTCGGGCTCGAGGACACCAGCTCCCGGATGGGCCGACTGGGCACCATCGAGCTCGTCCACGGCCGCTACACCAGCGTCGACGAGACCCTGGCGCGCATCGGCGCGGTGGGCGTCGATGACGTCGGCGCACTCGCCACCCGTCTCGCCGGCTCCTTCAGCACCCGGGTCGAGGTCGGCCCGGAGAGCTGAGCCCCACCCGCATACCCCGCCCCCTGTCGCATCGAGGAGAATCCATGACCGACACCCCGCCCCGCAGCATCCGCGTCGCCGTGCTCGGCGCCTCCGGCCGGATGGGCGCTGCCTCCTGCCGCGCCGTCGAGGAGGCGCCCGACCTCGAGCTGGTCGCGCGCATCGGCCGCGACGACGCCCTGGAGACGCTCACCGAGGCCGGTGCCGAGGTCGCGATCGACCTCACCATCCCCTCCGCGACCACTCAGAACGTGCACTGGCTCGTCGATCACGGCATCCACGCCGTCGTGGGCACCACCGGGTGGACCGACGACTCCCTGGGCGCGTTGCGCTCCCGGCTCGAGAGCGCCGAGGGCGTGGGGGTGCTGGTCGCCCCGAACTTCGCGATCGGCGCCGTGCTGACGATGCGGTTCGCGGAGATCGCGGCGCGGTACTACGAGAGCGCCGAGATCATCGAGATGCACCACCCGGACAAGCTCGACGCCCCCTCCGGGACCGCGACGCACACCGCGGCGGCCATCGCGCGCGGCCGGGTCGAGGCCGGCCTCGGCCCGGTCCCCGATGCCACCGAGAAGGATCCCGGCGGTGCGCGCGGGGCCGTGGTGGACGGCGTCCACGTGCACGCCGTGCGTCAGCGCGGGCTGGTCGCCCACGAGGTCGTCCAGTTCGGCGGGGAGGGGGAGCAGCTCACCCTGCGCCACGACTCCTTCGACCGCATCAGCTTCATGTCCGGCGTGCTGCTCGGCGTGCGCCAGGTCGCCGCCCATCCGGGCCTCACCGTGGGCCTCGACGGCTACATGGACCTCGGCTGAACCGGCCGATCCCGTGAAGGACAAGCTCTTCGTCACCGCGCTGATCCTCATCACCGCGGCCTACGCCTGGGGCCTGGGCTGGATCGCCTGGGGCTTCGTCCGGGCCGGCACCGCGCTGGGGTACGGCCTGGCCCTCGGCGTCACCATCCTGCTGCTGCTGACCGTGTGGGTGACCTGGCGGGAGATGCTCTTCGGCCTCGGGGCGGGGCGGCTCGCACGGCAGTACGACCCCCCGGCGGACGCCGACGGCGAGGACGCGCGGGCCGAGTTCGAGGCCGCCCGCGGCGCGATCCAGGACGGCGACGAGCACGACTGGCGCGCCTGGTTCCGCCTCGCCCTCGCCTACGACGCGCTGCGCGACCGCAAGGGCGCGAGGATGGCGACCCGCCGCGCCATCACCGAGCACCGCGGCTGAGCGCAGCTCCCTGCGAGAACAGGCCCGTTCCAGGGTCCGGTCGACCGGCTCTGCGACGACGCGCCCGCGCGCTCTTCGTCGATTCCCCCTGCACCGTCCGCCGGTGAACGGAATCGGGGGATCGACGCGGCGTGTCGCCGTACGTAGGCAGAGGACGCGTGCCCGAGGGCACGCCCGAGGTCGGCGCCCGGGCGGCCGGGAGGGCGGCGGCCCGCGGGCGTCAGGCCCAGCCCAGCGCCCGCAGGCCCGCCGCGACCATCGCCGCACCGACCACGACCACCAGGAACGGGGCC
>DATGUQ010000123.1:0-7206 GCA_035301145.1 Brachybacterium sp. | reverse complement strand
ACCGACGTCATGGACCGCTACCTGCTGGCCCGCACCGGCGACCTGGTGCGGGAGGTGAGGGAGTCGATGACCGAGCTCGCGATCGCGGACGCCGCCGAGCTGATCCAGGACTACCTCGACATGCTCACCAACTGGTACGTGCGCCGTTCCCGCGACCGGTTCTGGGAGGGCGACGAGCAGGCCATCGACGTGCTCTCGACGTGCCTGGAGACCCTCTGCCAGGTGGCGGCCCCATTGCTTCCGATGGTGACCGAGGAGATCTGGAAGCAGCTCACCGGCGGGCGCAGCGTGCACCTGACCGACTGGCCCGATGCGGATCTCTTCCCGCACGACCCGGAGCTGGTGGCGCGGATGGACGACGTGCGCGCCATCGCGTCCGTCGGGAACTCGCTGCGCAAGAAGGCGCAGCTGCGGGCCCGGCTGCCGCTCGCGGAGCTCGACGTCGTCCACCACGACCCGACCTCCCTCGAGGCGTTCGCGGCGATCATCGCCGACGAGCTGAACGTCAAGGCGGTGCGCCTGCTGGACGTCGCGAGCGAGGAGGCCCAGGGCATGGGCGTCGAGCAGCGCCTCAGCGTCAACGCCCGTGCCGCCGGCCCGCGGCTGGGCAAGCAGGTGCAGGCCGTCATCAAGGGCTCGAAGACGGGAGACTGGTCGGTGGACGAGACCGGCCGGGTCACCTCCGGCGGGATCGCCCTGGCGGAGGGCGAGTACTCCCTGGACCTGGTGGCCGGGGACTCCGCCGCGATGGAGGGGCACGCCGTGGGCGTGCTGCGCGGCGGTGACTTCGTCGCGCTGGACACCCGCGTGACCCCCGAGCTCGAGGCCGAGGGCACTGCGCGCGACGTGGTCCGTGCGATCCAGTCCGCACGCCGGGAGGCCGGGTTCGAGGTCTCCGACCGGATCCGTCTCACCGTCGACGGCGATCCGCAGGTCGTCGACGCCGTCGCCGCGCACCGCGACCTGGTCGCCGGCGAGGTGCTCGCCGTCGAGGTGTCCGTGCCTGCCGCTCCGGCCGGGAGCGCGCACTGCACGAGCGAGAAGGTCTCCGGCGGCACGGTCACGGTGTCCGTGACCCGCGCCTGAGCCGGAGACGGCCGGTGCGGTCGGCGGCCCCTTCCGGCAGGGAGGTGCCGCTTGCCGCACCGGCACCCCCGTGCTGCGCCGGGGCGGCGCGGAGACGGAACGACCGCCCATCCGTGACCGCCCATGCGTCCACAGCGAGCCGGATCAGCAGACTGCGGGATCCCGGGCATGGCATGCTCGGAGCCGAGCAGACCGACGAGGGGACGGGAATGTTGAGCAGACGTGGAGCGCTGGGTGGGATCGCCGCCGCGGCGGCGACGGTGCTGGGCGGCTGCGGGCTGCGCGGCGAGGACGTCTCCGCCGAGGCGCAGGAGGCGGCCGCAGCGGTGGGCGGCGTGACTTCCGCCGCACTCGAACAGGAGGTCGGCTCGCGCTTCCAGCGCCTGCTGCGCGGCCGCATCGAGATCGCGGAGTCGGGGCGCGAGGCCGGGCTCTCCGTGTACGACGAGGCGATGCGCGCCGTCGTCACCGTGGTCCACGACCGCCTCGACGACCAGACCGCCCGGCGCATGCAGGTCGGCGGGATCACCGGGGTGCTCGCCGACGGGACGGAGCTCGACGCCCTCGAGCTCGACCCCGACATGCCGGTCGAGGACCCGCGCCTGGACCGGGTGAGCGCCGGCGCCTTCTACGCCCGCTACGGCCTGGGCTGAGCGCCGGCCCGTCCGGTCGCCGGGAGCAGTGCTCAGGCTGGTCCGCGACCGACGGTCACCACCTGCGAGCGGGACACGTAGGTCCCGTCGCCGAGGTACACGCCCGTGAGGTCGTCCTGGAGCGCGGAGAGCGTGGGATCGGTCCCGGTCGCGCGCTGGACCGAGCCGGCGTAGCCGCCGGAGGGTTCGCCGGAAAGGCCCACCGAGTCGTGGTTCTCCTCGAGCACCGGCACCGGGTCCCACCCCGTCCCCGGATACGGGTCCAGCGTCACCTCGTGACGGTTGGGCGCGCTGAGCGTCCCGCCGTCCACCTGAAGCCCCCCGAGGTCGGTCGTGGGGATGAGGTCGCCGCCGAATCCGCCGCGGCCGAGCGAGGCCTCGTGGTTGACGTTCACGGACTCCGTCGTCCCCTGTGCGGGGACGACGGTCTGCACCGGCGAGCCGACGGAGAAGGTGTGGGTGATGTTGTATGTGCCCGGCTCCCCGCCGCTGGAGTTGAAGGTGGGATCGGCCGAGAGGTGGTTCGCGATGATCCCGCCCTGCGAGTGGCCCACGATCATCACGTCCGCGCCCGGCGGGACGCCGGCCTCCTCCATCGCGGCGCGCACGTCGTCCATCGCGGCGGGATGCTGCCCGGCGACCAGGCGCAGGTTCGACGCCCAGTCGCGGGAGTTGCCCTGCCCGCCGTAGGCCCCCGGGACATCGGAGACGTCTGCTTCGGTCGGCGGGACCTGGACGATGTAGGACGGCTCCCCGCCCTGCGTGCTGCGGACCTCCTGGATGCCGATCTGTCCGTTCTCGAGCGGCCCACCGCCGGGGTCGTCCATGCGCAGGGAATTGTTGTCGAGGATCAGGTCCTGGAGCGTCTGCGGGCTCTGCGAGGGAGTGTCATCGGTGGCCACCGACTCGACGATCCCGCCGGGACGGTCGTCCAGCAGCGGCGTGTCCTCTCCGGTGACGGCCTCGTAGACCCCGACGCCGGCCGAGCCGACCGTGAGCAGCCCGGCGGCTCCCACCTCGGCGACGGTCGGCACCCGCTCACCGGTGGCCCAGTCCTCGAGGATCTCGCCCAGATGACCGGCGTCCCGCTGGAACTGCGCGATCCCGTCCGTGTTCACGCCGAACAGGCCCAGGCCGCCCTCGAGCAGGTCGATCCCGGTGTCGAAGCCCCAGCCGATCCCGTCGGAGACCAGACCGGCGAGATCCGAGACGGTGCCCTCCAGCGGGGCCTCGAGCCAGTCCGGCAGCCAGGGGTTGTCCCGATGGAGATAGCCGTCGCCGGACCGGGGCGCGTCCTCAGTGCCCGGTGCTCCGTCGGGGGCCGAGGCGGTGTCCTGCTCGTCCGCCTCGCCGAGCGCGCCGTCGCCCAGCGTGCGCAGCTCCGCGCAGACGCTGCTGAGCCGGTCCGCGGCCAGTGACGTCCAGCGGTCCCGGAACTCCTCGGCGTCGGCGCCCGTCCACGATGCCGCGTGCACCGCGGTGGTGAGACGGGAGGTGAGGTCCTCGACCTCGCCGGAGGCCGTGCGCAGACGCTCGGCGTGCTCGCGCACCTGAGCGGTGTCCATCCCCCAGAAGGCGCTCATCGCGCACCCCCTGTCGCGGTGCACTCGGCCGCGAAGCGGAGGCCCTGCTCGAGGATCGGCAGGAGCGTGCCGAGCACGTCGCCGCCGCCGACGGGACGGACCTCCAGCGCCGGCGTGCTCGGTCGGTCCATCCGGTACATGCCCCGGCGGCCGGTCACCCACAGGCGGGACCAGGACACCGGCTGCTCCGTCACACGCCTGCGCGGATCGTGGAGGGTGAGGGAGAGCGAGAGGCGAGGGCCGGTCGCCGTCAGCGCCTCCCGCAGGGGATCGTCGAGATCGGGGAGGGTCGCGAAGGCCTCCTCGGCGGGCACGCCCTCGGCGAGGGCCGCCTGCGCGAGGCGGTTCTGCTCGGGGGTCAGGCGCAGCGCGTGCTCATCGCCCGTGATCTCGAGCCGTGCCGGGGCGAGGTCGATCCCGGAGTCCTCGAGCAGCGCGGAGACCGCGGCGGGCACCTCCGCCACCGCGAGCTCCGTCCACCGCGAGGGGTGGTCGTCGTCGGACCTCTCGAGGGTCGCACCGGTGGGATCCAGACCGATCCGCAGGCACCGTGTCCGCTCTCCTTCGGTCACTGCCACGACCAGCAGGGCGGGAGTGCTGAGCTGCCGCAGCACGAGATCGGCGCCCGCGGCGCCGCTCCCCTCGATCTCAGGCGCGTGCGGCGGGGGCGGCCCGGCGCGGTCCATCAGGGCCCGGTAGACCGGGTTCCAGCGTGCGGTCGACCTCCGGCCGCGGTCCGCCCACTGCGCCGCGTGCTCCACGGTCGCGATCACCTCGGTCATCGCAGCCCCTTCGTCTTCCGACGGCCCCGTCGGCCGTCGCTCCTGCGGACGAGGCTATGCGCGAGGTCACAGGAGGGCGATGGGTACTTCTGCCCATGGGGACGGGGGCGTGGTGGGGAGGAACGGTCACAGCCTCCCCTCGTACACTGATCCGCGCCCCTCCGTCCGTCATCCCCAGGAGCAGCAGTGCCCAGTTCCCCCCGCCCGGGCCCGCCCCGCCCGGCCATGTCGCCCGAGCTGCGTGAGGTCTATGCGGCACTGCTCGAGCGTGCCCCCGAGAATCGGATCGAGCCGGACCTCTCGCGCATCACGCGCGTGATGGAGCTGATGGGGGACCCGCAGAACTCCTACCGGTCCATCCGCATCGCCGGCACCAACGGCAAGACCACCACCGCCCGGATCCTGGAACGGATCCTGCGCGAGGCCGGGCTGCGCACCGGCCGCACCACCAGCCCGCACCTGCGCTCTCCGGTGGAGCGGATCGCGATCGACGGCGCTTCGATCGATGAGGAGGGCTTCGTCCAGGCCTACCGCGACGTGGAGCCGTTCGCGGCGGTCGTCGATGCGGAGCAGGAGGCCGCCGGGGGAGTGCGGCTGACATACTTCGAGTACCTCACCGCGATGGCCTACCAGGCCTTCGCCTCCGCCCCCGTGGACGTGGCCGTCGTCGAGACCGGCCTCGGCGGGACCTGGGACGCCACCGGCGTCGTGGATCCCGATGTCACGGTCATCACCCCGATCTCCCTGGACCACCAGGACTACCTCGGCGAGACGATCGCCGAGATCGCGGGGGAGAAGGCCGGGATCCTCACCGCGGACGCCACCGCTGTGATCGCCTCCCAGCCGTACGAGGACGCGGCCGACGTGCTGCGGGAGCGGATCGCCGAGCTCGGCACCGAGGCGGCGGTCGAGGACCAGCAGATCGGGGTGCTCTCGCACACGCCCGGTGTCGGCGGGCAGATGCTGTCCCTCCAGGGCATCGCGGGGCGCTATGAGCAGGTCTTCCTCTCCCTGCTCGGCGAGCACCAGGCGCGCAACGCCCTGCTGGCGGTCGCCGCGGCCGAGGCGCTGCTCGGCGACGGCGGCACCGTCCTGGACGGCGAGCTGCTGGGGGCGGCGTTGGCCAGCGTGACCTCTCCCGGGCGCGCCGAGGTGGTGCGCCAGGCGCCGACCGTCCTGCTGGACGCGGCTCATAATCCCGCCGGGGCGATGACGCTGGTCGAGACCGTCCGGGAGAACTTCCGCTTCACCCGCACCGTCGGCCTGGTCGGCATCCTGCAGGAGAAGGATGCCGCCGAGATCCTCGACGTGCTCGAACCGCTCCTGGACAGCGTGGTCATCACCCAGTCGAGCTCGCCACGCGCGATCCCCGCCGACCGCCTCGCCGACCTCGCCCGGGACGTCTTCGACGACGAGGAGCGGGTGCACGAGCAGGCGAGCCTGCCCGATGCGATCCAGACCGCCGTCGACCTCGCCGAGGAGGGCGGCGACCAGTTCGGCGGCGTGGTGGTGGCGGGCTCGATCACGCTGACCGCCGAGGCCCGCGACCTGCTCGGCGTCCCCGAGGAGGCATGAGCGTGGACCTGGACCTCACACCTTCCTCCCGCCCTCACGGCGCGCAGCGGATGTTCTCGGCCACGATCCTCGTCATCGAGGCCTTCGTGGTGTTCTTCGCTGCGCTGGCCGCCCACCAGCTGGTCCCTGAGGACCGGGTCCTGACCTGGTCCTGGGGGCTGCTCACCCTGCTCGCACTGGTGCTGTGCTCGGGGATGCTGCGGCGCGGCGCGTGGCCGTACTGGTGCGGACTCGCCCTGCAGGTCCCCGTGGTGCTGCTCGGGCTGCAGCTGACCCCGATGTGGGTGGTGGGTCTCGGCTTCGCCGCCCTGTACGCCTACGGCGCCTTCAAGGGCCATCAGCTCGATCGCGAGAAGGACGCCGTGGACGCCGCGGTGCACGAGACGCGGGCCCAGGACGGGCGGGGCAGGGCGGGCTGAGCCGGATCGCCCCGGAGCTGCCGCCGGTGGTGGCCGTTGCGCGGCACCGAGCATCCCCGGATCCATGGGTACCCTGGAGCCATGACCGCTCAGCGCACACTCGTCCTGCTCAAGCCCGATGCCGTCGAGCGCGGCCTGCGAGGGGAGATCCTCCGCCGCATCGAGGCGAAGGGCTACGGAATCCTCGCCCTCAGCCAGCGCACCGCGACTCCCGAGGAGCTCTCCGCCCACTACGCCGAGCACGAGGGCAAGCCCTTCTACCCCGGCCTGGTGGAGTACATGGGCTCCGCCCCGCTGGTCGCCCTGGTCGCCGAGGGCGTGAACGTGATCCCCGGCTTCCGCTCCCTGGCCGGTGCCACCAACCCCACCGAGGCCGCCCCCGGCACCATCCGCGGCGATCTCGCCTGTGAGGACGACCTGCCCGTGATCCGCAACCTGGTGCACGGCTCGGACTCCGAGGAGTCCGCCGCCCGCGAGATCGCGATCTGGTTCCCCGAGCTCGGCTGATCCGTCACCCGTACGCGCGGTGGGGTGCGCCGCACGGCGCGCCTCACCGCATGCGCGCCCCGGAGTGCAGAATATGGGGCATGGACCTGTCCCTCGCAGTCATCGCCTTCCTGGTCTTCGCCGTGCTGCTCGCGCTCGGGATACTGCTCGCGGTCGCACTGCCTCAGCTGAGGGCGCCGAGGGACGACGAGCAGGCCGCACGGGCTGCGGATCGACGGCACTCCTCCCGCACCGGACGCTGAGGGCGCTGCGTCACAGCGACCTCCCGGTGCGGGCGGCCGGGCAAAGCCGCCTACACTGACAGCCGACCTCGCCGCATCGCCGGCTTCCCCGACCCCCGGAGGTGACCCGTGGATCCCGATGCCCTACTCGCCCTGATCGCCGGCAGCGGCGGTGGCGTGCTCGTGATCGGTGCCGGTGCCTGGGCGTACCTCCGCAGCCGAGGACGCAAGCGCCCCGGCGACGACACCACCCCCGCCGAGGGCACTTCCACGGACCCTGCGGGAACGGGGGCGCAGCGCGCCTCCACCGCCGTCAAGGAGCGCCCCGCCGCACCGACCTGGGACGACACGCTCTCCGCGCCGGCCCCCGCGAAGCCCGC
>DATGUQ010000122.1:0-11088 GCA_035301145.1 Brachybacterium sp. | reverse complement strand
CGCCTGGCCCGCGAGGGCGAGAGCCTCGAATCGTTCTTCCTGTCCGTCGTCGGAGGAGACAGATCATGATCAACCAGCTGCGCGGGGACCTGTACGCGATCCTCCGCACCGGTCCCGTCCTGCTCTGCCTCGCCGTCAGCGTGCTCGCCGCGGCGCTGTACACCTGGCTGCAGCACAGCCTCGCCGTCGGCGATCTCGGCCCGGAGGCGGCCAGCGGTGTGCAGGTGCTCAGCGACGCGCTGATGGTCTCCCTGATGGGGCCGCTGCTGTTCGGAGCGCTGGTCGCCCAGCCCTTCGAGACGAAATCGGTGCACAACTCCCTGCTCGCCTCAGGGCGCGGGGCGTTCGTGGGCGCGAAGACGCTGCTGACCGCCGCGGCCGTCACCGCCCTGTCGCTCCCCTACGGGATCGCGGCCCTGATCGGGCTCGCGACCGGGGAGGAGTTCGCCCCGGCGATCCCCACCGCGTTCTCGCAGCTGCTCGCCGCGGGCGGCGAGGTCGACGCCGCGCGCATCGGCGAGGTCCTCGCGATCACCGTGACCATGGCCGTGCTGACCACGGCGAAGCTCTCGGTGTGCCTGCCGCTCGCGTTCCGGCTACGGCGCCCGTTGGTGGTGATGGCGGTGGGTTTCGTATGGGGCTTCCTCGCGGACCTGATCGGCACCACCGCGGCCGGCGTCGACGGGCTCGACGCGCTCGTGCGCCTGACCCCCTTCGCCCAGGACCACGCACCCGCCCCCGACTCCACCGCCGGTGACATGGTGGGCACCCTCGCCGTCTCGCTCGGGTTCATCGCACTGATGGGGGTGCTGGCCTGGCTGCTGTTCCGCCGAGCCGACGTGAAGTGAGGGCCGGGCGGGTCTGGGATCATGGCCGGAACCGCCCCACCGACCCCGGGAGGCCCGATGACGGTCCTGCTCGTGGTCCTCGCCGCGCTGTGGCTGGCGACCTGCGCGTATCTCGTGGTGGTGCTGCGACAGATCGGCGCGGTGCGCCGGCAGCTCGAGCAGCGCACCGGGCAGGACTCCCCCTCGGCCGTGACCCTCGCGCTCGTGGTCCCGCAGCTCGAACAGCTCACCTCCCGGGTCAACGAGGCCGTCGAGCAGTCGCGGCAGGCCTCGATGCGCACCCGCGCCGAGGAGCGTCGCATCCGCTCCTTCATCGCAGACATCTCCCACGACCTGCGCACCCCGCTCACCTCGGTGCGCGGCTACCTCCAGCTGCTCGAGCGGACCGAGCTCGACGCCGTCCAGCGCGAACGCCTCGCCGCCGCGCACCGCCAGAGCGTCGAGCTCGGAGCACTCGTGGACCGGCTGTACGAGTACGCGTACCTGCTGGACGCGCAGGTGGAGCTCGAGGTGGAGCAGATCGACCTCGGGGTGCTGGTGGGCGAGTGCCTGCTGGGGATGACCGCCCCGATCGAGGCGGCCGGGCTCGCGGTCGACGTCGCCCCGCCCGCACAGCTGCAGATCACGACCGACCGCGAGAAACTCACCCGGATCACCCAGAACCTGCTGCGCAATGCGGTGCAGCACGGCCGAGACCGGTTGCTCATCGAGCTCGGAGAGAGCAAGGGCGGCGCGCTGCTGAAGGTCACCAATGGGGTCCCGGACGGGAAACGGATCGATGCCGAGCGGCTCTTCGACCGCTTCTACACCGCGGATCGGTCCCGCTCCGGCCGTACCAGCGGGCTGGGCCTCTCGATCGTGCGGGTCCTGGCCGAGCAGCTCGGCGGGGAGGTCACCGCGCGACAGGTCGCGGCCGGCGCCCCGGTGACGATCAGCGTATGGCTTCCCCACGTGGCCGGTGCGTGACGGGGCGGCGCCTCAGCTGCACTTGCGGAAGGTCTTGCCGCCGGGCATCCCGTACCGCAGGCCCGTGTACCCGCCGTCATCGGAGTAGGGGATCTCGGGACCATATGGATGACACCCCGAGGGACCGGGCCCCTCGGACGAACTTCCTCCCGAGGATCCACCACCGGACGAACCGTTCGAGGAGCCGCCCGAGGAACCGCTCGAGGAGCCGTCGTCCGAGGATCCGCCGCCGGACGAATCGTTCGAGGAGCCGCCGCTCGAACTCGAGCCACCCGACGGCGAAGAAGGTGCCTGCGGGGCCTGCTGCTCTTGACGCTCCCGCTCCTCGCGTTCCTCGCGCTCCTGTTGCTCCTTGCGTTCCTGGCGTTCCCGCTCCTCCTTCTCGAGGCGTTCCTGCTCCTTGCGGCGCTCCTCCTCCAGGCGTTCCTGCTCCTCGTCGTAGGCGGTCTTCAGCTCCTCGAGCGCGGTCCGGGCGTCCTGCGCGTCCTCCTGTACATCGAACGCCTCGTCACGAAGATCCTCGAGATACGAGGCGACGAGCGGCCCCGCCATCACGGCGTTCCCGAGCTCGGGCAGGCCATCGACATCGAGCCCGCCCACGAAGTCATCCACGTCCTCGAGCACGCTCTCCACTCCGGCGAGCGCATCGGCCGGATCCCCCTCCACCGTGGCGGGCACCTGGTCCACCGCAGCGCTCTGCGCCTGCAGCTGCCCGGGCAGGGTGCATCCGATCTCGGTCGCGAAGAGACCGGCCGCCGACTCCTGTGCACGCGCCGACGCCTCCTCGACCTCGCGCAGGAACCGATCATTCGGGGCGAAGTACACCGGCACGCCCAGCCCTGCCTCGGCGATCTCGGCGTTGACCAGCGACTCCGACTCATAGACTCCGGCCAGCGTGCGGTCGTAGCGGTCCAGCCGCTCCTCGTCGTACTGGAGCTCGATCTCGGTGCCGGCAGGCAACCGTTCCGTGAGGAACTCCGTGGCCTCCGGTCCCAGGCATTGAACAGGCTGGTCAGGATCCTTCGTCTCCGGGGTATCGACGTTGAGCAGACGGATCGTCGTCTCCTCCCCGTCGACGAGCGCAACGAGCGTGTCGCCGTCGATCACTCGCACCACCTCGCCCTGTCGATCGTCGTCCCCGAAGACCGCCCCGAACACGGTCGCGCCCAGGTAGACCGTTCCGATCACTGCGGCGCCCCGCGTCGCCCACCACCGCAGCCCCCGCCTCGCCTCCGCCGGCGCCGCACCACGCTTCTCCACGACCATCCGGCCTGCTCCTCCTGCTCACACATCGGTGCCTGAAGCATCACCTATGTCACGGACATCTGTCGGGGGTTACGGGGGACTGCGGTCGACATCACCCATGCGCCTCCCGCCCCCAGCCTGAGGCAGCATCGATGTCCGCCTCACCGGGTCACGCCGCCATGGGAGGACCTACCAGGGCATCCCGCCGCCCCCGCCGCGAGCCGATCACTGCATGCCAAACTGGAGGCCACTACCCGGACGAAAGCAGGCCCACCATGCCCACCACCCACGACCTCGCGACGTCGCTGGGCCGTGCCCGGATGCTGTTCGCGATGCTCTCCGCGCCGAAGCTGCGGACGGGGATCGGCCGGCTCCTCGCCGGCGCGGACGCCCCCGAGGCCGCTGACGTGCGCGGCCCGCTGTCGCGGCTCGACTGGCTGGGGGCCGACGGGCAGGTGGACGCGGCGGCGCTGCGCGAGACCGCCGAAGCACTGGCGCTGATGCGCTCCGACCAGGCGATCCTCGAGGTGGGCCGTCTCGACGGCATCCCGGTGAGGACCGAGGAGTCGCGGGAGGTCAGCTCCCGCATCGCCAGGATCGTGTTCGACCGGGTGGGCCCGGAGCGCACGCTCACGGAGCCCGAACTGAACGCCGCGATCGCGATGTTCGCGAAGGATGTCGCGCTGGTGCGGCGGGACGCCGTGGATTCCGGGATCCTCACCCGCTCCGCCGACGGGGCGTCCTACCGCCTGGCCCCCGAGTGACGGGCGTCAGTCGTCGAGATGCTTGCGAATCCGGCGGATCAGGCGGTTCAGGAACGGGAGGCCGATGAACATGAAGATCCACCAGGCGCTGAAGCCATGGAGACCGCCGCTGCCGAAGACCTTCGCGAAAGCGAAACCGATGATCAGGAGCACGACGATCGGGAGGACCGCCCCGAGCGCACGGGACAGACCCGACCGGCCGCGTCGGGAGCCCTCGGTCCGCTGACCGGTGAAGCTCTCGCTCCAGTGCGCGTCCGCCTCCTTCGTCCGCGCGTCGTCGCCGGTGACGTCGCCGAAGCGCGGCGCCATGCTCTCCGCCTGCGCATCCCGGCCGCCGAAGCCCCCGGCGCCGACGTCTCCCCCGCCGACGTCCCCGCCCCCGAAATCGGGGTCGGGACGCTGCGCACCGTCATCGAAATCGGACGACCACCCGCCGGAGCCCTGCGACCCCGCGCCGCGGTCCTTGCCGCCCAGCCAGGACGGGTCCCCACCCGGACCGCGATCATCACTCCCCCAGAGATTCTTCATGCGCCCATCGTAGGCACTGCTCCGCCGTGGGACGGGACGCCGACTCACGATGCCCCTCATCGTCGATGACCAGGGCAGCGGCTGCGCGCACCCGCCGCCGACGAGGGCGTGCACGGCGTCGCCGACCGTCCGGCCCGTCGGCCTTCCCGGCCCTGGGCCGCAGGCGTACTCTGAGATCCACGGCGTCGAGCCGGACCCCGCCTCGCCGTCGTGCGGTCGGTGCGAGCATCGCGCCGGCAGGCCGGTCGAGGCTCCTGGCGGAGCAGACGGAGGGACGGACATGTTCATCGACGGCCCCGTGGACCCACCCCTGACCCGGGCGGACGCGGACCCCACACGCGCTCCGGTCAGATGGGCCGCGATCATCTGCGGGATGTTCTTCCTCGCCATCGGGTTCGCCGGCTTCTTCCCCGGCGTGACCATGAACCTCAACGCGATCGAGATGGGCTACGGCTCCGAGGCGATGGTGCTGGGCATCTTCCAGGTCTCCGTGCTGCACAACGTCATCCACCTGCTCCTGGGCGCGGCCGCCCTCGCGCAGTCGAGGTTCTCGTACTCGGCGCGGAGGTACCTGCGCGTCGCCGGCGGGTTCACCGCTCTGCTGTGGCTCTTCGGCCTGCTCGTGGACCCGACCTCGATGGCGAACTTCGTGCCCCTGAACGCGGTCGACACCTGGACGTACCTGGTCCTGGCGATCGCCCTGATCGGGCTGTCGTTCCTGCCCAGCGATGTCACGCACACCAAGCCGGAGGGCGAGAACCATCTCCGGACCTCGGCCCTGAGCTGACGCGGAACACCCGCGGGCGCACCGCTCACCCGACGGCACGCGCCGCCGCGATGTCCGCGGCGGCGCGTGCCGTGGACGCCGTGATGCAGCGTCCGTCGCCCAGCACCTTCGTCACCTCCGCGTGACCGTGGCGCCACCTCGGGATATGATGCTTTCATCATGCCACTATCCCGGAGTCAGCGACCCCTCTACGAGGTCAAGGCCAACCTCTTCAAGGGCCTCGCCCACCCCTACCGCATCCGCATCCTCGAGCTCCTCTCCGACGCCGACGAGGTCTCCGTCGCCGCCCTGCAGGCCGATACCGAGCTCGAGCCCTCGCACCTGTCCCAGCACCTGTCGGTGCTGCGCCGCCACCACCTGGTGGTCTCCGAGCGACGGGCGAGCCACGTCTACTACCGGCTGGCCGATCCGCGCATCCGCGAGCTGCTGGCCGTCGCCCGCTCCCTGCTGCTGTCGATGCTGAGTGAGGACAGCGTGCGCCTCGACGTCGCCCAGACCCTCCCGGAGATCCCCGGAGTGAGCCGGTGACGGCCTTCTCCCAGCGCCTGCGCGACGCTGCGTCGCGCTCCCGCGACCTGTGGCCCGCCCGCGAGGACTACCGCCTGCTGCCGAAGACCTGGCGGGCGGATCTCGTGGCCGGCGTGACCGTCGGCATCGTCGCGCTGCCGCTCGCGCTCGGCTTCGGCGTCAGCTCCGGGCTGACCGCCGAGCAGGGCCTGATCACCGCGATCGTCGCGGGCCTGCTCGCTGCCGTCTTCGGCGGGTCGAACGTGCAGGTCTCGGGGCCGACGGGCGCGATGGTGGTGGTGCTGCTGCCGATCGTGGCCAGCCATGGCGCGGGCGCGATCGCCGCGGTGACGCTGCTGGCCGGGCTGATGGTGATGGGCACCGGGCTGCTGCGGCTGGGGAAGGTGGTCTCGATCATCCCCTGGCCCGTGATCGAGGGGTTCACCCTCGGGATCGCCTGCATCATCTTCATGCAGCAGATCCCACTGATCACCTCCGCAGATCCGGCGCTGCCCGGAGAGCTGAGCTCGAACGCACTGGTCGCGGCGGTGCAGTCGCTGGCTGCGGCGGATCTCGCGCATCTCGCCTGGGCGCTGGGCGCGGTCGCGATCGTCGTTGCCTGCATGGTGCTCGCCCCGCGGATCCACCCGTCCGTGCCGGGTTCGCTGATCGGGATCGCCGTGGTCGCCGTGCTCGCCGCGCTGCTGCCCGGGCCGCTGGCCACGATCGGCGCGATCCCCGCCGCGCTGCCCGCGCCGTCGCTGCCCGCCGTGGATCCGGCGCTGCTGGGCGTGCTGCTGCCGGCTGCGGCCACCGTCGCTGCGCTGGCGGCGATCGAGTCGCTGCTGTCGGCGCGCGTGGCCGCCTCGATGTCCGACACCGGCGCCTTCGACCCGGACCGCGAGCTGGTGGGGCAGGGGGTCGCCTCCGTCGGCGCCTCCCTGTTCGGCGGTATGCCCGCCACCGGTGCGATCGCCCGCACCTCCGTCTCGCTGCGGGCCGGGTCCCGCACCCGCGCCGCCTCGATCGTCCATGCGCTGGTGCTGCTGGCCGTCGTCTACGTCGCGGCCGGCCCGGTGGGGACGATCCCACTGGCGGCCCTCGCGGGGGTGCTGTTCATGACCGCGATCCGGATGGTGCGGGTCGCGACCGTCCGCTCGATCATGACGTCCACCCGCTCCGACGCCTGGATCTTCACCGTCACCGCGCTGGTGACGGTCTCCTTCGACCTGATCGTCGCGGTGCTGATCGGGGTGGCGCTCGCGGCAGTGGTCGCACTGCGCGGGGCGGCGCGCACCACCGGGGTGAGCCTCGAACCGATCCGGGCGGAGGAGCCCAGCGAGCTGGACGACTCGATCGTCGCCATCCGCTTCCAGGGCCCGCTGTTCTTCGTCTCCGCCGAACGGGTGCTCGAGACGGTGAGGGGCGTGCGCGGAGCGAGCGTGGTGATCCTGCGGCTGTCCCGGCTGGAGCGGGTCGACGCCACCGGGGCCCAGGTGCTGGCGCAGATCGTGCGCATCCTCGAGCAGCGCGGCATCACCGTGCTGATCAAGGGGGTGCAGGACGGCCACAGCTCCCTGTTCCGACGGGTCGGGGTGCTCGCTGCGCTCCGCCACCACCGGCACCTGTTCGTGGACATGGACAGCGCGCTCGAGCACGCCCGCTCGCACGTGGAACGCGACCGGGCGGCCGAGCGCGCGTAGTCCGGCTCAGGTTGCGGGGACCCGCGCGCGCAGACGGTGCCCCAGCTCCTCGGCGGTGCTCCAGGTGCCGAACAGGGAGGCGCCGGGTTCGAGCTCGCGCCCCTCGGCGAGGGTCCCCACGGGCACCGGGTCGTAGCCCAGCCGGTGCAGAAGGTCGGAGACCACGTCGACGGCCCGCGGATCGTCGGCGGCGACCGCCAGCGCCCGACGGGCGAGGTGCCTCTCGGCCCGGCCGTGGTCCTCGACGTCGTGGTAGCCGATGTGGTTGAGGGTCTTCACCACGTGCGCCCCGGGCAGGCGAGCGGCGAGCAGCTCACTCGTGGACAGCTCCTCGGCGAGGTCGCCGAGCTCGTGCCGGGCCTGGGCGATCGCGGCCTCGTCGGCATCGCCCCAGGGATTGGTCGCATCGATGACGACCGCGCCGCGCAGTGCGTCGGCGTCGAGCCCGAGGGCCACGTGCAGCGGCACCGTGACGGCTACGACGTCGCTGGTCTCCGCGAGTTCCGCGAGGTCGACGGGGTGGGCGCCGGGCAGCTTCGCGGCGAGCGCACGGACCGGCGCACGGCCCGCGACCTGCACCTCGAGGCCGCTGCGCAGTGCGGTGCGGGTCAGGGCGCTGCCGATCTTCCCGGGGCCGAGCACCCCCAGCCGCGGGGCGCGCTGCGAGCGGTCCGCGCTCACGGCGGGCCGGGTGTGCGGGGCCGGCCGTGCCCGCGAGGACGGGGCCGCCGACTGCGCGGCGAGGAGGAGATCACGCGCCACGGCGTCGTTGCGTCGATGGCAGGGCGCGTCGGTGCGGGGCCTGGCGAAGGCGCCCAGCGGCATCTCGGAGGTCCAGGGGCCCAGCGCCCAGAGGGTCTCGTGCGGGATTCCGTCGGGGCTGATCACGCGGTGTCGGGCGTCGACCTCGAGCGTGCCGAGGGCTTCGGCGGACTCGCGCCCCACCGCGGTGACCCCGTCGACGAGGGAACGCAGCAGCGGGTTCGTGGAGTGCGCCAGGGTGGCCTGCGGGAGGAAGGCGTCCACCAGCGCGGCCGTGGTCACGTGCACTCCGGCACCGCCGCGGGCGGTGAACCTCCCGGTGGACTCCTCGGCCGTGACCGCGGTGCGGGGGCCGAGGAAGCGCACCACGCCGGCCCGCTCCAGGGCCAGCAGCTGATGCAGTCGATGCGGCGGCGGCCCGGAGTCGACGAAGCTGAACAGGGAGTGCCACCAGCGCGGGTAGGCGCTGCTCGCACCGCCCCGCAGCCGGGTGGCGGGCAGCTGGTCGACGAGGGTGCCGTGCAGGCGCAGCAGCAGCTGGAACAGGGCGCGGGCCGAGGTCCCCTCGCCCTGGGTGCGCGAGCGCAGGTCGTGCTCGATGTGGCGCACCACCGCGTCCCGGGTGACCTGCGGGTGCGCCTCCCCGTGCAGCCAGGAGAGCGGATCGTCGAGCCACGCCAGGGGCTCCTCGCCCGGCGTCTCGTCCGGGGTCCCCGGCACCCAGCGGCGGATCTCGGCGGCGATCAGCGGGACCACATCAGTGCGGAAGTCGAGCCGGCCCTCGGCGTCCTCCCGGGCAGCGAGGTTCTCGGCGGTGACATGCTCGAGCGGGCCGATCCCTGTGGGCGCGCCCTCGTCGCGGACCTTCGAGTGGTAGGGCACGCCGCGGCGCGATCCCACCCACAGCCGGGGCTCGTGGCCGCTGGGGTGGTAGCGGAGCCTGCCGGGCTCCCCCGGTCGCGGGTCAGGGGTGAAGCTGCCTCCGCGCCCCTCGGTGAGCAGGGCCATCAGGTCGACGAACCCCAGTCCCATGCCGCGCACGATCACGTCCTCACCCGGGGCGAGGAGGCCCAGCGGGGCGTCGGCCGCCTGCGAGGGCGGGAGATACACGGCGCCGTGGCGGCGGGCGAAGGCGGCCAGCTCGTGGCTGGCGGCCGCGGGCCGGGAATCGGTGTGCCCGGCGGCGAGCAGCAGCAGGTCCGCGGTCAGCGGCGCACGGCCTTCGAGCTCGACGACCCAGCCGCTCCCGCTCCCGCTCGTGCTCCCGCTCCCGCTCCCGCTCCCGCTCGTGCTCCCGCTCCCGGAATTGTCAGGATCCGTGCCAGAAACGGCCGGATCTGGCACGGAATCTGACGATCCCGCGCCCTTGCCCGCCGGTGCGGGCCCGGCGGCGGGTGCCGGGCGCACGGCGGTGGCGGTGGTGCGGTGCACGGTGACCGTGACCGTCTCCGGCAGGGAGGCGAGCACCTGCCCGAAGAACCACTCGAGGTAGAGCGCCTGCATCCGTCGGCCGGCGAAGTCGGTGGCCTGCAGCGCCTCGATCTCGGCGAGCCGTTCGGTGCCGGCGGTGGGCGCGGCGATCTCGCCGCGACGGATGCCCTCGGCCCATTCGGCCAGCGACGGGCCGGCGACGATCGGACCCTCGCAGGTCACGGTCTCGTCGGTGAAGATCGAGACGTCCGCGGCGCGGGAGTTCATCAGCAGCAGCGGGCTCTCCTCGGCCCGCCAGATGCGGCCGGCACCGGGCATGTGCGGATCCACGATGTCGATGTGCAGCGGGGTGCGGGCGAGGTGAGCGGCGTGCGCGGGCAGGGCGGCGCTCGCGGAGAGCCGCTCGAGCACGCCGATGGCGCGCGGCCCGCCGCCGACGAGGACGAGGCGTGTGCCGGAGGAGGTCATCCGTCGGGCTCCCTTCCGAGGTGCGTCTGTGTCGTTCGATGACGAGGCATAGCGTTCGCCTTGCATCTTCATTAGATTCGCTTATACCGTCGGATCCTGCAAGCGAGGACCGCTCCCCGGTTCATCTCCCGTCACGGAAGGCACACCATGACCTCCTCCGTCGTCTCCCCCGAGACCACCCGCCGCGTACCCGAGGCCGCTGCGGCCATGGGCCACGCCCCGGCGAACGGAGCGCAGGAGACCTCGTGCCGTCCCTTCGAGGACGTCCCGGAGGACCTCTCCCGCCTGCAGGTGGTGCCCGCCCGGCATCCGGGCCGCGTGGTGCTCGCCGTGCTCGTCGGCCTGCTCGTCGCCGCGGTGCTCTACTCCTTCGTCACCAACCCGCGGTGGGAGTGGGGCGTCGTGGCCCGATGGTTCTTCGCCGAGTCGATCGTGCGCGGCCTGCTGGAGACCCTGAAGCTCACCGCCCTCGCCGGCGCCCTGGGCTTCGGCCTGGGCCTGCTGCTGGCGCTCATGCGGCTGTCGCCCTCAGCCCTGATAGCGGGCGTGAGCTGGACTTTCTCCTGGGTCTTCCGCTCCACTCCCCTGCTGGTGCAGCTGCTGCTGTGGTACAACCTCGGCTACCTCTACGAGCAGGTGCGGCTGGGGAACCCCTTCACCGGGCAGGCCCTGTTCGAGGCGCGCACCAGCGATCTGATGACGCCGCTGATCGCGGCGGTGCTGGGCCTGGGCCTGCACCAGGCGGCCTATGCGGCGGAGATGATCCGCGGCGGCATCCTCTCGGTGGACCAGGGCCAGCTGGAGGCGGCGAGCGCGCTGGGCATCCCCGCCCGCGACCGCTCGCTGCGGATCGTGCTGCCCCAGGCGATGCGGGCGATCCTCCCGCCCGCCTTCAACGAGGTGATCGGCCTGGTCAAGGGCACCTCGATCGTCTACGTGCTCGCCCATGCGGAACTGTTCTTCACCGTGCAGCTGATCTACGGACGCACCCAGGAGGTACTGCCGATGCTGCTGGTCGCGACGCTCTGGTACGTGGTGATCACCTCGGCGCTGTCGATCGCGCAGTACTACATCGAGCG
>DATGUQ010000121.1:0-18066 GCA_035301145.1 Brachybacterium sp. | reverse complement strand
CCTGGATCCGCCGGTCGGGTGGGTGGGTCGTGACAGCCAAGTGCTCCTGTGGCCAGCGATAATGGGACTTGTCTAAGGTTCCGTAACGCTGAGCAACAGGAGCACTGGTAGTGCGAGTATCCCATGATTTCTCCGCCGAGTTCGATGATGCCAATCTGGTGGGTCGGGCGGGGCTGGTGCCGGTGATGGCGCTCGCGGAGTCGGCGGGCCTGTCGGGGCTGGTCGCCGAGCACGTGACGGTGCCGGGCAGCATCGGTTCTCACACAGACGTGAAGGTCTCGTCGCTGGTGGCGGGGATGGTCGCCGGCGCGGACAGCATCTCGGATATGGACCTGCTGCGACACGGCGGGATGGGTCGTGCCTTCACCGCGGCCCGGGCGGCGACGACGCTGGGCACCCACCTGCGCGGCTACACGTTCGGGCACGTGCGTCAGCTGGACGCGGTCGCCTCCCGAACCTTGGTGAACCTGGCGGCCCGGGTGCCGGGTCTGCTGGACGGCGGCGGGAAGGTCGCGTTCGTCGATATCGATGACACGATCCGGGAGACGCACGGCTATGCGAAGCAGGGCACCGGCTACGGCTACAGCGGCGTGAAGGGGTTGAACGCCCAGGTCGCGACGGTCTCGACGCTGCAAGCCGCGCCGGTGATCGCCGGAATCCGGCTGCGTCGAGGCGCGGCGGCCTCGGCCCACGGCACCGCGACCATGATCGGCAGCGCGTTGGCCACCGCGAAGCGGGCCGGCGTCACCGGTTTGGTGACCGTCCGGGCGGATTCGGCCTACTTCCAGCACGCCACGGTGACCGCGGCCCGCCGGGGCGGAGCCCACTTCTCGATCACCGCGAGGATGAACCCCTCCGTGGTTGCCGCGATCTCTCGTATCCCCGAGCAGGCCTGGGTGGGCATCAAGTACCCGAAGGCGATCTTCGACCAGGACCAGCAGCGATGGATCTCCGATGCCGAGGTCGCCGAGATCGACTACACCGCCTTCACCTCCCGCACGAAGAAAGAGCACGTCACGGCCCGTCTGATCGTGCGTCGCGTGAAACGGCTGAACCCCCGCCACGGGCACGGTGAGCAGGGCGGTCTGCTGGATGCCTATCGCCACCACGCGGTGTTCACCGACTCACCGCTTTCGATGCTGGCCGCGGAGGCCTCTCACCGGGACCACGCGATCGTCGAGCAGGTCATCGCCGACCTCAAGAACGGGCCGTTGGCCCACTGCCCATCCGGCGTGTTCACCGCCAACAGTGCCTGGACCGTGCTGGCCGCGATCGCGTTCAACCTCGCCCGCGCTGCCGGAGTACTGGCATCGACCTTCCACGCCCGCGCCCGCTGGCAGACCCTGCTCGACCACCTCATCGCGGTGCCCGCCCGGATCGCCAACCGCGCCCGATCCTGGCGACTACACCTCCCACGCAACTGGCCCTGGCAATCCGCCTGGAAGAACCTGTTCGACGCCACCGTCACCGCCCCAACGATGACCTGACCAGCAGCTTTCTGTCCCTACGAGGAGGAACCGAAGTGGAAACGCCGGGCAGACCGGCAGCTCCCGCACACCTTCACGCCGGAACCAGAATCACCACTCGACCGAAACCACCGAGAATCACTCTGGAAACCCAATCGGCGCATCGAGGCTCAACCGTTGTTGGCGAAAGGGTATGTGCGGATCGGAGAGGTCGGCGTTCTGGTCTTGACGGGATTCTTCCTCGCCACACTCGGCCTGCTGGCCCAATCGAGGCGTGAACATATGATCTCCCTGCAGGACCGCGCCGACCAGCTCGCGCGGGAGCGTGACGCGCGGGAGGCGATCGCCGCTGCCGAGGAACGGGCGCGGATCGCCCGCGAGATCCATGACATCGTCTCGCACAGCCTCGGCACGATGGTCGTCATGGCAGATGGTGCGGCGCAGACGGTGGCCTCGAGCCCCCAGCAGGCCGCACATGCGATGGAGAGGGTGCGTGACACGGGGCGCGACGCGATGGGGGAGATGCGGCGGATGCTCGATGTGCTCCGCGACGACAGCAGCGCGTCGCGGTCCCCGCAGCCCGGCCTCGGCCGTCTCGAGCGACTCATCGACGAGGCCCGGCAGACGGGCCTGCGTGTGGACCTCCATATCGAGGGTGATCCGGTCGCGCTGCCGGCCGGCCTGGACCTGGCCGCCTACCGGATCGTGCAGGAGTCCCTGACGAATGCGCGCAAGCACGGAGGGCCGTTGCTGAGCGTGGTCACAGTGACTCTCTCGTATGCGGCGGCCGAGCTGTCGCTGCGCATCGTCGACGACGGTTCTGCGGAAGCCACCGCCGGTACGCCCGAGGTGCCATGGACGACCGGACATGGCCTCGTCGGCATGCGGGAGAGGGTCAGTGCCTACGGCGGATCGCTGGAAGCCGGCCCTGGGCCAGGTGGCGGGTTCGAGGTCGATGCCCTCCTGCCGATCGGAGATGAGCGATGAGCGACGACGCACCGATCCGACTGATGCTGGTCGATGACCAAGAGATGTACCGCGCGGGCTTCCGGATGGTGCTGAGCACCCGGCCGGAGTTCGAGATCGTCGCCGATGCCGAGGACGGTCAGGCTGCGTTCGAGCTGCTGTCCGGCCTCGAGGTCGACGTCGTGCTGATGGATGTGCGGATGCCCCGTATGGACGGCGTCGAGGCCACGCGGCGGATCCGCGAGATCGGCGGGCCGCGGGTGCTGGTGCTGACGACCTTCGACCTCGACGAGTACGCCTACGACGCGATCCAGGCCGGGGCCTCCGGCTTCCTGCTCAAGGACGCCCCGCTCGAAGAGCTCACCGCGGCCATCCGTCACGTGCACGCCGGCGATGCCGTCGTCGCGCCGTCGACGACGAAGCGCCTGCTCGACCGCTTCGCAGCGCAGCGTCCTGCAGCCGCGCGCTCCGCCCCGGACGAGCGGCTCGACGAGCTCACCGCACGTGAGCGGGAGGTGCTCGTGTGCACAGGGCACGGGCTGTCCAATGCGGAGATCGCTGAGGAGCTGGTCATCTCCGAGAACACCGTGCGTGTGCACGTGCAGCGCATCCTCACCAAGCTCCAGCTGCGCGACCGCGTCCAGGCGGTCGTCCTCGCCCATCGCCTGGGCCTGGTTCCGCCTGCGGACTGAGCCGGAACCGGCCCGACGTAATGCGGATCGACTAACCGAGGATAGTCGCCTCGGCAGACGACACCGCCGTCGATCCTCGCGAGGGTGGAGGCATGTCCTTCATCGTCGAATCCTCGAACCTCACCAAGGCCTACGGCGGCCGCACCGTCGTCGACGGTCTCGATCTGCGCATCCCCGAAGGCAGCGTCTACGGCTTCCTCGGGCCCAACGGCTCGGGCAAGTCGACGACCATGAAGATGCTGCTCTCGCTCATCCGTCCCACCGGCGGCGAGGTCGAGGTGCTGGGCCGGCCGATGAACCGGAGCACCAGGCGGCAGCTGCTGAGCAGCATCGGCTCGCTCATCGAGTCCCCGCCCGGGTATGCCCACCTGACGGGCGCGGAGAACATGCGCATCGTCCAGCGCCTGCTCGGCCTCGACGACGCGCAGGTCGACTTCGCGGTCGAGACGGTCCGGATGCAGGACCAGATGGGCAAGCGGGTGCGCGAGTACTCGCTGGGCATGAAGCAGCGCCTGGGCATCGCCATGGCTCTGGCCCGGCAGCCGAAGCTGCTCATCCTCGACGAGCCGACCAATGGCCTCGACCCCGCCGGCATCGAGGAGATCCGTGAGCTGCTGCGCCGGCTCGCCGATGGGGGAGTGACCGTCATGGTCTCCTCGCACCTGCTCGGCGAGGTCGACAAGACCGCCACGGTGCTCGGCATCCTCAGCCAGGGCCGGTTGATCTTCCAGGGCACCCGAGCAGAGCTCTTCAGCGCTGCCACCCCCGACCTGCTCATCGACTGCTCGGATCCGCGCCGCGCGCAGTCCATGCTCGCCCGAGCCCACGGGGCACGCCTCGAGGACGCGACCGTCCGAGTGGCCGACGTCGACAGCGACGAGGCGACGGCCGGCATCGTCACAGGTCTGGTGGCCGAGGGGATCGGCGTCCACGGCGTCCGGCGCGACGAGCAGACGCTCGAGTCCGTCTTCATGGGCCTGACCGCAGGCGGTGGACTGTGAACGCCGTCGTCGTCAACGAGTTCGCCAAGATGCGGCATCTGCACGTCGTCCTCCTCGTCGCCGTGCTCTTCGCCGTCGTCACCGGCATCGGCCTCTACGCGGCCGTGTTCAACCCCGACTTCGACCGCACCAGCGCCTCGTCCTGGAACACGCTGCTCATGGGGATGGGCTCCGGTTTCTCTCTCGCCGCACCCCTGCTGCTGGCCGTCGTCGCGAGCCGTCTCGTCGACGCCGAGCACCAGGGCGGCGGATGGCTGATGTCGGCGACGGCCGGTGTGACGCCCGGCGGCCTGTGCCGGGCGAAGCTGCTGGCCCTCGGGCTCCTCGTGGCCGGGGCCACCGTGCTCGTCAGCGCCGCGTTCGCCGCGGTCGGTCTCGCCGTCGGCATCGATGCTCCCTGGCCGGCTGGTCGTTGGCTCGGTCTGACGGCGTGCCTGCTCGTCGTGAGCCTCGCGCTGCTGGCGCTGCACGTCGTGCTCGCCGCACGGGTCGAGAACCAGCTCGTGGGCATCGGCCTCGGGCTGCTCGGCGCCGTCGTCGCGCTCATCTCGACGGCCGTGCCGACGTGGATCGCACACCTGACGCCGTGGGGCTACTACGCGCTCTCGGCTGCCGCAGGTTACGTCGACGGCCAGCTGGCCGGCTTCGCGCCGTCCTACCTCAGCGTCGTCGGCCTCGCGGTCGTCGCGGCCGCGGTCTTCGCCCTGCTCACTCGCTCGTTCGACCGCCAGGAGGCCTGAGATGAACGCCCTCGCTGCAGAGTTCTCGAAGCTCAAGCGCTCACTGAGCTGGGCCGTCGTCGTCCTGTTGCCCATCGTGCTGGTGGTCACCGGATCGATCATGACCCTCATCGACGGCCGCGGCCTCGAGGACGGCTGGCACACGCTGTGGATGCGCTCGGTCGTCTTCTACGGCCTCTTCCCACTCCCGGTGGGCATCGCGATCCTCGCCTCGCTGGTCTGGCGTGCCGAGCACCGAGGCAGCAACTGGAACGCGCTGATGGCCGGGCCGACGCCGTCGCTGCAGATCGTCTTCGCCAAGGCCGCCGTGATCTCCGTCCTGGCCGCGATCATGCAGGCCATCGCCGTGGTCACCGCGGTGGTGCTGGGAAAGATCGGCTTCGGACTGCCCGGCTCCCTACCGCCGGAGTACCTCGCCGTCTCCCTGGTCATCATCCTCGCCGGTGTTCCCGTCGCCGTCCTCCAGTCCTGGCTGTCGATGCAGATGCGTTCCTTCGCCGCACCGGTCGCCGTCGCGTTCCTCGGGGCCGGGTTCTCGGCCTTCCTGCTCGTGGGCGGTCTCGACGCCGCGATCTTCATCAGCCCGTATGCGGTGCTGTCGAGAGCCACCCAGCTGGGCACGGCGACCTTCGCCGACACCGGCGACATCACCGCCGACGTGATCGCCGCGATCATCGCCGCCTGCCTGCTGCTGAGCACGCTTCTGGCATATGCCAACACCGTCGTGCTCGAGCGTGCCGACGCTCGCACCTGACCCGTACACACCACCAGCCCCACCGACCCGAGGAGACGACCGCGACGGACCCCGCGCTCGTAGGAGGAGGAGGCCGGCAGCAGCATCACCGAGCACGGGCTGAGCAGGGTGAGCAGACCCCCGGCCGCCGATCTGCGCTCCGGACAGTGCTGTGTCGCCGGCGACGAAGAACGGTACGGCACTCACCCCTGAGCGGCAGGGTGCCATCCACGCCAGGAGCGGTGCAGGGTGCTCCGATAGACGAGCGGAGCGGATGAAGTCATAGCGGACGTGTATGTCCGGGCACGAGAGGGGTCGTTCAGTCCTTGGGCTGGACGAGGCGATCGGCGAGGTCCTCGAGCTCGTCAGCGATCGGCGAGGCGGGGTCCCACACGGTCTCGTAGAAGATCTCCAGGACCTGGCCCTCGGGGTCGAGGACCTCGCGGTGCGGAGCGTCGGGGGAGGCGAGCTTGGATTTGGGCAGCATGGCCGAACCGAGTCCGAGGTGGGACCACTCCTCGAGGACGCGGTAGCTGCCGGCCTCCCCCGGATAGGCGGTGACGGGGAGCTCATTGTCGGCGATGAGGCTGCGGGTGAAGGACGTCAGCCCGCAGGTGTCGGGCAGCATGATCAGCTGCCGGCCGGCGAGATCGCCCAGGCTGGCCGGTCCCTCGCCGGTGTGGGGCTCGACGAGGACCAGGGGCTCGGCGTCGATGACGCGGTGGGCGTAGCGCGGCATCGGCTCGACGGAAGGGACGACGATGAGGTCGAGGCCTCCGTCGACGAGGGACTCGCGCAGCTCTCGCATGTTCGCCTCGCGCAGCACCAGCTGGCGGTGGGCGTCCTGGCCGGGCTGGCCGCAGACGGCGCGGTAGGCGCTGGCGACGAGCTTGGGATCGATGAGCGGGGACACCCCGACCCGGACCACCTCGGGCGCGCGTGCGTTCCAGCGGACGGCCTCGGCGCGCACGTCGTCGAGCGCGGCCAGGGCCCGCTCGATGCGCGGCAGCATCGCCTCGCCGAACGCGGTCGGCGTCACCCCGCGGGGCGAACGGTCGAACAGTCTGTCGCCGAGCGTCGTCTCGAGCTTGGCGATCCCGTTGGACAGCGCCGGCTGGGTGACGCCGTAGGACTTCGCCGCGGCGCTGAACGACCCGGTCTCCGCGACCGCCCGCACGTAGCGCATTCCCTCGGTGCTCATCCGCTCGTTCCGTTCAGCCATACAGCCATGTTATCGCCGGATTCGCTCTCCTCGTCTACCCAGGACGCGAGCGCGCCCGTAGCGTCCCGTGGGAGGAACGTCAAAGCAGGAGGAGGAGAGCGTGGGGCCACGGCGACGATGATGGGGGTCCACCAGCCCGGCGGCGATGGACCCAGCCGCGGGGCGCGAGTCCCGACACGAGCACCATCGGCGACCCGGCGTTCGCCCAGCCGATCCACGACCGCATCCACTGGGCCTCGGCCGAGGCCGCCCCCGCCTACGCCGCACATCTCGAGGGCGCAGCCCTCGTCCGCCTCCGCGCCGCCGAGGCGATCCGAACAGCGGCCCACCCATGTGCTGACCGAACGACCGCCTGACCGAGGAGAGATCCGACATGCACGACTGCTTCAAGCCCCTGCCCGAACTGCTCGCCGAGTACGACCGGGCCCTGGCCTACACCGAGGACCTCTGGAGGGATCTCGACCCCGACGAGGTCGTCTGGCGACCGCACCAGGACTCCTCGGCCATCGGCTGGCACCTGGGCCACCAAGCGCACGTCGCCCACTTCATGGTCCGCAACCTCACCGCCGCCGAACCGAGTCCCGACCCCGACCTCGACGGGATCATGGACTCCGCCAACCCCGAGCAGTTCCGCGGCACGCTGCCGACCATCGACCGCCTGCGTTCCTTCCGATCCACCGTCGCCGAGCGCGTCCACGACCGCGTCGGAGCCATCGCCGCCGGCAACGTCGCAGCACCCGACCAGCTCATCATGATCGCCGGAACCATGCTCACCGCGATCATCAACCACGAGTACCAGCACGACCAGTGGATCTCCGAGGTCCGCTCCCAGAGCCTCGGCCACGCCCTGCCCGACGACCCCGACGGCGACTCCCTGTGTCGCATCGACGGGTACCTGATGCTCAACCCTCTGCGCTGACCACGCAGCCACCGGACCTGGGCGCGCGGGGTCAGCGGCGCGCGAATCGCGACCGAGCGATCAATGAGGAGTACGCATCCCCGACGGCGTCTTCGACGCCGAGGAGCTCGCGCTCCTGGCATTGACCGACCAGTCCACGCAGGACGTCGAGGTCGATGCCGACGTGATCGACGAGCTCAAGGAGATGTTCGGGGAGGAGCAGACCGTCGAGGCCGGCGCCACCGTCGCGGCCTACAACATGGTCTCCCGCTTCCTCGTGGCACCGGCCATCTGAGCAACCGCCGAACGTCGGCGCGTCGCCGAGCAGCGGGTCGAGCACGGCACGCGGACGGGAGGCCGCGTCCTCGTGACTGTCGTGGAGCTCGCGGGCGACGCGCGCCCGCTCCGAGGCCGCAGTGATCGTCGCCTGCGCCTCCTTCTCCCGTGTCAGCTGCTCGGCCTGCCCGCGCAGACCGTCGATGCAGCGGCGCCGGAGGGCTCATGGGGCCCGACCCTACGGGCGGGACGGCCAGCCCTGCCTGAGGTGGGGTAGATTGCTCCGACGAGTGCTCCACCAGGGGCGGAGCAGTCATCTCCGTCCCCGATGCCAGCGCAGGACCACGAGGAAGGACGCTCAGTGACAGCGACCGCACAGCCCGACCCGATCCGCGTGATGCTGGTCGACGACCACGAGGTGGTCCGGCGCGGCATCGTCACCGTGATCGATGCCAGCCCCGCGCTCAAGGTGATCGGGGAGGCCTCCTCGGTGGCCGAGGCGACCCGTCGGCTGCCCGCGATCCGTCCCGAGGTGCTGGTGGTGGATCTCCAGCTGCCCGACGGCACCGGCATCGACGTGATGAAGGCGGCGCGGAAGCTGGATCCGCAGCAGCGGATGCTCGTGCTGACGAGCTTCGACGACGACGCCGCCCTGCGCGAGTCGAAGGCGGCCGGGGCGTCGGGCCTGATGCTGAAATCGGCCCGTTCGCAGGAGATCGTCGAGGCGATCAGGACGGTGCACGGCGGGAGGCCGGTGTGGCCGGCCGACCACGTCGAGGACGGTCCGGACCTGTCCGAGAGCGATCAGCGGATCGTGGAGCTGATCGGCGACGGGCACTCCAACCGTGAGATCGCCGAGACGCTCGGCATCGCCGAGAAGACGGTGAAGAACCGGGTGACGATCATCCTGCAGGCCTTCGACATGCAGCGCCGCACCCAGGTGGCCGCGATGGTCGCCGCCCGCCGGCGGGCCGGCTGGAAGTCCCACCAGCCCTGATCCTCACGCCGGCGGCAGCGTGACCCGCCAGGAGACCATGGTGCCCGGTTCGAGGTTGAGCGCATCCACCCAACCGGAGTGGCGCCGCGCCCGCGAGGAGATGTTCGCCAGGCCGCTGCGGCGCGTCACCGTGGGATCGATCCCCTTCCCGTTGTCGGAGACGTTCACCTGCACCACCCGGTCCACGCCCTCGGAGAAGACGCTCACCGAGACCGCCACCGCCGTGGCATGGGCGTGACGTGCCGCGTTGGCCAGGCACTCCCGTACCACCGCCACCACGTCCTCGGCGATCTCCGGCGGCAGCTCGGCGTCCATCTCGGCCGGGTGCGGGGGCAGCCGCATCGAGGGCACGAAGCCGAGGCCGGCGGTGGCCAGGCCCACCTCGTGCCGCAGCCGCTCGGTGAGGGTCGCGGCGGTGCGCTCCCGCCGCAGCGACTGCACGATCTGCCGGATCTGCGCGACCGCGTTCTCGACCCCCTGCACCGAGGTGGCGACCGAACTGCGGATCCGGGCGTTCGACGGGGTCATGCCCGGGGCCTCGAGCGAGTTCACCAGGGCCTCCAGCTCCATCCCGACGGCGAACAGCTCCTGGATCGCGAGGTCGTGGAGGTCCCGGGCGATACGGCTGCGCTCGTCGTCGATCTCGACGCTCGCCCCGAGCGACGGGGCGCGCAGGGTGAGCGCGATCAGTCCTGCCAGGGCGTCGAGCCGCTCGCGGTCCGCCGCGGTGAACGGCTCGGACTCGAGCGGACGCAGCGCCGCGAGCACGCCCAGGCCGTGCTCGGCCGCGTCCACGACGCCCAGCAGCGCGCGGCTGTTGCGGTTCCCGAGCTCCAGCTCCCCGATCGCCTCGAGCGCATCGGAGTCCTCGCGGTGCAGGGCGAGTGCGGCGGCCGAGCCGGGCGGGATCTCGACGCCCAGCAGCTCGGCGGAGTCCTCGCCGTCGACCATCTCCACCCCCCAGACGTCCGTCGTCAGCGGCATCGCCAGCAGCGCGGTGCGGGCCTCGAGGTCCGTCCTCGCCGAGCGGAGCAGCAGGTCCAGCAGGTCCTCGGCCTCCCCGCCGGCGAGGACGGCACCGGCGAGATCCTGGATCCGGGAGCGGTAGCCGCGGGCGGGTGGGGTGTTCGACGGGTCGGCGGCGGTCATCGGTGGTCCTCGAGTCGGAGGATCGAGGTCCCGGTGGGGATCGCCTCGATGCGGTGGGTGACGACCACGACGGTACTGCTCGCGGGCACCAGCGAGGTGTCCTGCGGGTCCAGCAGCGCGCCCAGCAGCGCATCGCCGCGGGCGGTGTCCAGGTGCTCGGTGGGCTCGTCGAGCAGCAGCGCCGGGCCGCCGCGCACCACCGCCCGGGCCAGCAGCAGCCGGCGCCGCTCCCCGCCGGAGACGGTGGTGCCGTCCGGGCCCAGCATCGTGTCCAGGCCGTGCGGGAGCTCGTCGACCCAGTCGCTCAGCCCCACGGCCGTGAGCGCGGCGCGGATCTGCGCGTCGTCGAGATCTCCGCGCACGACCTTCAGGTTCTCCCGCACGGTGGTGGCGAAGACGTGGGCGTCCTCGGCGAACATCGTCACCCCGGCCCGGATCTCGGCCGGATCGAGGGCGGCGAGGTCCTCGCCGTCCAGCTCCACGCGTCCCGCCAGCGGGTCCAGCAGGCCGGCGAGGGTGGCCAGCAGGGTGGACTTGCCGCTGCCGGAGGCACCCACGATCGCGAGCCGCGACCCGGCCGGCAGGTCGAGGTCCAGTCCCCGCACCCGGGGCGCCTGCGGTGTCCAGCCGGCGGTGAGCCCCGCGGCGCGCAGGTGGGCCGTGGTCCGAGGCGCGGGCGCCGGACCGGTGCGTGAGGGCGCCGCGGGGCCGACGAGCGCGTCGAGACGGTCCGCGGCCGCCTGCGAGCGGGCGTGCTGTGCGGCTGCGGCGGGCAGGGCGGTCGCCGCCTCGAAGGAGGACAGCGGGAGCAGCAGCAGGATCCCGATCTGTCCCGCCGTCGCCCCGCCGTCGACCCACAGGGAACCGGCCGCCAGCAGCGAACCGCTCACCGCGAGGATCATCGTCAGCGGCACGGCGGCGGAGGCGACCGCGGCCGGCACCGCCGCGCGGTCGATGGCGGCGTCGTGCTCCGCCTGCCGCTGCTGCAGCCTGGTGAGCGCGTCCTCGAGCCGGCCCTCCACGCGCAGGGAGGTGGCGTCGTCGAGGATCTCGAGCGACTGCGCGCTGACTCCGGCGCGCGTGGTGAGCACCGTCTGCTGGGTGATCCGGGCGGCGCGGTGGGCGGCCAGCGGCGCGAGGACGCTCGCGAGCACCAGAGCGGCGAGCATCACCGCTGCGGCGGTGGGGGACAGCGGCGCGAAGGTCGCGAGCACCACGAGCGCCATCACCACCGAGACCGCGGCGGGCACGAGCGCGGTGATGACGTGATCGCCGAGCTCCTGGGCGTCGTCCCCCAGCCGGGACAGCAGATCGCCGCGGCGCAGCCTGGTCAGGGTGTCGTCGGTCCGGGAGGCCAGCGCCGTGAACAGGTTCGTGCGCAGCGAGACCACGCCCCGCAGGGCGACGTCGTGGGTGAGCATCCTCTCCAGCCAGCGGAACGCGCCGCGGGAGACGCCCAGGGCCCGCACGGCCACCACGGCGACGGTGAGGTCCAGCACCGGCGGCATCGTCCAGGCACGGGTGACGAGGTATGCGGAGACCGCCGCGAGGGCGAAGGCGGAGCCGAGCGTCGCGCAGGCGGCGAGCACGGCGGCCAGCAGCCGGGTGCGGGGGATCTCGAGGGCCCGGACGGCCCGTCGCAGGGCGGGGGAGGAGGCGGTGGTCATCGCAGGGCCTCCGCTCGCTCGGGCTGCACGCTCGCCACGTCGTCGGCGATGTCCACCAGCGCGGAGCGGTGCGCGATCACCACCACGGTGCGCCCCGCCGCGCGCAGTGCGGCGATCAGGTCCAGCACCACCTGCTCGGTGGCGCCGTCGAGATGGGCGGTGGGCTCGTCGAGCACCACGAGCGGGGCAGGGGAGAGCACCGCGCGGGCCAGCGCCAGGCGCTGCCGTTCGCCGAGCGAGATGCCGCGTCCGGACCGTCCCAGATCCGCATCCCAGCCGCGCTCCGCGATCACCGCGTCCAGACCGGTCGCCGCGGCCGCCGCCTCCAGCTCGCCCTGACCGGCGCCGGGCCGCGCCTCGGCCAGCACCGAGCGGATCGTGCCCGGAGGCAGCACGGGGCGCTGGGGCAGCCAGGCCACCTGCTGCCACAGGGTGCGCCGCTCGAGTGCGTCGACGGGCGTGACCGCGCCGTCGGCGGCGATGATCTCCGCGCGTCCCTCGTCGGCGCAGAGCAGACCGAGCAGCACCTGCGCGGCGGTGGTCTTGCCCGAGCCGGAGGGACCGGTCAGCGCGAGCACCCGGCCCGGCCGCACCACGACGTCCGCGCGGTGCGGGGCCATGCCGTCCCGGGAGCGGACCGAGACGCCGCGCAGGGCGAGCGAGGAGGTGCGCAGATCCGGCGCGGGGCGGTCGCCGTCGGCCGGAGGCTCCTCCTCGAGGACCGCGAACGCGGCGTCGACCGCGGCCAGGCCGTCGGTCGAGGCGTGGTACTGGGAGCCGACGTTCCGCAGCGGCTGGTACACCTCCGGGGCGAGCACGAGCACTGCGAGCGCCGGGGCGAGGTCCATCTCGCCGTAGACCAGGCGCATGCCGATGCTCACCGCGATCAGGGCCACGCACAGGGTCGAGAGCAGCTCGAGCACCATCGAGGAGAGGAAGGCGTAGCGCAGCGAGCCCATGGCGGAGGCGCGGTGGCGGTCGCCGAGCCGGCGCACGGTCGCCTCCGGGCCCCGCTCACGGCCCAGGGCGCGCAGGGTGGGCAGGCCGTCCACGAGGTCCAGCAGCTGCGACCACAGCGAACGCATGTCCGCGATCAGCTTCTCGGAGCGGCCCACCGTCAGCTTCCCCACCAGGATCATGAACAGCGGCACCAGCGGCAGGGTGATCACCGCGATGACGGCGCTGAGCGGGTCGAGCACCCCGATGGTCAGCAGCGACAGCGGGGTCACCGTGAGCGTGAGCAGCAGCTGCGGCACGTAGCCGACGAGGTAGGGGCGCAGGTTCTCGATGCCGGTGGTCGCCAGCGCCGTGAGGTCAGCGCCGCGACCCGCGCCCGCCCGGGGACCCAGCCGAGCGGCATGGGAGACGATCCGGGCGCGCAGCTCGCCGATCGCGGCGGTCGCGGCACGATGCGCGGTGGTCTCCTCGAGCAGCACCGCGCCGGCGCGGATCGCGAGCGCCGTGACCAGCACCAGCAGCAGCGCGGGCGCGTCCCGCGGGACGGCGCGCTCGGCGAGAAGGTCGGCCCCCAGGCGGGCGATCACGAGCGCCGTGACGATCACGCAGCCGGCCTGGACCAGGCCGAGCACCACCGTGCGCGCCACGTGCCGGCGCGCCGAGGCGACCTCGCGCACCAGGCGCGGATCCAACGGCGGCCTGCGGCGCTTCGGGGTCCTCTCCATCAGCCCTGCTCGAAGGTCCTGCGGTAGCTCTGCTTCGCCGCCTCGAGCAGCCCCTCGCCGGGGGCGGGGGAGTCGTCGTCGGTGATCCGGTGGCGGAACACCCGGTACGTCCACACCGTGTAGGCCAGGACGATCGGCAGCAGGACCGCGAGCGCCACCAGCATCACCATCAGGGTGTGCTCGGTCGACGACGCGTTCGCGACGGTCAGGGAGTTCGCGGGATCGTTCGTGGCCGGCAGCACGTACGGGAACAGGCCGCCGAACAGCGCGAGGGAGGCGCCGGCGATCGCGGTGGTCGTCGCGACGAACGCCCATCCCTCGCGACGGGCCCGGTTCAGCGGCACCACGGCCAGCAGCGCCGCGGCCGCTGCGGCCACCGGGATCAGCGTGAGCCGGGAGTGCGAGTGGGCCAGCTGGAACCAGAGCAGGAAGGCGGCGCCGGCCACGATCGTCGGCCACACCAGGATCCCGGCCAGACGGTTCGCCTCCTGGCGCAGCGGGCCGTCGAGCTTGAGCGCGAGGTACAGGGTGCCGTGCAGCCAGAACAGCAGCACGAACACCACCCCGGCCAGCAGGGCGAAGGGGGTCAGCAGCCCCAGCAGCGAGGTGGTGACCCAGTGGTTCGGATCGATCTCCACCCCGGCGACGATGTTGCCGAAGGCGATGCCCCACAGCAGCGCCGGGGCCACCCCGCCGAGCACGTGCACCGTGTCCCAGGCCCTCCTCCAGGCGAGGCTGTCCACCTTGTCACGCCATTTGAAGGCGCACACCCGCACGATCAGCACCAGCAGCAGGAGCAGCAGCGCGAGGTAGAACCCGGAGAACAGGGTCGCGTACCACTCGGGGAAGGCCGCGAAGAGCAGCGCGCCGCCGGTGATCAGGAAGACCTCGTTCCCGTCCCAGACCGGTCCGATCGTCTTCAGGATGGTGCCGCGGGCGCCGTCGCCGCGCCGCCAGAGGGCGCCGACGTTCATCTGCACCCCGAAGTCGAAGCCCTCGAGCACGAAGTAGCACAGGAAGAAGAACGCGATGAGGAAGAACCACAGGGTCTGGAGCCAGGTCGGCTCGAACAGGGCGTCCATGGGAGGTCAGGTCCCTTCTCAGTAGTCGAAGGAGAGCGTCGGGGTGTCGAGCTCGTCGGTCTCCGGGTCCCGTCGCGCGAGCGGCACGCCCTTGAGCGCGGCCTTCCGCATCATCTGGAACCAGAGCACGGCGAGCACGCCGTAGACGAGGGTGAAGGCGGCGAGCGAGGTGAGCACCATCCATCCCGGATGGGACGAGACGCCCTGCATCGTCATCAGCCGGACCGTCGGGTCCAGCGGATTGGGATGGACCACCCACGGCTGCCGGCCGATCTCGGTGAACACCCAGCCGGCGGAGTTCGCGAGGAAGGGCATCGGGATCGCCAGCACGGCGAACCATGCGAAGGCCCGCGAACCGGTGGTGCGCGCGGCCTCGCCCTTGCCGCGGGTCGCCCACAGCGCCCAGACCGCGAGGATCCCGCTGAAGGCGGCCAGGCCCATCATCAGCCGGAAGGACCAGTAGGTGACGAAGAGGTTCGGCCGGTAGTCGGCGGCGACCTCCTCGCCGTGGATGTTCACGGCGGTCTCCCCGAACTGCTCCTTGTACTGGGCGTTGAGGTCCTCCACGCCCTGCAGCTCGGCGTGCGGGTCGTTGGTGGCCAGGATGCCGGTGACGTAGGGGATCTCGATCAGGTGGGTGACGCCGTCGCAGTCCTCGCTGAAGGCGTCGGGCCCGCCGACGGTGAGGATCGAGAACGGCACGTCCGTCTGCGTCTCGCACAGCGCCTCGGCGGAGGCCATCTTCATCGGCTGCTGCTCGAACATGAGCTTGGCCTGCATGTCGCCCGTGATCACCAGCACCACGGCGGAGATCACCATCGCGAGCACGCCGAAGCGCACCACGGGCCGGTACAGGTCGCGCGCGGCGAGATGCTGCTCCTGGCCCTCCTCGGTCTCCAGCCCCAGCTCCCGGGCACGGTTGTGGTGGCGCACCATGTGCCAGGAGGCGACCCCGGTGAGGAAGGCGCCGGCCACCAGCCAGGCGCCCGAGACCACATGGGGGAAGGCGGCCATCGTGGTCACGTTGGTGAGCACCGAGAGGATCGATCCCTGGGAGGGGTCGAGCTCGGCGCGGCCGGTCTCCGGGTTCAGCGTCGCGCCCACGGGATGCTGCATGAACGAGTTCGCGGCGATGATGAAGTACGCCGAGAGGGCGGAGCCCACCGCGACCGCCCAGATGGTGAGCAGATGGATCTTCTCGGGCAGCTTGCCCCAGCCGAAGATCCACAGCCCCAGGAACACCGACTCGAGGAAGAAGGCGGCCAGCCCCTCGAGCGCGAGCGGTGCGCCGAACACGTCGCCCACGTACCGGGAGTACTCGGACCAGTTCAGCCCGAACTGGAACTCCTGCACGATGCCGGTGGCGATCCCGATGCCGAAGTTCACGATCAGCATCGAGCCGAAGAACTTCGTCATCCGGGTCCAGGCGTCCTTGCGCAGCGCGTCCTTCGCGTACACCGCGCGGGTGTGCATGATGGCGACCAGCAGCGAGAGCCCGATCGTCAGCGGCACGAAGATGAAGTGGTACACGGTGGTGATGCCGAACTGCCACCGTGCGAGGTCGAGGGCATCCATGAGAACTCCGGAAGTGGGTGACACGCTGTGAGAGAACCTACGCTCCCGGTCGAGCCGGGCGTGGGGACGATGGTCCTCCCGCGGCGGTGATCCCGGGCACCCCCGGTCCGCATGTCGGCGCGGGCGGCGGAAGAGCCCTGTGCCATACTGACCGAGGCACTCTCCTGCTCCGTACCGGGCGGGGGAACCTCCCGGCGTCGAGGCGTCGGAGCATCGGCTACGCGGACGACCGCGACCGCAGTGCTCCACGGCCGGCATCGCAGCGCTTCCTCCGCGGGAGCTGCGCGACGGCGAGGGCTTGAGACTTCCGTCCTCAGGGACGATGACCAGACGGGACCAGGGTGCGCTGGTCCTCCAGAAGGAGACGGCCCTTATGGCTGACAGCACCCACGAACCCGAGAACGACTCGTCGGACGAACCGCAGAACCCGCCCCCCGCGCGCCGTCGCCGCCGCGCCGGCGCGCCGGCCGGGGCACCCACGTTCACCCCACCCGTCGTGGCCGAGCCCGAGAGCACCGCGCCGCGCACCGTCGTCGCCCCGCAGGAGGCGACCAGCACCGAGCCCGCGACCACCACCGCCCCTGCGCGCCGTCGCCGCCGCGCCGGGGCCCCGGCCGGCGCCCCCGTGGTCCCCGCGGAGAACGAACCGCCCGTGGACGAACCCGCCGTCGAGGCGGTCGTCGAGGACGAGATCATCGAGGACGCCCCGGACACCCCGGACGCCCCGGACGACGCCGGCGCCGAGGACGTGACGGACGAGAACCCGGTCGTCGACGACCTGCGCGCCCTCGCCTCCGCCCGCGGTGCAGCGCCGGAGGATCCGGAGGACGAGGACCGCGCGAGCCGTCGCGAGCAGGTCCAGATGGACTTCGCCTCGCTCCTGTTCCAGGCCCCGACCCCGCAGCCCCGCACCACGGTCGCCGACCAGGACCGCTCCGACGACGCCGGCGCCGAGGACTCCGACGGCTCGGAGGACGAGGACTCCCCGCAGGAGGAGCGCAGCCCCCGCTCGCGCCGCAGCCGGAGCCGTTCGCGCCGCTCCTCGCAGCGCGACGAGGGCACCGCCGAGGACTCCCGCGAGAGCTCCTCCGCGCAGGGCGGGGACGACGGCGACGACAGCGACGACGGGGACGGGACCGGCGACGACAGCAGCGGCGAGAGCCGCCCCTCCGGCAACGGCGGATCGCGGCGCCGGCGCCGTCGCGGAGGCCGTGGCCGTCGCGGTCGGGGCCGCGGTGAGGACGACAGCGCCGACGGCGACGACGAGACGAACGGCGAGGCCGCGCAGGACGATCCCGAGTCCGGCTCGGGCGGGAACGGCGCGGACTCCGGCGGCGACTCCGCCTCCGGCTCCTCCAGCTCGCGGCGGCGTCGGCGGCGGCGCCGCTCCGGCGGCGGCAACGACGACTCCGGCTCGCCGGACGATCCGCCGAACACCGTGGTCAAGGTCCGCGAGGCGCGGGACGAGGTCAAGGCCGTCAAGGGGTCGACCCGCCTGGAGGCCAAGCGGCAGCGCCGCCGCGAGGGCCGCGATGCGGGCCGCCGCCGCAACGTCATCACCGAGGCGGAGTTCCTGGCCCGCCGCGAGTCCGTCAAGCGCTCCATGGTGGTGCGCGAGCGGCCCGGCCGCACCCAGATCGCCGTGCTCGAGGACGACGTGCTCGTCGAGCACTATGTCGCCCAGAAGTCGCAGACCTCCATGGTCGGCAACGTCTACCTGGGGAAGGTCCAGAACGTGCTGCCGTCGATGGAGGCGGCCTTCGTGGACATCGGCCGGGGCCGCAACGCGGTGCTCTACGCCGGCGAGGTCAACTGGGACGCCGTGGGCCTCGAGGGCCAGCCGCGCCGCATCGAGCTCGCGCTCAAGAGCGGCGACCCGGTGCTCGTCCAGGTCACCAAGGACCCGATCGGGCACAAGGG
>DATGUQ010000120.1:0-17645 GCA_035301145.1 Brachybacterium sp. | reverse complement strand
AGCTCGCCCATGTTGTTGGTGCCGTGGGGCCAGCCGCCCGCGCGCCAGGTGTCCTCGTCGATGTACCAGGCCCAGCCGGCCGGCCCGGGATTGCCGAGGGCGGAGCCGTCGGCGGCTGCAGTGATGCTCATGGGCTCAATGCTTCCACAGCGAGCGGGGTGGTCCGGTCAGGGCCCGGCGTGGCCCGGTCGGACCCAGCGGGCCACGGTCATGCCCGCGGTGGTCGGCGGCCGTCCCATCGCGCTCATCGCCTCGGGCAGCTGCTCGGCATCGATCACGCGGCCGACGGTCCCGGCGAGATCGAGCCGCCCGGCGGCGACGTCGCCCAGCAGCTCCGCGTACTCGGCGACCGCGAGGCCGTGGCTGCCGAGGATCTGCAGCTCCTGGGCGATCACGCGGCCGATCGGCAGGGGCGGGTCCGCGTCCTCGCCCAGCAGCAGGCCCACCTGGACGTGCCGGCCGCGCGGGCGCAGCGACTCGATCGCGGAACGAGCGGTCGCGGCGGAACCCAGCGCGTCGAGGCTGACGTGTGCGCCCCCACCGGTCCGCTCCCGCACCTGCGCGACGATGCCGGGGCCGGAGCACAGAGCGGTCGCACCGAGGGCCTCGGCAGCGGCGAGCGCGGCCGGGCTGACGTCGACCGCGCACACCTCGGCACCGGCGGCGAGGGCGACCATCACGCAGGCCAGGCCCAGTCCGCCGCACCCGAACACGACCACGCTCTCGCCCGGCCGGACCGCGCCCTGCGCCCGCACCGCGTGATGGGCGGTGCCCACCCGGCAGCCGAGCCCGGCGGCGAGGGTCATGTCGATCCCGTCCGGGAGGGCGACCAGGTTGTGATCGGCCTCGACCACCACCACGCGCTCGGCCCAGGCGCCGGGCAGGTCGAAGCCCGGTTGGCGCTGCTGCGGGCACACCTGCGGGGTACCGTCGCGGCACTGCGCGCAGCGGCCGCAGGCGAGGATGAACGGGGCGGTGACCCGGTCCCCCACGGCGAAGCCGGTGACCTCCTCCCCCACCTCGGCGACCACCCCCGCGAACTCGTGGCCGGGGACGTGCGGCAGCCGCACGGAGTCGTCGTGCCCCTGCCAGGCGTGCCAGTCGCTGCGGCACACGCCGGTGGCATGCACAGCGATCACCGCCCCGCGCGGCGGGCACGACGGCTCCGGACTCTCGACCATCTCCGGCACCGACCCGAAGGCGTCGAAGCGCACTGCTCGCATCAGCTGTTCCTCAGACCAGCCGGCCGACGGGCTTCTCGTAGGTGGCGTACACCTCGTCGCGGGCGAAGCCGAGCGCGTCGTACAGCCGGGTCGCGCCGGTGAGGGACTCGGAGTCGACCTCGAGCTCGGCGCTCGCGTACCCCGCCTCCGCAGCGGCCGCGAGGGTGCGGGCGATGACGGCACGGGCGAGACCCCGGCCGCGGGCCTCGGGGCGGGTGCCCACCAGGGCGATGTGCAGCACACCCGGCTTGTCCTCCGAGGTGATGACGTAGGCGAGCACGGTGCCCTCGGCGTCGAGCGCGATGCTGGAGAGGTCGCGACGCGCGGTGTGCGCGGACCACCAGCGGTTCCAGCGCTCCGAGGAGACGGGCGCCGAGCCCCAGTGGTCGGCGAAGGCGGCGAGGTGGGCGAGGCGGGTCGCCTCGGCGTGCTCGTCGGCCGGGGCGATCACGCGCACCTGCTCGCGCTCGATGCTCGGCAGCGCGGCGCCGGGCAGCCCGCGGATCATCACCAGCCAGCTGCGGGCCCGCCGGTAGCCGCGCTGCGCGAGCAGCGGGCGCACGTCGCTGCCGCCGGTCAGCGGGGCGTCCTCGGCCGCGTCCGGATCGGGGTCGCGGCCGCCGGCGGTGCGGAAGACCGCCTCCGTCTCCGCGGGATGGCGCTCGGCGGCCAGCTGCGCCGCGCGATGCTCGGCCCAGTCGAACAGCTCCCCGCCCAGGCCCCGGCGGCGGTGGGCGGGGTCGACGCCGCCCATCAGCTGGCAGCGCACCCGGCCGTCGCGGTCCAGGGAGGTGTGGACGTCGACGGCGACGAAGCCGATCAGCGCGTCCTCGTCGCGGGCGGCGAGGGTGTCGCGCTCCAGGTCCAGCCCCGGCATGGTCAGCCACTCGCGGATGCTGGGCTCCTCGGCGGGTTCGCCGGTCCCGTCGGCCGCATCGATCCGGTTCAGCAGCGCGGTGAGGGCAGGGACGTCGTCGAGGGTGAGCGGGGAGCGGGTCGTGGGAAGGTCGGTCGGCGCGGTGTCTGTGGAGGTCACCGTTCGAGTCTAGGGAAGCGGTGCGGGGCCCGTGCGCGTCACTCCCGCTCGTACGCGGCCTCCTGCTGCTGGACCTCGCGCAGACGGGCGAGATCGAGCTTGCGTCCGCGTGCGAAGTCGACCACGCCGTTCTTCTCCTGGAAGACGTCGGTCAGCTGCGTGTAGCAGTAGCCGAACATCAGCGGGTCCTCGAGCAGCACCCGGGTGAGGCCCTCGAAGCGCTCGTAGAGCCCCTCCTCGCTGCGCACCCGTTCGCCGTAGCCCCAGGAGGCGGCGGCGTTGTTCCCGGCGCGCTCCGCCTCGGCGGCCTCGCGGGCCTCCTGCGCGTTCCACCAGATCCCGCCGTACTCGGAGACGAAGTAGGGCTGGCCCGCGAAGGGCAGCGAGAACGAGCCGTCGGCGAAGGGCATCTCATCGGGTGCGAGCTCGAGACCGTTGGCCCAGGGCCTGCCCTCGGCCAGCGGGGCCTGCTGGGCACGGAACCGTTCCACGTCCTGCTCGTAGGAGTGGGAGTCGTACACGTCCGCGCCGCGCACGCGGTGGGAGTAGCCGGAGGCATCGAGCACGGGGCGGCTGGGGTCGGCGAGCTTGGTCGCGTCGTACATCGCCTGGGTGACGTCGTCCAGCTGGGTGAGGCGGTCGTGGCGCACCTGGTGGGTCTCGTTGAGCGGGCACCAGCCGATGATGCTGGGGTGGCTGAGGTCGCGCTCGACGGCCTCGATCCACTGGCCGACGAACGAGGCCGTCGGCTGCTGGTTGTCGCCCATCGGGCCGAAGCCGGAGGCGCCCCAGTCGCCGAACTCGCCCCAGATCAGGTAACCGTGCAGATCGGCCCAGAACAGCATGCGCTGCTCGAAGACCTTCTGGTGCAGGCGCGCGCCGTTGAACCCCGCCTCGAGGGCGAGGCGGATGTCGGTGGTCATCGCCTCATCGCTCGGGGAGGTCATGAAGGTCTCCTCCCAGTACCCCTGGTCGAGCACGAGGCGCTGGAAGACCTTCTGCCCGTTGATCCGGAACTCGTGGTCGCGCAGAGTGGTGGCGCGCAGGCCGGCGTAGGAGCGCACCTCGTCGAGCACAGAGCCGTCGGCGTCCAGCAGGCGGACGGTCAGCGCGTACAGCTCGGGAGCACCCGGCCCCCAGATCCGCACGGCCTCCTCGGGGATCGTCAGCTGGACCTGCGGGGCGAGGTCGAGGTCGGCGCCCACCTCGGCGCGCGCCACCTCGCCGCCGCCGGGCTCGGAGGCGACGACCTCCAGGCGGGTGCCGCGGGTGCTGCGTGCGAGCGGCGCGGTGAGCGAGAAGGCGCGGCCCGCGAGCGAGGGGATGATGCGCAGGGCGCGGATCTCGTCGGCGGGGACGCCCTCGAGCCAGACGCTCTGCCAGATGCCGGTGGTGCGGTGGTAGCTGGCGTGCGTGGCGTGGTACCAGGTGGACTGCTTGCCGCGAGCCTGGGGGACGTCGTGGGGGTCGCGGGCGCGGACCACGATCTCGACCTCGCTGCCGGGGCCGACGCCCGGCACGGCGGAGAGGTCTGCGGCGAAGGGGGTGAAACCGCCGCGGTGGCGGGCCACCTCCACGCCGTCCGCCCAGACGGTCGCGTCGTGGTCGACGGCCTCGAAGCGCAGGATCGGCCGCAGGCCCTCCCAGTCGGAGGGGACGACGACGGTGCGGCGGTACCAGACGGCGTCGAGGAAGTCGCGGTTCCCGATCCCGGAGGCCTCGGTCTCCGGCGCGAAGGGCACGGTGATCGTCGAGTTCAGCTCGCGCTCGAGCAGCCCGCGCTCCCGGCCGGAGTCGCCCTGGTCGATCTCGAACTGCCAGGTGCCGTTCAGGCTCAGCCAGGTGGGGCGGTGCAGCTGCGGGCGGGGATGCTCGGGGCGGGGCACGTCACCGGCGGTCGGCCCACCGGCGGCCGACGGCGGGGCGTCCAGCAGGGCGGCGAGCTCCTCGGCCCGGGAGACGAGGGCGTCCAGCGGGGCGGGCGGCTGCGGGGTCTGAGCGGGCATGGTCTGCTCCTCGCGCGGGATCGACGTCGATCGGATGCCCTCATCCCACCGCATGCCGAGATATTCTGCAACGTCGTAAACCGGGCATCGTCGCGGTGCCGCGCGGTGGTATCTCACACCCGTGCGGCGAAGCGCCGCTCCCCTGTGCCCCTGCGGCTACTGTGAGCATCAGTGCCGTCCTCCCGCCGCGGCACAGGTCCCGAGCGGACAGCCCCGATCCGGCCCGACGCCCCGCGTCGCGCTCGCAGGTCGGCAGGCTCCGTCTCGGTGACAGCGTCGGCCGAGGATCGCTGCCCTGTGCAGCGCCGCCCGACGGCGCCCCGGGTGGGACTGCACCACAGAGAACGGATCACCCTTCGTGACCACCCCTGATTTCGCGCGCCTCGGCGTGCCCTCCGTCCTGATCGGCGCCCTCGCGCCGCGGGGCATCGTCGAGCCCACCCCGATCCAGGCCGCGACGCTGCCGGACTCCCTGACCGGGCGCGACGTGCTGGGGCGGGGCCGGACCGGTTCCGGCAAGACCTACGCCTTCCTGCTGCCGCTGGTGGCCCGGCTGATCGCGGAGCCGCGCCGTCGCGTCGGCCGCCGCCCCCGCTCCCTCGTGCTCGCCCCCACCCGCGAGCTCGCCGCGCAGCTGGCCGAGTCGCTCGCGCCGCTCGAGGAGGCCGCCGGCCTGCGCAGCACCGTCGTGTTCGGCGGCGTGGGCCAGAACCCGCAGGTGAAGGCGCTGGCCGGAGGCGTCGACGTGCTCGTGGCCTGCCCCGGCAGGCTGCTGGACCTCATGAACCAGGGCCACGTGGACCTCGGCGGCGTCGAGATCACCGTGATCGACGAGGCCGATCACATGGCCGACATGGGCTTCCTGCCGATGGTGCGCAGGATCCTCGCCAAGACCCCGCCGAAGGGGCAGCGGATGCTCTTCTCCGCGACCCTCGACTCCGGGGTGAACAAGCTCGTCAAGGAGTTCCTGCACGAGCCGGTCACCCACTCCGCCGACCCGGCCACGAGCCCCGTGGGGACCATGGAGCACCACGTGCTCGAGGTCTCCCCCGCCACCCGCTTCGACGTGCTGCGCGACCTCGCCGCCGCGCCGGGCCGCACCATCATGTTCACGCGCACCAAGTACGGCGCCAAGAACCTGGCGCGCAAGCTCGCCGCCCGCGGCGTGGACGCGGTGGACCTGCACGGCAACCTCTCCCAGAACGCCCGCACGCGGAACCTCGAGGCCTTCGGCTCCGGCGCCGCGACGACGATGGTGTGCACCGACATCGCCGCCCGCGGCATCCACGTGGACGAGGTGGCCCTGGTGGTCCACGCCGATCCGCCCGTCGAGCACAAGGCGTACCTGCACCGCTCGGGCCGCACCGCCCGTGCCGGCGAGTCCGGCACCGTCATCACCGTGCAGACGCCGGAGCAGAGGCGCGACGTCAGCGACCTGATGCGCAAGGCCGGCATCCGGCCCGTGCACCACGAGTCGGTGACGGCCTCGAGCCCGGTGCTCGTCGAGCTCGCCCCCGGCGAGCGCGTCGAGACCCACGAGCCGCGCCGGCCCGAGCCGCCCGTCGACCAGGCGCGCCTGGAGGGCCGGCGCGGCGGCGGGCGCGGTCGGGGTCGCGGTCGCTCGGGCCAGGGCCGGGGTCGCTCGGGCCGCTCCGGCGGCCTGGCCGCGTCCTCCTCGGGGCGCGGCCGCTGAGCCTCTCCCCGTGAGCCCCGTGCGGGCCACGGGAACACTTCGTCGGTTGCGTGAATGACGAAGGGTGCGGGAGCATGTGCCCATGGACGCCCCTCACGCCCCTGCGCCCACCGAACCGCAGCTCGCCTCGGCGGCGGACACCTTCTCGATGCTCGCCAGCCCCGCTCGGCTGCATCTGGTCTGGCTGATGAGCGCGGGGCGCTACGACGTGGGGGCCCTGGCCGAGCGGGTGGGCCTCAGCCTGCCCACCACCAGCCAGCACCTGCGCAAGCTCCGGCTGACGGGCATCGTCTCCGCGACCCGTGAGGGACGGCACAGCTACTACACCGTCGACGACCCGCACGTCGTCGAGCTGGTGGAGCAGATCTTCGAGCACATCGCCCCCGACGGCTCGCTCGCCCCCGATCCCCCTGCGAAGGACCACCGCGCATGACGGCCCCCGACGCCGCCTCCGCCGACGAGCGGGTCGACCTGCGCAAGTTCGCGTGGCTGTCGATCGCCGCAGCGATCCTCACGATCGCCCTGAAGACCGGCGCCTGGGCGATGACGGATTCCGTCGGCCTGCTCTCCGACGCCGCCGAGTCGACGGTCAACCTGGTCGCCGCGGTGGTGGCGCTGATCGCGCTGACCGTCGCGGCCCGGCCCGCGACCGAACGCTTCCTCTACGGCCGGGCGAAGGCCGAGTACTTCTCCGCCGCGATCGAGGGGCTGATGATCTTCGCGGCCGCCGCGGTCATCATGGTCACCGCCGTGGAGCGCTTCATCAACCCCCGCCCGCTCGAGAACCTCGGCATCGGCCTGCTCATCGTGGTGATCGCCTCGCTGCTCAACGGCGGCGTCGCCCTCGTGCTGCTGCGCGCCGGGGCGGAGCACAACTCGATCACCCTGCGGGCCGACGGCACGCACCTGATGACCGACGTGGTCACGAGCGCCGGCGTCCTCCTCGGGGTGGGACTGGTGGCGCTCACCGGGTGGGAGCGGCTCGATGCGCTGGTCGCCTTCGCCGTCGGCGTGAACATCGTGATCACCGGCATCGGCCTGCTGCGGGAGTCCCTCTCGGGGCTGCTCGACAAGGCCCTGCCGGACGAGGACCACGAGATCATCACCGAGGTGCTGCGCCGCCGCACCGACGGCACCGTCACCTTCCACGGACTGCAGACCCGCGAGGCCGGCCAGCAGAAGTACATGAACGTCCACGTGCTGGTGCCCGACGCCTGGACCGTCAAACGCGGGCACGACTACATCGAGGGCCTCGAGGACGAGCTGCGCGACCTCCTGCCGGACCTCACCGTGCTCACGCACCTCGAGCCGATCTCGGACCCGGCCTCGTACGAGGACATCCCCGAGCAGCACGTGCCGATCCACGGGGACGACCACGACCCGACGCGGCCGCCCCCGGAGCCCGGCACGAACTGACGGGAACATCCTGCTCAGCCTCGGGCTCCCGGTCGGGTGAGCGTCGCTCAGCCGCGCAGCAGCCGCACCAGGTCCCGATCCGAGGCGGCGAGCGCCTCGCGGTCGTAGGTCGCACCGGTGGCGAGGACCTCCTGGGCGCCGGTGCGCTCGAGGAGCTGTTCGAGGCGGCGGCGCACGGTCTGCGGCGCACCGGCCACCACGGCGTCCAGCCCCCGCTGGACCCGCCGGGCCTCCCGCTCGCTCATCGCCGTGCCCCGGATCCGGGCCACCGGCTCGAGCGCCCCGAACTCTCCCGTGGAGCGTGAACGCACCATCGCCCAGACCTCCGGCAGCGCCAGCTCCCGCGCCTCGGCATCGGTGTCGGCGACCAGGGCGTCCACGGAGACGATGACCTGCGGGGCACTGCCTCGGTGCGGGCGGAACGCCCGACGGTAGGCGGCGAGGCGGTCCGGCAGCTCCGGGGAGTCCAGGAACGGGCCGCCGAGCACCACCGGCAGACCCAGCGCAGCGGCGGTGCCGATCCCGCTGCCGGTCGCGAGCACGTACAGCGGCACCTCACCGGCATCGCCGGGCCGGGCGGTCAGCGGCGCCGAGCCCTCGAGATGGCCGCGCAGCTCCTCGACCTCCCGGGCGAACGACTCGGGATCCGCCTCGAGTCGGCCGAGGGCGCGACGCACCGGTTCGGTGAAGCCCAGCGAACGGCCCACCCCCAGGTCGATCCGGCCCGGGTGCAGCGCGGCCAGCATCCGGAACTGCTCGGCGACCGCCAGCGGCCGGTGGTTCGGCAGCATCACACCGCCGGAGCCGAGCCGGATCCGGGTGGTGCGGGCCCCGATCGCGGCGAGCAGGACGGCCGGGGAGCCGCTGGCGATCCCGGGCACCGCATGATGCTCGGCGACCCAGAGGCGCTCGTAGCCCAGCTGCTCCACCTCGATCGCCCGCTCGACCGTGTGCCCGAGGGCCGCGGACTCCGACTGACCATGGCGGGTGCGCGAGCGGTCGAGCAGGGAGAGCCTCATGCCGTGATCAACGCGCGGCGGTCCCGGGAGCTTCCCGGAACCGGCGTCGAGGATCTCTCATCCGCCGAGGGACCGCGCGGACGGGCCGCTGGATAGCCTGACCCGTATGAACGCTCCTCATGTGCCGCTGTCGCTCCTCGATCTCGTCCCCATCTCCGAGGGCATGTCCACCGAGGAGGCCATCGACGCGTCGATGGAGGCGGCGCGGGTCGCCGACCGTCTGGGATACGAGCGGCTCTGGTTCGCCGAGCACCACAACACGAACAACCTCGCCTCGAGCGCGACCGCGCTGCTGATCGACCGGGCGGCCTCGCTGACCGAGCGGATCCGCGTCGGCTCCGGCGGGATCATGCTGCCCAACCACTCGCCGCTCGCCGTCATCGAGCAGTTCGGCACCCTGGTCCGGTTCCACGGGGACCGGATCGATCTGGGACTGGGACGTGCTCCGGGCACCGATCAGCTCACCGCGCAGCTGCTGGCCCGCACCTCGGCGGAGCCGGCAGCCTTCATCGCGGCGGTCGAACAGATGCGGGACTGGTCCCGTGCGGAGGACGCCGGCTCCCTGCCGATCACGGCAGAGGTCGCGCGGGGCACCGAGGTGCCGATGTGGATCCTCGGCTCGACCGCCAACGGCGCCCGCCTCGCCGCCCAGCTGGGCATGCCCTTCTCCGTCGCCTCCCACTTCGCGCCCTTCCAGTACCTGCACGCCCTGGACGTGTACCGCGGGAACTTCGACCCGTCGGCCGTCTCCGCGCAGATCAGCGCACCGCGCACCATGGTCGGGGTGAACCTGGTGGTCGCCGGGACCGACGAGGAGGCGCAGCGCCAGTTCACCACGCTCCAGCAGATGTTCATGGGCGTGATCACCGGGCAGCGGCAGAAGATCCAGCCGCCGCGCCCGATCGAGGAGGTCGCGCCCGAGCACCTCGTCTCCCAGATCGACCAGACCCTGTCGATCCGGGCGGTCGGCTCCCCCGCCACGGTGGTGACGCAGCTGGAGGAGATCGTCGCCGCCACCGGCGCCGACGAGCTCATCCTCACCGCCTACCACTACGACCCGGCCGACCGCCTGCGCGCCCTCGAGCTGCTGGCCGAGGCCTGGGGGCTCGAGACCTCCAGTGCGACGCCCACTTCCTGATCCCGCCGCGGACCGGTTCCCCGCCCGGGCGGGAACATCGCATACTTCCCCCATGAGCTCCCTCGTCCTCCAGTCCGACTTCGGCCTCGACGACGGCGCCGTCAGCGCGATGTACGGCGTCGCCGTCGGCGTCGACCCGGCGCTGCGGATCCACGACGTCACCCACAACATCCCGCCCTACGACATCTGGGAGGGCTCCTACCGCCTCGCGCAGGTGCTGTCCTACTGGCCCGAGGGGACCGTGTTCGTCTCCGTGGTCGATCCGGGCGTCGGCTCGGACCGGCTCTCGGTCGTCGCACGCACCGCGACCGGCCACTACGTGGTCACCCCCGACAACGGCACCCTCACCCATCTCGAGGACATCTTCGGCATCACGGCGCTGCGGGAGATCGACGAGACCCGGCACCGCCGCCCCGGCTCCGAGGAGTCCTACACCTTCCACGGCCGGGACATCTACGCCTTCACCGGGGCGCGCCTCGCCGCCGGCGTCGCCTCCTTCGAGGAGGTCGGGCGGGAGCTGCCGCTCGAGGACATGGTGCGCCTGCCGCTGACCGCCCCCGAGATCGCCGACGGCACCGTCCGCGGCATCATCGACACCCTCGACGTGCGCTACGGCTCGCTGTGGACCTCGATCCCCCGCACCCTGTTCGGCGAGCTCGGCGTCGCCGACGGCGACCGGGTCATGGTGCGGGTGCTGCACCACGACACGGTCGTGCACGCCGCCCAGCTCACCTACGCCCGCAGCTTCGCCGCCGTCGAGATCGGCGAGTCGCTGCTGTACGTGAACTCGCTGGACCGCATGGCGATCGCCATCAACCGAGGCCACTACGCCCGCGCCTTCTCCCTCGGCACCGGAGCGTCCTGGCACGTGACCCTCGAGCCCGTGCGCTGACCCTCCCCACCCGTCCTGTCCCGGAAGGACCTCCTCATGACCGTCTCCCGCTCCCCCGTCACCCAGGTCGTCGCGATCGGCATCGGCGCCGCCCTGTTCTTCGTGCTCGGCCGCTTCGTCGCGATCCCCACACCGGTCCCGAACACGACGATCTCCATCGAGTACGCGGTCCTCGCCGTGTTCGCCGTGCTCTACGGCCCGCTGGTCGGGGCCCTCGCGGGCCTCATCGGGCACATCCTCATCGACGCGACCGGCTTCGGCATCTGGCTGTCCTGGGAGATCAGCTCCGGCGTGTTCGGACTGGTCGTGGGGCTGCTCCTGCTGCGCACCGCGATCGAGGACGGCGTCTTCGACCGGGCGCTCGCGCTGCGCTTCACCCTCGCGGTCGTGATCGCGAACGCGCTCGCCTGGCTGGTCGTCGCCCCGCTCGGCGACGTGCTGATCTACTCCGAGCCCGCGAACAAGGTGTGGGTCCAGGGCGGTCTCGCCTTCGCGGCGAACTCGGTGACAGCCGCCGTGCTGGGCCTGATCATCCTCTCCCTCTACGCCCGCACCCGCACCCGGACCGGGTCGCTGAGCCGCGAGAGGTGAGCACCGCCGCAGCCACCGGGGAGCCGCCGCTGATCGAGCTGCGCGGCTGCTCCTTCCAGTACCGCGCGCAGGCGGAGCCGACCCTGCACGACATCGACCTGGCCGTCCGCCGCGGCGAGAAGGTCGCGATCGTCGGCGCCTCCGGCTCCGGGAAGTCCACGCTGCTGCGCGTGCTGAACGGGATGATCCCCCACCATCACCGCGGCACCGTCACCGGGTCCGTGCGCGTGGCCGGGCACGATCCCGCCGAGGTGCCGCTGGTGGAGACGGCGCGGGTGGTCGGCACCGTGCTGCAGGACAGCAACAGCCAGTTCGTGGGCCTCAGCGTCGCCGAGGACATCGCCTTCAGCCTCGAGAACCAGCAGGTCCCGACGAAGGAGATGCCCGAGCGGATCGCCCGCGCGGCACGCCTGACCGGGGTCGAGGACCGCCTGGGCGACTCCCCGCACGATCTCTCCGGCGGGCAGAAGCAGCGCGTCGCCATCGCCGGGGTGCTGGTCGACGAGGTGGACGTGCTGCTGCTGGACGAGCCGCTGGCGAACCTCGACCCCGCCGCCGGCCGCGCGACCGTCGAGCTGCTGGAGGACCTGCACCGCGAGCAGGGCACCACGATCGTGATCGTCGAGCACCGGCTCGAGGACGTCCTGCACCGGGACGTGGACCGGCTCGTGCTGCTGTCCGAGGGGCGGATCGTGGCCGACGCCACACCCGGGGAGGTCCTCGCCTCGGGACGGCTCGAGGCCCACGGGATCCGACCTCCCCTGCACGTGACCGCGCTGCGCCGGGCGGGCACCCCGGTCACCGCCGCTCAGCGCCCCTCCCGCGCCGCGGACATCGACCTCACCCCGGCCCAGATCGAGGCGGTCCGCGCCTGGACCGAGGCCGCGCCCGGCCCCGCGTCAGAGCCGTCCGACGACGGCGGTCCGGCGCTCGAGCTGGAGGGGGTGCGGGTGGAGATCCCCGTCGGCCCCGAGCGCACCATCGTGGCGCTGGACGGGATCGACGCGCGCATCCGCTGCGGGGAGATGCTCGGCGTGCTCGGCTCCAACGGGGCCGGGAAGTCCACGCTCGCCCGGGTGCTGTGCGGGTTCGAGACCGCGACCGCGGGCCGGGTGCGGATCGGTGGGGCCGACGCGACGGGGTGGAGCCTCGCCGAGCGTGGGGAGCGGATCGGCTTCGTGCTCCAGGAGCCCGGGCAGATGCTCTCCCAGCCCCGTGTGCTCGACGAGATCGCGCTGGGGCTGCGCGCCCGCGCGCTGCCGGAGGAGGAGATCGCGCGCCGCAGCGAGGAGGTGCTCGAGGTGTGCGGGCTGAGGCCCTTCCGCTCCTGGCCGCTCAGCGCCCTCAGCCACGGCCAGCGCAAACGGGTCAGCATCGCCGCCGTGCTCGCGCTCGAGCCCGAGGTGCTGCTGCTGGACGAGCCGACCGCCGGCCAGGACCACGCCCACTACAGCGAGTTCATGGAGTTCCTGCGCGGCGTGCACCGCGCCGGGACCACCGTCGTGCTCATCACCCACGACATGCACCTCGCGCTGGAGTACACCCGGCGGGTGCTCGTCCTGTCCGGCGGGCACCTGCTGGCCGACGACCATCCCGCCGCGGTGCTCACCGATCCGGAGCTCTCCGCCCGCGCGGATCTCGTGACCACGGGCCTGTACGACCTCGCGCGACGCTGCGGCGTGCCGGACCCTGCCCGCCTGGTGCGCCGCGTCATCGCCGCGGACCGTCGCGAGCGCGAGGAGGCCCGATGACCTCCCCCGTGCTCGGCTACGTGGACCGCACCGGTCCCCTGCACCGCCTCTCCGGCGTCTCGAAGCTCGCCCTCGCCCTCGGCGTGGTGATCGGGGCGATGATCGGCTTCGACGTGCGCTATCTGGCGGCGGTCTCGCTCGGCTCCCTCGTGCTGTGGGGGATGTCGCGGGTGCGGGTGCGGGACCTCGCCGTCGTGCTCTGGCTGGTGGCGATCTTCGCGACGCTGAACAACATCGGGATCTTCCTGTTCGCCCCCGGCTACGGCACCGAGCTGTTCGGCACCCGGCACGTGCTCCTGGAGGGGCCGTGGCGCTGGGACATCACCTCCGAGCAGCTGTTCTACCAGAGCGCGGTGACGCTGAAGTACGTGGCGGTGCTGCCCTCGGTGCTGCTGTTCGTGGCGACCACGCGCCCGCCGGAGTTCGCCTCCTCCCTGGCCAGGATCGGGGTGCCCTACCGGATCGCGTACGCGGTCTCGCTCGCCCTGCGCTACATCCCGGACGTGCAGCGCGAGTTCCGCACCATCTCCCAGGCGCAGCAGGCCCGCGGCCTGGACACCTCCCGCGGCGCAGGACTGCGCACCCGGGTCCGCAACCTCGCCTCCGTGCTGCTGCCGCTGCTGCTGGGGACCTTCGACCGGATCGAGGCGGTCTCGGCGGCGATGGAGCTGCGCGGCTTCGGGCGCGGCAGGCGCCGCAGCTGGCTGGTGCGCACGCCGCTGCGGCTGCCCGATCTCGTGCTGATCGGTCTCGCCGTTCTGCTCGTCGCGGTGCCGCTCGGGCTGCTGGGCGTGAACGACGGGCGGTTCTGGAACCCCTTCGTCTGAGACCGTACGAGGGACGGCGGGTGGTCACTCCGCCGCGCCGCTCATCCCCAGCAGATCCGGCAGCGCCATCGTGATCTGCGGGACGAAGACCACCAGCAGCAGGCCGATCAGCAGTGCCCCGAAGAACGGCAGCATCTGCCGGATCACCGGCTCCACGCGCACCTCGCCCACCTTCGAGGCGATGAACAGGATGTTCCCCACCGGTGGGGTGATCGTGCCGAGCGAGAGGTTGAAGGTGATCATCAGGCCGAAGTGGATCGGGTCCACCCCCAGCTCCATCGCGATCGGCAGGAAGATCGGCGTGAAGATGAGGATCGCCGGGGTGGGGTCCATGAAGGCTCCCACGATCAGCAGGATCACCATCATCAGCAGCAGGATCACGATCTTCGAGTCCGCCAGGCCCAGCAGGGCCGAGGAGATCGACTGCGGGATCATCGCGTAGGAGAGCACCCAGCTCAGCGCCGACGACACCGCCACCAGCAGCATCACGACCGCAGTGGTGCGGGCGGCGCCGGCGATCACGGTGGGGAGGTTCTTCAGCGTGAGCTGGCGGTAGACGAGGCCGAGCACGAAGGAGTAGCCCACCGCGATCACCGCGGACTCGGTCGCGGTGAAGAAGCCGGCCAGCAGGCCGCCGATCACGATGACGATCATGAGGATCGCGGGCACGGCCTTCAGCAGCGTGATCACGGCGAGACCGAGAGGGACCCGCTCACCACGGGCCCGCATGCCCGGACGGGTGCGGGAGATGATCGCGACGACGACGAGGCAGGCGAGCACCCAGACGAGGCCCGGCCCGTAGCCGGCCACGAACAGCGTGGCCACGGAGGTCGAGGAGACCAGCGAGTACACGATCAGCGTGTTCGACGGCGGGATCATCATGCCCGCCGGTGCGGAGGCGGCGTTCACGGCCGCGGAGACAGGGGCCTGGTAGCCCTCCCGCTTCATGCGCGGCCCGAGGGTCGAGCCCATCGCCGCGGCCGAGGCGACGGCCGCGCCGGAGACGGAGCCGAACAGTGCGTTGGCGACGACGTTGGTCTGGGCGAGGGAGCCGGGGAGGCGACCCACGAGCACCTTGGCCGCGTCGATCAGCCGTTCGGCGATGCCGCCGGTGTTCATGAGCGATCCGGCGAGCACGAAGAACGGGATCGCCAGCAGCGTGAAGGAGCTGGCGCCGGTGAACATGCGCTGGGAGGCGACGAACACGGCCTGCTCGGTGCCGACCACGGCGGCGAGGGCGACGATCGAGGGGAGGCCGATCACGATCGCGATCGGGGCGCCGACGACGATGAGCACGACGACGCCGGCGACGAGGATGACTCCTGCGAGGGTTGCGGGATCCACGGCTCAGGCTCCCTTCTGTCCGGACGGGCTGGACGGGGACTCGGGCGAGCCGGCCCCTGCCGCGTCGAGCGCGGCCTCGGTCTGGGCGTCGTCGCCGGCGAGCATGACCTCGCCGCGACCGGAACGTACGAGGTCCTCGAGCGCGAACAGGGCGATGATCACGCCGGCGATCGGCAGGGCGAGATACATCTGTCCCACGGTCACCGGCAGTCCGGGGATCGCCTGGTCCCAGGAGATGGCCATCCCGCGGAGGCCGCCCCACACGAGGCCCAGCGCCGCGAACAGGAGGATGGAGACCTCGACGAGGATCGCGGTGATCCGCTGCCCCGGCCGTGGCAGGAGTCGCGCGAAGAAGTCCACCGCCACGTGGCCGCGCTCACCGAAGACCATCGCGACGGAGAAGAGCACCAGCCAGATGAACAGGTACTGGGAGACGGTGGTGGTCCAGCCGCTGGGCGAGGCCAGCACCTGGCGGGTGAACACCTGCCACATCACCACCAGCACGAGCACCACGAACAGCCCGATGCTCAGCCAGGTCAGGGCCTGGACGATCCTTCTGCGCGGCGCGGTCATCGCTGCACCCCCATGTCGTCGGCGAGCGCACGCACGCGCTCGTACAGGTCCTCGTCCTCGGGGCCGGTCAGGAAGGAGCGCCCCACCTCCTCGATCGCCGGCGTGAACGCCTCGGGGTCGGGCTCGGTGATCTCCACGTCCGCGTCCTCCATCGCCTGGATGCTGGAGTCGGTCTCCTGCGCCCACAGGCGCACGAACTCCTCCTGCGCAGCCGCGAACGAGGTGGTGAAGGCGTCCTGGTCGGCCTCGTCCATCTGCGCGATCCGGTCCACGTTCGCCATCACGTAGTCCAGCCCCACGAGGTGGTTGGTCAGCGTGAAGAAGGGGGCGATCTCGTAGTGGCGCTGGGTCACGTAGCTGACCTCGTTGTTCTCGGCGCCGTTGAGCACCCCGGCCTGCAGTGCTGTGTAGACCTCGCCGTACGCCATCGGGGTCGGGGAGCCGCCGAGGGCGCGGGTGAGCTCCATGAAGACGTCGGACTCCTGGACGCGGATCTTGAGCCCGGCGAGGTCGTCGGGGCTCTCGATCGGGCCGCGGTCGGTGTAGACGTGGCGGGAGCCCTGAGTGAACCCGCCGAGCACGCGCAGGCGCCGCTCGTCCTCGAGGGAGCTGAAGAGCTCGCCCACGATCGAGTCGTCCTTCAGCACGGCGGTCTGGTGCTCGATGTCCACGAAGGCGCCGGGCAGGTTCAGGGGCCGGAAGGCCATCGAGAGGTTCTCGACCTGCGGTGCGGAGATCACGGCCATGTCCACGCTGCCGTCGGAGACGAGCTGGACGACCTCCTGCTGCGCGCCGAGCGCCTCGTTGGCGTAGACACGGGCTCCCCAGCGGCCCTCGGTCGCCCCGGCGAGCTGCTCGCCGAACCAGGTCAGCGCCAGGTAGCTGGGATGGCTCTCGGTCTGGTTCAGGGAGATCGTCAGGATGTTCTCCACATCGGTGGCCGCCCCGGCGTCGTCCGGGGTGCAGCCGCTCATCGCGACCGCCCCGGCGCCGAGCAGCGGGATCCCCGCCATCAGGGCGCGCCGCGTCGGCCGCGGCGGTGTCGGGGTCGTCCTCGACCTCATGCGTTCCTCCTCCTCGAGACGTCGAGGCGGCGGATCACGGCGGCCTCGACGGGGTACGACGCTCATCCTGTCGGCGAACCGAGCGGGCCGCCGGTCCTTGCCGGAGGTTTCCCGGGAGGATCAGCTCGAGATCAGCTCGGGGCGAGCAGGCCGTCATGGCGCCGACGACTCGTTCTGCACGCGGCCGGGACCGTCAGTCGGCTCGCCGGCGGAGGTGAAGACGGACGACGGCCGGCTCGGCGTCGTCGATCAGGAGCATCAGCTCCTTCGGGGTGCCCTCGACCGAGCGCTTCATCGAGCGCCAGGTCTCCGGCACCTCGTCCACCTCGAACGCCTCGGCGACCGCCGGATCCAGCGTGTGGACGTTCTGGGCGACGTCCGCGGAGCCGAAGGACTCCACGAGCCAGGCCTCCACCTGGTCCCTCGGCGCGGAGAAGGTCACCTCCCACGCCCAGACATACCCCTCAGGAGCGGCCGGCTCCGTCGTCTCGGGGATCGCATCGTCCGGCAGCTCGGCGACCTGTGCCTCGTCGAGCACGGCGGCGGCATCGGAAGGACCTTCCTCGCTGTCCGTGCGCGTCCCGGTGCCGCCGGGGCCGAACGTCGGCGAGCATCCGGCGACGAGCCCTCCCAGGCCGAACGTCGCCGACGCGAGGAATGCCCTGCGTCCCACGGTCATCGGTACCTCTCTCAGGGGCCGGTCGTGGTCCGTTCGGAGGACCGGCCCGCAGCTCCTCGGTGTTCGCTCCGCAGAGCACCCTGCCGAGCATAGGGCCCGCCGCAGCGTCTCACGACGGGGAGAGGTCCCCATGTCAGCCCCCGCACGAACGTGACGGGCCCCGACCCTCCGGAGAGGATCGGGGCCCGTCGGGCGCTCGGGTGGAGCGGCAGGTGATCAGCAGATCACATCATGCCGCCCATACCTCCCATGCCGCCCATGCCGCCCATGTCGTCGCCGCCGCCGGCCGGAGCGGGCTCCGGCTTGTCGGCCACGACGGCCTCGGTGGTCAGGAACAGGCCCGCGATGGACGCCGCGTTCTGCAGCGCGGAGCGGGTGACCTTGACCGGGTCG